>NZ_JABXFD010000264.1 GCF_013372625.1 Actinomadura sp. BRA 177
GGCGGGTACTGCTGCGGCGCGACGACGTGTCCGCCGTCCGCGCCCGGCTGCGGCTGCCGGCCCCGGCCGGCCCGGCCTCGCCCGTTCCTGCGGGGGCACAGGTGAAGGTCCCGGGCATGCCGCCGTTCCGGACGCCCAACCGCGACTTCTACCGGGTGGACACGGCGCTCGTCCTGCCCCAGGTCGATCCCCGGGACTGGACGCTGCGCATCCATGGCATGGTCGCCCGGCCCGTCGAGCTGACCTTCGAGGACCTGCTGAACCTGGACCTGGTCGAGCGTCACATCACGCTGTCGTGCGTGTCCAACCAGGTCGGCGGGGACCTGGCCGGGAACGCCCGCTGGCTCGGCGCACCGCTCGGGCCGCTGCTGCGGCGGGCGGGGGTGCTGCCGGGCGCCGACCAGCTCCTGTCCCGCTCGTCCGACGGCATGACGCTCGGCACACCGCTGGAGACCGTGCTGGACGGACGCGACGCGCTGCTCGCCGTCGGCATGAACGGCGAGCCACTGCCGGTGGCGCACGGCTTCCCCGCCCGCCTGGTGGTGCCCGGCCTGTTCGGCTACGTCTCCGCGACCAAGTGGGTCACCGACCTCAAGGTGACCCGGTTCGCCACCGACCGGGCGTACTGGACGAAGCGCGGCTACGCGGAGCGGGCGCCGGTGAAGACGTTCTCCCGCATCGACGTGCCCAAGCCGTTCGCCCGCGTCAAGGCCGGGCCGGTCGCCGTCGCCGGGACGGCGTGGGCCCAGCACCGCGGCATCGACGCCGTCGAATGGCAGGTCGACGACGGGCCCTGGCGCCCCGCCGGAATGGCCCCGGTCCCCGGCATCGACACCTGGCGGCAGTGGGTCGCCGAGTGGGACGCCTTCCCCGGCTCGCACACGCTGCGCGTCCGCGCCACCGACGGGACCGGGACCACGCAGCCCGCAGCCCGGACTCCCCCGTTCCCGGACGGCGCCACCGGCTGGCATTCGGTGGTGGTCACCGTGACCTGACCCCGCACCCGCACCTCGACAGTTCACCCGATCACGAAGGAGTTCACCATGAAGCGCACCCGCATCGCCGCCGGCGTCCTGACCGCCGCCGCGCTCACCGCCGGGCTCACCGCCTGCTCCGGCAGCGACGACAATGCCGCCGGCGGGGCGTCGCCCAGTTCGGCCGCCGCACCGTCCAGCACGGCCGCCGCCGCACCGGCGGCGGACAAGCCGTTCGGGCCCGCCTGCTCGGCCGTCCCCGCCAGCGGCAAGGGCAGCTTCAGCGGCATGGCGGCCGACCCGGTCGCGACGGCCGCGTCCAACAACCCGGTGCTGTCCACGCTGGTCACCGCCGTCAAGAAGGCCGGCCTGGTCGACACGCTCAACTCGGCCAAGGACATCACGGTGTTCGCGCCGACCAACGACGCCTTCGCCAAGATCCCGAAGGACCAGCTCGACAAGGTGCTGGCCGACAAGGAGACGCTGACGAGCATCCTCACCTACCACGTCGTCGGCAAGCGGCTCGCGCCCGGCGACCTGTCGGACGGCGACTTCAAGACCCTGCAGGGCGCCATGCTGACGACGAGCGGCTCGGGCGAGTCGTTCAAGGTCGGCGAGGACGCCGGCGTGGTCTGCGGCAACGTGCAGACCGCCAACGCCACCGTCTACATCATCGACAGCGTCCTGATGCCGCCCAAGTGACCCGCGTGCCCATCGGCGGCGGAACCGGCGACGGCTCCGCCGCCGATGCCCGCGCCCCTTAAAGATCGCGTATAGCCGCGTTACTTCGGTCACGTTCCGGCTAGGCATATATCGCCGTGGAACCGAATGCGCGAGGGGGAGACCCGTGTGCGGGAGCGAGATCCGCAGCATGCTCCAGCCGTTCCTCCTGCTGCTCATCCACCAGCGGCCCGACCACGGCTACGACCTCATCGAGCGGCTCGCCGCGATGGGCGTGACGGGCGTCGAACCGGGCCACGCCTACCGGGTGCTGCGGGCCCTGGAACGCGAGCGGCTGCTCACGTCCAGCTGGGTGCCCTCGGACGCGGGGCCCGCGCGGCGCCGGTACGAGCTGACCGCCGAGGGCCTCGCCGACCTGCGGACCCGCATGGCGAGCCTCGCGCGGTTCGGCGGCGTCCTCGATTCCTTCCTGGCCCTGTGGAGCGAGGGGCCGGCCGATCGTGAGGAGCGGACATGGCAGCAGGAGCGGCCGGGATCGTCCAGGCCGCGTTCGACCGCCGGACGCGCCCGGGGCGCGCGCTGGGCGGGGACGCCGAGCTGATCGCGCTGGCGTGCCGCGACATGGCGGTGCGCTTCCATCGCGGCGGGAAGCTCCTCGTGTTCGGCAACGGCGGTGCGGCGACGGACGCCCAGCATGTCGCGGTCGAGTTCATGCATCCGGTCATCGTCGGGAAACGCGCGCTGCCCGCGATGTCACTGGCGGGAGACTTCGCCGAGCGGATGCGGCTTCTCTCGAAGCCGGACGACATCGCGCTCGGCATCTCGGCGGATGGGAACTGCGCGAACGTGCTTGAGGCGCTGCGCGAGGCGCGCGAGCGAGGGTTGGAGACCGTCGCGCTGCTGGGCGGGGACGGCGGTGAGATCGCCCGGAGCGGCGCGGCCCATCATGTGCTGGTCGCGCGGTCCGACGATCCCTGCGTGGTGAAGGAAGTGCACGTCACCGCCTATCACATCCTCTGGGAGCTGGTTCACGTGTTCTTCGACCAGCCCGGAACGCTCGAAGGGGAGGCCGTCGGATGACGGAGCCGTGCCACGACGAGGTCTGCATCACCTGCTCGGACGCCGGCGTCCAGGTGCGGGTGCTGGAGGTCAGGGACGGAGGTCTCGCCATCGTCGAGACCGAGAACGGACCGGAGGAGGTCAGCGTGGCGCTCGTCGACGCCGGGCCCGGAGAGGTCGTGCTGGTCCATGCCAAGGAGGCGATCGCGGTGGTGGAGGCACGGTCATGACGAGTGGCGTCGAGTCCCTGTATCCGTTCCTGTATGCGGACAAGAGCGACATCGAGTCCGTGCTCGCGGACGTCCGGGCGTCGACCGAGGAGAAGGCCGCCGAGATCGTCGCGCTGCGCGAGTCGCTCGCCGGGCCGCTGGCCGAACGGCTGGTGCGGTGCGCGCGGGAGATGGCCGCCCGGTTCGCGGACGGCGGCCGGCTGTTCTGCTTCGGCAACGGCGGCAGCAGCACCGACGCGCAGGAGGTCGCCGAGCTGCACGCGAGCCCTCCCCCGCCGGCCCGGCCGCTGCCGGCGCTGTCGCTGCCGCACGACGTCGCGTCCGTCACCGCGCTGTCCAACGACGTGGGGTTCGAGGTCGTGTTCGCCCGGCAGATCGCCGCGCTCGGGACGCGCAACGACATGGTGGTGGCGCTGTCCACCAGCGGCGGTTCGGAGAACCTGCTGCGCGCCCTCGACGAGGCGAACCGGCACGGCCTGCTGACCGTGGGGTTCGCGGGCTACGACGGCGGCCGGATGGCCGAGGCCGGCCGCGTCGACCACCTGTTCGTCGTGCCGTCCGCGTCCGTCCACCGGATCCAGGAGGCGCAGACGACCGTGTACCACGTGCTGTGGGAGCTGACGCAGACCGCGCTGCGCGGCGAACTGTAGGCGCTCAGCAGATCCGGGGCAGCGGGTCGCCGACGAGCATGTCGACGATCCGCGTCCCGCCGAACGTCGTCTTCAGCAGGACGAGACCGGGCGGTTCCTCGCGGACGTGCCCGACCAGTGCGGCGCCCTCACCGAGCGGGTGACCGCGCAGCGCCTCCAGGGCGGCGTCCGCTTGATCTCCGTCGACCACGGCGACGAACCGGCCCTCGCACGCCACGTACAGCGGGTCGATGCCGAGCAGCTCGCAGGCGCCGTTCACCATGGGACGCACCGGCACGGCCGCCTCGTCCAGCGCGATGCCGACCCGCGCCGCCTGCGCGATCTCGTTGAGGACGGTCGCCACCCCGCCGCGCGTCGCGTCCCGCATCACCCGCACCCCGCCGGGGACGGCGTCGAGCAGCGCCGCGATCGGCTCGTGCAGCGGCGCCGTGTCGGAGACCAGGTCGGCCTCGATGTCGAGTTCCCCGCGCGCCAGCATGATCGTGACCCCGTGCTCGCCGATCGGCCCGGAGACGAGCACGGCGTCGCCCGGCCGGACGGCCGCGGCGCCGAGCGTCACGTCCCGGTCGAGGACGCCGATGCCGGCGGTGTTCACGTAGCAGCCGTCGGCCTTGCCGCGTTCGACGACCTTCGTGTCCCCGGTGACGATGGTGACCCCGGCGCGGGACGCGGCGGCGGCCATCGACGCGACGACCCGCTGGAGGTCGGCGACCGGGAATCCCTCCTCCAGGACGAACCCGGCCGACAGGTACATCGGGCGGGCGCCGCAGACGGACAGGTCGTTGACCGTCCCGTTCACCGCCAGGTCGCCGATATCGCCGCCCGGGAAGAAGATCGGCGACACCACGTAGGAGTCGGTGGTGAAGACGGTCCGGCCGCCGTTCAGGGTGAGCGTGGCGCCGTCCTCCATCGCTTCCAGCTCCGGGTTGCGGAAAGCGTCCACGAAGACGGCGTCGATGAGGGTCTGGGACGCCTTGCCGCCCGCGCCGTGCGCGAGCGTCACGCGTTCCTCCTTCACCCTGGCCTTGCGCCGCCGCGCCCGCTCGATGCGCTCCAGCACCTGCTGCTCGGCGCTCACCGTCTCCGTCATGCCCGTGTCGCCTCCTGCACGCGCTCCCGCGTGAACCGGCCGTAGTTGTAGTAGGCCGCGCACGCGCCCTCGGACGAGACCATGCACGTGCCGATCGGCGTCTCCGGGGTGCAGGCCGTGCCGAACACCTTGCACTCCCACGGCTTGATGACGCCCTTGAGCACCTCGCCGCACTGGCACGCCTTCGGGTCGGCGACCCGGACGCCCGGCATGTCGAAGACGCGCTCGGCGTCGTGGACGGCGTACTCCGCGCGGACCCGCAGCGCCGAATGGGAGATGAATCCGAGGCCGCGCCACTCGAAGTGCGGCCGCAGCTCCATCACCTGGTTGATCGCCTGCAGCGCCTTGGCGTTCCCGTCCCACGGCACGATCCGCGTGTACTGGTTCTCGACCTCGCTGCGGCCTTCGTCGAGCTGCCGCAGCAGCATGTACACCGACTGCAGGATGTCGAGGGGCTCGAAGCCCGCGCAGACCAGCGGCTTGCCGTAGCCGTCCGAGATGAACGAGTACGGGCGGCAGCCGATGACCGTGGACACGTGGCCGGGGCCGAGGAAGCCGTCGAGCCGCAGGTCGGGCGAGTCCAGGATCGCCTTGATGCCCGGCAGGATCGTCACGTGGTTGCAGAAGATCGAGAAGTTCTCGATGCCCTCGGCCGCCGCGCGCAGCACGGTCATCGCCGTGGACGGCGCCGTCGTCTCGAACCCGATCGCCATGAAGACGACCCGTTTGCCCGGGTTCTGCCTGGCGATCTTCAGGGCGTCCAGCGGCGAGTACACCATCCGGATGTCGGCGCCGGCCGCCTTCGCGTCGAAGAACGAGCCCTTGCCGCCGGGCACGCGCATCATGTCGCCGAACGACGTCAGGATGACGTCCGGCTGGGACGCGATGTGGATCGCGTCGTCCACCCGTCCCATCGGGATCACGCAGACCGGGCAGCCGGGGCCGTGGACGAGCGAGATGCTCTCCGGCAGGTAGTCCTCAAGGCCGTGCTTGTAGATGGTGTGGGTGTGGCCGCCGCACACCTCCATGAACTTGTAGTGGCGCCCAGGCTCGCACAGCGCGGTGATCTGCGCCGACAGCGCCTGGGCCTGGTCCGCGTCGCGGTACTCGTCGACGAACCGCATGCCTGCCCTCCCCGGTGGTGTTGATGTTGTCGTCTTTCAGGTGATGTCGGATTCGGCGAGCGCGTCCAGCTCGTCGGTGTAGGCCTGGCCGAGGCCGCGCAGCAGGTCGAGAGTGGCCGCCGCCTCCGCCTCGTCGATCTTCGACATGGCGAACCCGACGTGCACCAGGACCCAGTCGCCGGGGGCCAGCGCGTCGCGGCCGAGCAGGCCGATGTTCACCGCCCGGCGGACGCCGGCGACCTCGACCTTCGCGAGGTCGCCGCGCTCGGCCGACAGCTCGACGATCTCACCCGGGATGCCGAGGCACATCCGCCGTACCGTCCTTCCCGCTCACATGCGCTCGATCTTGTAGTACCGGACCATCGCCGGGAACTCCTTCCAGAGCAGCGCCAGCGTCCCGATGGCGGCCATCGAGCCGAGCGCCATCCACAGGCCCCGCCGCTGCTTCTCGACCTTCACTTCTCTCTTCACGTGCTCCCCCTCTTCTCGGTGTGCCGCGCCGGCGTCAGCCGGGCGGCAGGTTCGGCATGATCGGCAGGATCGGGTTCCGCTTCCTCGGGCGGATCCCGGTCGACCGCCGCGCGTCGGCGGTGCCGTCCTTGTGATGTCCGGCCTCGTGCCTGTAGGCGCCCGTCCGGTTGCCCTGGTGGACGCCCTTGACGTGCGAGGGCGTGTCGGGCTTCACGTCGGGTTTCCCTACGCGGATCTCGGCCATGCTCATCCCTCCTGGCTCTGCTCGGCGAGGCGGCCGAAGAACGCCTCGATCTCGGTCCAGACGCGGTCTCCCCCGGCCAGGCCCGTCCACGCTTCGCGGATCAGGCCGACCAGCCGGTAGCAGTCGTCGATCGGCACCAGCCACTGCTCGTCGGCGCCCTTGACGGTGCTGACCAGGAGCGCCTCCGATCCGGGACGCAGCGACGCCAGCTCCGGGCAGCCCGACGTGGCGGCCGTCCAGGTCTCGGGGTCCACGGTCCAGGCGGTCGCGCCGGCCGGGCTCGGGTAGCGGGCCGCCACGGTGCCGTCCGGCTCCACGACGAAGAACGCGAGCCCGACCGGGACGCCGAGGTCGGCGGTCCGGACGCCGGCGAGCCTGATCCGGCGGTCGGGCACGAGCCGGTAGTGGCCCTGCCCCGCCCCGTCCTTCTCGAACAGCAGGGCGCAGGCGCGGCAGGCGCACAGCGGCTCCCCGCTGTCCTCGTCCAGGACGTGGGCGTGGTCGTCGCCGACCGGGGCCGCGCACAGCCCGCAGACGTCGGCGGCCTCCGGTCCCCCGGCGGACACCCGCTTCACCAGGCGCTCGAAGGCTCCCGCGGTCATGGCGTCCCGTCCCCCGCCGGGACGGGCCGGTGCATGAGCGCGTCCACCGGGACGAAGGCGGCGGGCTTGGCCGCCGGCGCCTCGATGAACTCGACCTCCGCCGTGTCCGGGGCCGCGGCGAGCACGGCCTCCCGGACGGTCTCCTTCGCCTTCGCGGCACCGCAGCCGCCGCCGGCCAGCCGGACCCGCACGGTCGTCCCGTCCATGCCCGCCGACTCGGCGTCGGCGGCGCCCTGCCGCCGCAGGGCGTCGAGGGTCCGGACGATCCGCTGCTCGGCGGTCTCCGGGTGGATGTCGTGCAAGATCAGCAGATGCCCGAGGAGCTCGTCGTCCATGACCTCCTCGACGAGCCGCCGCTGCCCCGAGACGCGGTCCATGACGCGCGCCAGCGCCTCCCCGTACACCTCGGTCAGCAGGGACACCGCGGCCATCGCCGTCTCGGCGGTCGCGCCGGGCGTCCGCTCCAGCGTGCCGAGCGTCGCGTCGAGCCCGCCCAGCCGGTCGGCGACCGCCGCGGCGTCGAGCCGGCGCGGGACGTCAGCCATGCGTCGCCCCGAACATCGGCGAGTGCAGCTTCTTCAGCTCGCGGCCCTTGCCGAGGTACATGTGCACGCCGCACGGCAGGCACGGGTCGAAGCTGCGCACGGCGCGCATGATGTCGACGCCCCGGAAGTCGTCCGGCCCGTTCTCCTCGAAGATCGGCATGTCCTGGACGGCGTCCTCGTACGGGCCGGGCGTGCCGTACCTGTCGCGCGGGCTCGCGTTCCACGGCGTCGGCGGGTACGGGTGGTAGTTCGCGATCTTCTTGTCCTTGATGACGAGGTGGTGGGACAGCACGCCGCGCACCGCCTCGTGGAAGCCGCACCCGATGCCCTCGTCCGGCACCTCGAAGTCCTCGAAGACCTTCGTGTCGCCGCCGCGGACCCGGTCCATGGCCCGCTCCAGGAAGTACACCGCCATCGCCGCCGAGTAGGCGACGAAGTACGCCCGCGCCCGGTTGCGCTCGAGGGCGTTCGACCAGTCCGGGATCCGCCATTCGAGCGTCATCTCCGGCAGGCTCTGCCCCTTCGGCAGCGAGATCTGCACGCTGGACCCGGTCGACTTCACGTACGGGGTGTCGACCATGTTCGCCAGCGCCGTCGTGTACAGCCGCGCGAACGCGCCGCCGCCGGTGTCGAGCGCCAGGTGCTCCCGCGTGTCCGGGTTGAACCAGCGGGGGCTCATCACCCAGCTATACTTGTCGTCGAAGTCGCGCTTCTGCGGGACGGGCAGCGTCGTCTGGTTCCACGGGTGCCGCATGTCGATCGGGTTGCCGAGCGGGTCATGGGTGACGAACGGCTCCTCGTTCACCCAGTCGTCGTAGTAGGAGCTGCCCAGCAGGATGCGCATGCCGACGTTGATGTCGACCAGGTTCGTGGTGAGCAGCTTGCCGTCCACGACGATGCCGGGGGTGACGTACATGGCCTTGCCCCAGCGGTCCATGTTCTCGTACTTGTAGTCGACGACGTCGGGGTCCTGGAACGACCCCCAGCAGCCGAGCAGGATGCGGCGCCGGCCGACCTCCTCGTATCCGGGCAGCGCCTCGTAGAAGAAGTCGAAGACGTCGTCGTTCATCGCGACGGCCTTCTTGACGAAGTCGACGATGTGCATCAGCCGGGACAGGTAGTCGGTGAACACCGTGGGGTTCGGCATCGTCCCCACACCGCCCGGATAGACGGTGGACGGGTGCACGTGCCTGCCCTCCATCAGGCAGAACATCTCCCGCGTGGTGCGGCTGATCTGCAGCGCCTCTTTGTAGACCTCGCCCTCGAACGGGTTGAACGCCTCCATGATGTCGGCGATCGTCCGGTAGCCGTGGATGCCGGCGTTCGGTGCCTCGGTGTTCCTTGCCCGCTTCAGGACGCTCGGGTTCGTGTCCTTCACCATCGCCTCGCAGAAGTCCACGAAGACGAGGTTGTCCTGGAAGATCGTGTGGTCGAACATGTACTCGGCGGCCTCGCCGAGGTTGATGATCCACTCGGCCAGCGGCGGGTTCTTGATGCCGTAGGCCATGTTCTGCGCGTACACCGAGCACGTGGTGTGGTTGTCGCCGCAGATGCCGCAGATGCGGCTGGTGATGAACCCGGCGTCGCGCGGGTCCTTGCCCTTCATGAACACCGAGTAGCCGCGGAACAGCGACGACGTGCTGTGGCACTCGGCGACCTTCCGGTTGGCGAAGTCGATCTTGGTGTAGATGCCGAGGTTGCCGATGATGCGGGTGATCGGGTCCCACGACATCTCCACGAGCTGCCCCGGCTTCGTGCCGGCGGGCATCTGCTCGGTCGTTGCCATTCGCGTCGTCCTCTCCGAGTGGTGGTGTGCGCGCGGCGCGAGTCCCGCTACGGCCGCCAGCGCGGGTTGTAGCCGCTGGTCAGCAGCTCACGGTCGTGGCGCCACTTCGGCTCCTCGTTCACGGTGTGGTTGGTGATCCCGCGCATCCGGCGGATGAACGCCCCGTACGGCTTGATCATCATCGAGGAGAGGCTGCCGCCGGGCGGGGCGTCCATGAACGGCATGAACTTGTCCGGGAAGCCCGGCATCGTGCAGCCGATGCAGACGCCGCCCACGTTCGGGCAGCCGCCGACGCCGTTCATCCAGCCGCGCTTCGGCACGTTGCAGTTGACGACCGGGCCCCAGCAGCCGACCTTCACCTGGCACTTCGGCGAGTTGTAGTCCATGGCGAAGTCGGCCTGCTCGTAGTAGGCGGCGCGGTCGCAGCCCTCGTGCACCGTCTTGCCGAACATCCACTGCGGGCGCAGCTTGTCGTCCAGCGGCGGCGGGGGCGCGGATCCGGCGGCGTGGTAGAGCACCCAGGTGAGGGTCTCCATGAAGTTCTCGGGCTGCACCGGGCAGCCGGGGATGTTCACGATCGGCAGCGCGCCCGCCGACGTGAAGTCCCAGCCGAGGTAGTCGGCGAGGCCCATGCAGCCGGTCGGGTTGCCCGCCATCGCGTGGATGCCGCCGTAGGTGGCGCACGTGCCGGCCGCGACGACCGCCCACGCCTTCGGCGCCAGCCGGTCGATCCACCAGTTCAGCGTCAGCGGCTCGCCGGTGTCCGGGTCGTTGCCGAACGACGACCAGTAGCCGTCCCCGTTGATCTTCTCGTTGGGGACCGAGCCCTCCAGCACGAAGATGAACGGCTCCAGCTCCCCGGCCGCCGCCGCGCGGAACGGGGCGAGGTACTCCTCGCCGCCGAGCGTCGGCGACAGCACCTTGTTGTACAGGTGCACCTTCGGCAGGCCCGGGATGAGGCCGTTGACGACGTCCTCGATCGCGGGCTGGCTCGACGCCGTCACCGACACGGTGTCGCCGTCGCAGCTCATGCCCTCGGAGATCCACAGGATGTGGATCTCATCGAAACCCTTCCCCTCGCTCATCGCGTTACCTCCTCGTGGGCCGTATCCGGGTCGTCGACGGTGATCGACTCCAGGACGACGTCCTCGTGGCCGGTGCTTTCGACGTCGACGGCGCCGCAGGCCGGGCACGCGGCGAGGACCATCGCCGAGTTCACCGGCGTCTCCGCGCCGCAACGGGCGCAGCGCACCGACAGCGGGTCCAGCACCAGGTCGATGTCGGCGCCCTCGACGAGGGTGCCGAGCGCGGCCACCTGGACGCCCTGCTCGATCACCGCGGGGTCGACCGGGTGGCCGCCGACGCGGACCCTGATGCCCCGGACCGGACGGCCGTCCGCCCGCCGGAGGGCCGCCTCGACGATGCCCTCGCACATTCCCAGCTCATGCATGCGTGCTCTCCACGTCGGTGGTCGCTGAATGGGTGGTCGCTGAATGGGTGGTCGCTGAATGGGTGGTCGCTGAATGGGTGGTCGCCTCGTCCCGCGCCAGGTCCGTCACCAGGGCGACCGCCTCGTCCAGCGCGGCGCGCACCCGCTCGGACAGCTCCATGCGCTCGTCGATGACGGCGGGCCGGCAGCCCACCACGAGGACGCGGCCGATCTCGCCGCCGAGCTGCCGCAGCAGCCGGAGCACGGCCATGGGGTGCATGCCGTGGCCGTCCACGGCGGGCGGGGTGAGGGGGTCGGACGGGTCCAGGCCGGCGACGATGTCGTCCACGGCCGCCGCGTCCACCTCGATGACGGCGAGCGTGCCGGGCTCCCCCTCGACCGGCACCGCGTCCACCATGATGAGGACGCCGTACCTTCCGTCCAGCAGCTCGTAGGCCAGGTGGACGCCGCGGATGCCGTAGTCGGCGACGTCCACGTTGTCCGGGAGTTCGGCGGTCGCCATGCGCCGGGCCACCTCGACGCCGAAACCGTCGTCGCCGAGGAAGATGTTGCCGATGCCGGCCACCAGGACCCGGGGGCTCATAGGGGCTCGACCTCGTCGGGCGCGAAGTAGCGGAAGCGGCCGTACCACTGGTTCAGCTCGGCGGCCGGATCGTCCTCGACGGTGACGGCCAGGTGCATGGCGTCGTCCACGTCGGTCAGGACGGCGTCGACGAGGGCGGTCCGGCCGTCCAGGAACCTGTCCTGCGGATCGGTGCCGCGCGTCCGGGGCCGCAGCCGGACCCGGCTTCCCTTGGCGACCTCCACGCCCGCCACCACGACGGTGTCGGGCGACGCGCCGGTCACCGGTCCCAGGGAGCGGATCGCGCCGTGCAGGCGGGAGAACACCTCCCGCGGCATCGACTCGGTACGGTCGAGGATCGCGGCGGCGCGCGCGTCGGTGCCGCGCGCCTCCCGCTTCTCGGCCTCGGTCAGCGTCAGCGTGCGCAGCGACAGGATCTCGTCGATCTCCGCCGCGTCGTGCAGGTCGCCGGGGCTCTCCGGCGCGACGCGCGGGTGGTCGTACAGCAGGATCGGCGACGCCAGCACCAGCCGGCGTTCGCCCTCCGCCCCGGCCAGGACGGGGAACACGTGCACGTTCACGCACTCCTTGACCGCCCGCCGCGCCCAGCCGGGCGGGTCGAGCAGCGAGACGAAGGCGCCGTCGTCCGTCCGCAGCAGCACGTGGCAGGCGAGCAGCGATGCGCGCAGCGCCTCCTCGCGGGACGCGGTGACCGGCGTGCCGGTGTCGACGTTGTCGACCCGCACCCGGATCCGGTCGAGCGGGTGCTCGGTCCCGCACCGCGCCGCCGACACCGTGACGGACGCCGTCAGCGGCCGGCGAAGCCGGACCACGCGGCCGAGGGTGTCGCCCTCGTCGTCCAGGACCGGCTCGGTCTCCTCGCCACCGGGAGCCTGGACGGTGAACTTCTGCTCGCCGTCCAGGACGTCCGCGAGGCGGAACTGGAAGTCGAATTCCTGCGGCACGGCCTCATCGAAGCCGTATTCCGTGCGCTCGCCGGCGTCCAGCGAATCGACCGCCTCATGGCCGCCGCCGGGTACTCGCTTCTCCACCGCCTTCTGCTGCAACTGGAGAAAGCGCACCTGAAAATGGACGGTGGCGTCGCCGGGCGCCTCGATGAGGCATTCGGTCCGCTGCCACGGCGCCTCGGCGGAGCCCGCCACACCGGTGTCGTCCAGCCCGTTCGCCGCCGCCCACGCGGGCGGGACCAGCACGCCGAACTGCCAGCGCACGCGGTTCTTCCCGGACGAGCGCCGGTACGGATACAGCAGGTAGCCCTCGTAGAGCACCGCGTCGGCGACTGCCTGCGCGCCCTCGAAGCCTGTCACGTGGTCCCACCTCCCCCGCGGCATGCGAAATGTGCTCAGCCTTTTCGCCGCACAAATCCGATGCGCGGAGTCGGCGGTTCCCTGTTTAGCAATCGGCGACGGCCCGGGTAAGTGCACCCGGCCAGTACGTGATCGAGGCACTCAGCGCCGAAAGTCGTTCGGGTGACCACCGGGTTCCGTCCCCTGGACCGCCGCGATACCGAGCGCTGACCAAGTGGCGGGTTTGAACCGACCGTAATTTGCAAGCACTCATACGTGGCTCAAGAATTCGATGCGCAGGTTCAAGTTCCGTCCCCGCTCGTACCGTCGCGGCGGGCGATCACCATCGCCGCGGTGGTCTTCGCGGTGCTGACCGCCGCCGGGATGACGTGGGCGAAGTGGTGGCCCTACGCGCACAAGACCGCCCACGTGCTGAGCACGCACGCGCTCGGCGGCACGTCCACCCTCACCGGTGACGCGCAGGCGCCGCCGGCGCCGTCCTGGCACGCCGCCTGGACGTTCGCCGCGAGCTACTTCCAGTCGGTGTGGCCCGCGCTCGCCGCCGCGCTCGTCATCGCCGCCGCCGCCGAGGCGCTGCTGCCGCGCCGCTGGCTCGCCCGCACACTGGCGCGGGGGCCGCGCCGGCTGGGCGGCTCCACGGCCGGCGGACTGCTGGCGCTGCCGTCGATGATGTGCACCTGCTGCACGTCCCCGCTGGCGGTCATGATGCGCCGCCGGGGCGTGCCGCCCGCTTCCGCGCTCGCCTACTGGATCGGGAACCCGACCCTCAACCCGGCCGTGCTCGTCTTCCTGGCCGTGGTGCTGCCCTGGCAGTGGGTCGGCGTCCGGCTGATCGGGGGCGTGCTGCTGGTGTTCCTGGTCACCGCGCTGGTCGCGCGCCTGGACCGGGGCACCGTGGAGCCGTCCTGGACGAAGGACGCGGCGGACGAGCCGATGACACCGAGCGCGATGACGCGCCGCTTCGGGAGGGCGCTCGGCCGCCTGTCGATCACTCTCGTCCCGGAGTACTGCGTGGTGGTGCTGCTGATCGGCGGCCTGCGCGGCTGGCTGTTCCCGGCCGGCGACCAGCTTGCGGCGTGGGGCGTGCTCGGCGTCGTGCTGTTCGCCGTCGCGGGCGCGCTGTTCGTGATCCCGACCGCCGGGGAGATCCCGATCATCCTCGGGTTGCTCGCGGCCGGGCTCGGCACCGGCCCGGTCGGCGCGCTGCTGATCACGCTGCCCGCGCTCAGCCTGCCGTCGCTGGTCATGGTCGGACGGTCCTTCTCCGTCCGCACGCTCACGGCGCTGTTCGGCGCGGTCGTGGCCCTCGGCATCGCGTCCGGCACGGTCCTCGCCGCGTTCTGATCAGCTCTCCTGCTCGGGGGGCTGCGCGAAGGCCGCCGCCGTCAGGACCGCGAGGATGCCGAGCGGGACGACGGCGGCGGTGCCGCCCCAGTAGCGGAACGCGAAACCGCCCGCCAGGGCGCCGGCCAGGAAGAAGACCAGGACCAGGGCCTGCAGCAGGTGGCTCGGGTTGGTCTGCTGCGGCAGCGGCCTGCCGCGGAGCCGGCCCGTGTAGTCGACGACCAGCGAGGTGATGGTGCCCGTGATGAAGACCGTCGTCACCCCGGGCACGCCCAGCCGGGTCACCGCGCCGCTCTGCAGGCCCATCGCGAGCCCGGCGAGCGCGATGTAGCCGTAGCGCGGCAGCCCGTGCGCGGGCTCGTCCATGGCCTGCCACCAGCCGAACCAGGCGGCCAGCGGGACCAGCTCGGCCGCCAGGCAGGACGCGAGCAACCGCCGCCGGCCGACGAACACCTGGCTCGTGACGGCGCCGAGGACGAACCCGCCGAGCGCGCAGACCGAGCGGAGGATCGCGCCGGTCTTCCCGGTCGCGATGCCGATGCCGAGCAGCGCGGTGTTCCCCGTCATGTTCGCGGTGAACACGTGCCCGAGGCCGAGGTAGCTGATCGCGTCGGTGGAGGCGGCGACCAGCGCGAGGCCGGGCAGCAGCACCGCGCGCCTGGCGATCGTCACGGGCGCCTCGTCATCGGCCTCCGCAAGGCCACCCCGACGCCCGCCGCCGCACCCACTGCGACGACGGCGCCGACGCGGGCGGCGCGGCGGGAGAACGGCGGCGCGGGCTTGCGCGTGCGCCGCGCCTGTTCCGGCTTACCGCCGATCGGGCCGTCGCTCTCGCGGGCGAGCCGCATGAGCTGCGCGATGTGCAGGGCGCGCCGTCCCGTCTTGGCGTCCTCGATCTGGGTCTTGCAGGAGAAGCCGTTGGCGACGATGGCCGTGCCCTCGCCGGCGTCCCGGACGGCGGGCAGCAGCGCCTGCTCCCCGCAGTCCATCGAGATGTCGTACTTGCCGTTCTCGAACCCCCAGGAGCCGGCGAGCCCGCAGCAGCCGCCCTTGAGGCTCTCGGTCTCCAGCCCCATCTGTTCGAGGACCTTCTGCTCCGGGTCGATGCCGCCGGTGGCGCGGTGGTGGCAGTGCCCCCACAGCAGCGCCTTGCCGCCGCCGGGCAGTTCCGGCGGGCGGACGTCGTAGGTCTGGAAGAACTCGGCGAAGTGGTGCGAGTTCGCCGCGAGCCGGGAGGCGTCGTCGTCATGGGGCAGGAGCTTGGTCAGCTCGTCCTTGAAGACGGCGAGGCAGCTCGGCTCCATGCCGACGACCGGCGTCCCGGCCCGGACGTACGGGCGCAGCACGTCCAGCACGTTGTGCAGGTAGCGCTCGGCCATGTCGAGGAAGCCGTAGTCGTACAGCGGCCGGCCGCAGCACACGTGCGTCTCCGGCATGACCACCTTCCAGCCGGCGTCCTCGATCGCCTCGACGCACGCCACGCCGACGTCGGTGTGGAAGTGGTTGTTGAAGGTGTCGGGGAACAGCACGACCGGCCGCCCGTGCGGGTTCGCCGTCCCGCCGCGCTCGCGGAACCACTGCTGGAGCGTCATCGGCGCGAAGCTCGGCAGCGGGCGCCTGCGGTCGATGCCCGCGACGAGCTTCGCCAGCCGGGCGAGGCCGGGCGTGTGGGTCGCGAAGTTCGCGATCTCCGGCATCCGGGACGCGAGCCGCGCCGCCTGGTCGATGAACCCGAACGCGTACGCGTACCGGGGGCGCCACCGCCGCGCCGACTTGTAGTGGTGGTACAGGAACTCGGACTTGTACGTCGGAATGTCGACGTTGACCGGGCAGTCGTTCGTGCAGCCCTTGCAGGCCAGGCAGAGGTCGAGCGACTCGGCGACCTCCTTGGACTGCCAGCCGTCGGTGATGACCTCGCCCTGCAGCATCTCGAACAGCAGCCGGGCCCGTCCGCGCGTGGTGTGCTTCTCCTCGCGGGTCACCTGGTAGCTCGGGCACATGGTGTTGGACGCCTGCGGGACGCGGCACTCCCCGACCCCGATGCAGCGCAGCGCGGCGTGCGCGAAGTCGCCGCCGTCCTGCTTGTAGGCGAACTTCACCTCCGGGCGCGGCGGGTTGTAGCCGGTGCCGAGCCACAGGTCCTCGTCCATCCGGTAGGCGTCGATGACCTTGCCGGGGTTCATCTTGCCCTCGGGGTCCCAGATCCGCTTGAACTCGCGCATCGCCCGGATCAGCTCCGGCCCGTACTGGCGTTCGAGCAGCTCGCCGCGCTGCTGCCCGTCCCCGTGCTCGCCGGACACCGACCCGCCGTAGGAGGTGACGAGGTCGGCGGCGTCCTCCATGAAGGCCCGGTAGGTGGCGATGCCCTCGGCGCTGCGCAGGTCGAAGCTCATCCGGGAGTGGATGCAGCCCTGCGCGAAGTGCCCGTACATGGCGCCCTCGATGCCGTGCTTGGCCATCACGCGGCGCAACGCGCGGACGTACGGTCCCGTCTTGGACGGCGGGACGGCCGAGTCCTCCCAGCCGGGCCAGTGGTCCTTGCCCGGCGGGAAGGCGGTCGAGGCGAGCCCGGCCTCGCGGACCTTCCACAGGTCCGCGCTGGCACCGCCCTCCTGCCTGCTCTTGGCCGTGATGATCCGCTGGGGGTCGTAGCCCTTCTCGTCGACGAGCCAGTCGACCAGGCGCCGGGCCTGGGCGACCGAGTCCTCCTTGGTGTCCGCGCCGAGCTGGACGAGCAGCCACGCGCCGCCGTCCTGGAGGGGCAGTTCCTCGATGTCGGCGATGTTCTTGCCCTGCTGGCGCTGGTCCTCGATGAGCTGGTCGTCGAGGGCCTCCAGCCCGATCGGCCGGAACTTCTCGATGATCTCGCCGGTGTGCTCGGCGGCGTCGGCGATGTCCTTGTACTCGACGACGACGAGCGTCCGCTGCAACAGCGCGGGAGTGAGGAGGAGCACCGCCTGCAGCGCGGTCGCGCACGTGCTCTCGGTGCCGCACAGGGCGCGGGCGACGTTGAAGCCGTTCTCCGGCAGCAGCTCGTCCAGGTTGAAGCCGGACACGCGGCGCGGCATCTCCGCCACCGACGGGAAGCCGGCGCGGATGGCGTCGGCGTACCGGTTCCGCAGGTCGCGCAGCGCCGCGTAGATCTCGCCCTTGCGCCCGCCCGCCGCGATGATGTCGTCGAGGTCCTTCTCCTCGTCCACCCCGACCCAGAACCGGTCGCCGCCGTAGGTGACGACCTCAAGGGCGTGGACGTTGTCGGACGTGCGCGGCCCCGGCCCGTACAGCTGCGCCTGGACGGAGTGGATGCCGCACGAGTTGTTGCCGATGTTGCCGCCGATCACGCACCGGGAGTGCGTGGACGGGTCCGGCCCGAACACCAGGTTCTTCTTGCCGGTGTGCCGGTTGAGCTCCTCGTTGATGACGCCGGGCTCGCACGTGACCCGCCGGTTCTTCTCGTCGAACTCGCCGATCCGCGTCAGGTACTTGGAGTGGTCGATGACGACCGCGTAGTTGACGGTCTCGCCGGACAGGCTCGTCCCGCCGCCCCGGTTCAGCACCGGAGCGCCGTACTGCTTGCAGATCCGGTGGACGGCCACGACGTCGTCCAGCGTCTTCGGGATCACCACGCCGATCGGCACCTGCCGGAAGTTCGACGCGTCGCTGGCGTACATGGCCTTCGTCCCGCCGTCGAAGCGGACCTCCCCCTCGACGGCCTTCTCCAGCGCGCGGGCCAGCTTGCGGACCTCGACCACCTGCCGCCCACGCGGCGGCCCGGGAATCGAGGGAGAGGTCTTCGCCGGCACCTGCCGCGTCTCGGCCACATGCGTCTTCGCCATGTACGTCGTCTCCGATCGTCAGTCGTTCCGGGCCCGCTAGGCCGGGCGGGTGCCGTACACGCGGCACGGCTCCGCGTCGTCCCACCTGACGTCCAGGCCGAGGCCGGGACGGTCGGTGGCGGGGCGGAGCGCGCCGTCCACCGGGCTGAGGTTCCCGTCGAAGAGCAGGTGCTCGACGCGGACGTGGTCGTGGAAGTACTCCAGGTGGCGGAGCCGCTTCACCGCGCAGAACGCGTGCGCGGACACGGCGGGCGCGCAGTGCGCCGACAGGTCGATCTGCCGCGCCGCCGACAGCCCGGCGATCTGCAGCAGGCCGGTGATGCCGCCGCAGCGGGTGACGTCGGCCTGCAGGCAGTCGACCGCCGGGCCGTCCAGCAGGTCGGCGAAGTCCTTCAGGACGAACCCGTACTCGCCGGCGGCGATCTCGGTCCGGCCCGGCCCCTGGTCGCGGACGAGGCGCAGCCCGGTGGTGTCGTCGGAGCTCACCGGCTCCTCGAACCACCGGACGTCCCACTCGTCGCCGAGGCGCCGCGCCCAGTACAGCGCCTCCTTGCGGGTCAGCGCGCCGTTGGCGTCGGCGAACAGCTGCGGGCCGGCGCCGATCGCCTCCCGGACGGCGGTGAGCCGCTGCGGGTCCTCGTCCTGCCGCCGGGAGATCTTCAGCTTGACGCGTGGGAGGCCCTGCTCGACCCAGCCGCCGAGCTGGGTGGTGAGCCGGTCGAGCGGGTAGTTCGTGAAGCCGCCGCTGCCGTAGACGGGCACCCGGTCGTGGAACGCGGGCAGCACCTTGACCAGCGGCAGGTCGAGCAGCCGCGCCTTCAGGTCCCACAGCGCGATGTCGACGGCGGACACGGCCATCGCCCCGACACCGGGGCGTCCCGCGTTGCGGATCGCGGCGAACATCCGGTCCCAGGTCGCGGCCGGGTCGAGCGCGTCGGAGCCCTGCACGGTGGACGCGAGCGTCGACTGGATGAACGCCGCGACCGAGACGTCCCCGTAGGTGTAGCCGATCCCGCTCTTCCCGCCGGCCCGCACCTCGACCAGGACCATGGTCGTCGAGTCCCACTGGAGGGTGCCGTCCTCCTCCAGCCCGTCCGGCCCGTCCGTCGGCACCTCGAAGGCGTGGACGGTGACGTTCTCGACTTCCACCTCGACCCCCGCTCGCATCGGCCCTCCCTTCCACGTGCCTCTACTACCGCGGAAGGCAGGGCCGAAACGGACGGGTCGCCGGGGACGATCCGGGCGCGCGGCGGACGACCCCCCGGCCGCCGCGCGCCGGGGTCAGTCCCAGGTGGCCGCCCAGGTCGAGGCGTCGATCTCACCGTCGTCGGCCAGGCCGGCGCGCTGCTGGAGCGACTTGGCGACCTTGGTGGACCGCGGCCCGTACCAGCCGTCGACGCGCAGCGTGTAGCCCTTCTTGCACGCCTGCCGCTGCCACTGCTCGACGTCCATGCCGTGCATGATCGGCATGCCCGGGCCCTCGTACTTCAGCGTCCGGCGCGGGAACGCCGGCATGCCCCGGACCAGCTGGACGATGGTGCGGCGCGGCCGGCGGTGCTTGCCGCCGAGCCCCCGCTGCAGCCACGGCGCCCACTGGATCGGCGCGGCGTACTCCGCCGTCGCGGTCGTCCCCATCACATCTTGACTCATTGACTCCACCGTTCGTTTCCTTCTGTGCGGGATATCAGCGCGGTGCCAGGCAGGGTCCCGGCGAGGCGGCCAGCCGGGACATCTCGACACCGATGACGATCGCGCCGAGCAGGGCCAGCGCTATGACGCACACGATGAGCGCCAGGTCCGTCCACACCCGCGAGCGCTCCGGAGGAGGCGCGATCTCGGGTTCGTGCAAAGTCATGTCTCTCTACCGTCCATGGCAAGAATCGAAGTGTTCGCCGGCGGCCACGCCCGGGTGGCCGGCGTGGCCGCCGGCGGCGGCGGATCTCCTCCCCCATCCGAGACCCGCCCTCGGAAGGTCGTCCCCTTCTCCCCCACATCGGGGGACGACGTCGTTCTGGGCTCAGCGCCCGTCCCAGCTGTGCAGCCGGACGACGCGGCGGAGCTGCTCGGCGTGCGCGCCGGAGTCGTCGCGGGGCAGCGACTCCCAGCGCTTGGCCAGGTCGTAGCGGGCTTCGGTGAGCGAGCGGTGTTCGCGGAGGGCCTCCGTGCCGAGCGCCTCGGCCCGGTTCTGCGCGGTGACCGCCGCGTCGCGCTGCGAGGCGATGAGCCGGACGGCCTTCTCCGCCCGGCCGAGCGCCGCCAGCGTCTCCGCCGCCTTCCAGTACAGCTGCCGGCGGCGCCGGGCGGCGAACGCCAGCGTGCCGAGCAGGATCGCCGCGGCGAGGACGGCGGTCCAGGCCTGGTCTCCACTCACCGCGTCACCTCACAGTCCGGAGGCGCTCTTGGCCCGCGTGTTCCGCCGCACCAGGGACACCACGCCCCCGGCGCGCGACGGGGACCGCTGCCCGGGCGGCGCCTCCGCGGGCGTCTGCTCGACGTCCTGCGCCTGTGCGTCCTGCGCCTGTGCGTCCTGCGCCGGCGTGTCCCGCGCCTCCGGCTCGTCGGCGGGCGGCCAGGCCCGGACCGCGAGGACCTCCTCCAGCAGCGGCCACGCGACGGGGACGCCGTCCTCGTCGAGGAGGGTGAGCTGCCCCCCTTCGACGGAGCTGAGCAGGCCGACCTCCCGGGTGCCGTCGGCGTTGTCGACGCAGACCTGGCAGCCCATGAGGGACGCGTAGGCGCGGGGCACGCCGACCGGGATGTCGGGTTCCGGGATGAGCGGCGGGGGCGGGGCGCCGGTGCGGGCCCGCTCGTCCGCGTGCAGGGCGACGACGTGCGCCGCCGCGTACAGCGCGCGCATCGACTCGGCCAGGTGCCCGAACTGCGCGGCGGAGGCGTCCGGCGGCAGCGCCATCCGGATGCTGCCGATCGCCAGGCCGAGCCCCTCGTCCTCGTCGGCGACCTCGCGGATCTCGGCGGGGGACGGGATGGGGGCGGCACCGTGCGCGATCGTGAGCAGGAACTTCGCCTCGGCGGCCAGCCCCTGGTGGCGGTGCAGGACCTCCATGACCTCGAAGGCGGCCTTGCGGTGGTTCTCGAGTTCCTCGTGGGCCCTTTCCACGGCGACCTCGTGCTCGGCGACGGAGGCGGCGAGGTCGTTGACGGTGCCCTGACTCAGCCAGTTCATCGGGCGCCTCCGGCGGGGCCGGTGACGCGCGCGGCGGGGCCGGATGCGGCGAAGGGAGAGGGTGGTGCGGTGTTCATGTGACTTCTTTCTGCGGGGCGGCTTACGGGTCTCGGCACCCGTGGGAGATCAGTTCGACCGGTTCCAGTGGTCGACCGGCTCGACCGGGCAGGCGCCCATGTCCTTGATCGCCTCGAGGTCCTCGTGGGCGAACCGGAACAGGCGCTTGCCGTAACGCCGATGCGGTATCTCTCCCCGGCTCGCTGCCCGGACGAGCCAGTCACGGGTGAACGACGTGATCTCGGCGGCTTCCTGCGGTGTGTAGAGAAGCCGTTCAACAGGGATCTCGCTGCCTGGAGAGGTTGACATGCCCGGAAGCGTAACGCATCTCAGCGCGTCGTGCAGCTTGAAAACGCGTTTTAACCATGTCATGTGTTGTTCGATGCACTCCGTTGTGCAGGGAACCGATGCCGACCGTCCAAAACGCGTTACGACTCGTCAAAGTCCGTTTTGCTCCGCTACACTTACGCACCGTGTCAGGCCGTCACCCCGCGACACAGAAGGAGCCTGATCACGTTGGACGACCTCGACGACAGGAACGAGCACGGCCATCCGCCGGAAGCCTGGCGAAGACTGGGGCACATGGTCCGGCAGCGCCGGATCGAGCTGGGCTTCGGCTCGCAGGCCAGCCTCGCGGCCGAAGGCGGTCCCTCGCTGTCGGTGGTGAACAAGATCGAGACCGGCCGCGGCCGGGACTACACCGACCGCGTCATCATCCCGCTGGAGGACCGGCTCGGCTGGCGCCGCGGCAGCTTCCTCGCGATCCTCGGCGGCGGCGACCCCGTCTGCCTGGACGCCCCCGCTCCCGCGCCCGCCGCGCCGGCCGCCGAGCACACCAATGACGGGAACTATCCGGACGAGGTGGTGGGCGACCCCTTCCTGCGCTTCATCTGGGACGCACCGGACTCCCTCGCCGACGACGAGGACAAATGGGCGGCGGTGACCGGCGTCCTGCTGAAGCGCATGCGGCCTGCGCCGAGATCTCTCGACGATCAGTCAGACTCTGGACAGAAGGCCGACAACATATAGCGTCGGCAACTGGGTAGCAGCCGAATCTGCAATCCAGTTTTTCTGTCTGAGGGTCGTACTGCCGGGGGCGCGGTCGGCGCGAATGACGCGATCGGGAGACGGCATGGATTTTCCTGATGAACAGCGCCTCAAAGAGACCATCGATCGCCTGACCCGGGAGAACGCCAAACTGCGCACCCAACTGGCGGTGGCACAGCAGTGGAACCCGCCCCTCGACCTCGAACAGGCGTTCCGGTCGGCTCGGGGCTGGCAGTGTCTCACGGTACCGCTCATTCCCGAAGAACCGACGCTCATTCTCATCAGCGGAACACAGGACGAAAAGGATGACGAGAAGGAGGACGAGGACGACGACGAGGCCGGCGAGGTCTGGCGGCACCTGCAGACCGCGTCCCCGCCGCGTGGCCGGATCGGGCCGTTCGCACGGGCCCGGATGCCGAGCCGGCTGCTCGGCTACCTCCGCGAGCAGAGCGGCCGCACGATCATCGTCCTCAACCGGGACCTGCGCCGCGGCCAGGTGTCGCGGGCCGCGCGAATGCTCCGGGAGAGCGCCAAAAGGGGCCGCCCGACGCGGCTGTTAGAGATGTCCGCCATTCCGCTGCTGAGCCTCTGCGCGCTGTTCCACGGCGACATGGCCAAGAGCGCGGTCAGCCTCTCCGCCGCGGCCGCGGCGGCACCGGCCGCGACCATCATCCTCCCGGCCGCCCTGGCGTCCGCGATAAGTCCCAACCTGGACGTTCACACGATAACCGTCCGGCCGCAACCCCCGTCCCACACAAGGTCGGTGGATAGACCACCGGCGTGGCCGCCGGGCCCCGCCTCTCCGCGCGGCACGAATCCGTCGCGCTGACGAAAAGACATCCCGGGGTTGTTCGCTTCTTTCACCGCACGTGCTTATCGCACGACGGGGCGTTGATGAGAAAACCTATCGACCCTTGTTCGTCCATCCGGGCGTCCAGCACTTTGTCGCGCAGGACCGCCGCGGTGGACGACTCCAGGAAGAGGCGGACGCCCTCGGTCTCGACCACCTCGTCGGTCGATGCCGGGACGGCCGCCGGCGTCAGCGTCAGCAGCGAGGCGTCCCCGTCCCGCGGCGCGATGCGCACGCCGGTGCCACCGGGCAGTTCGGACCGGGAGGACAGATCGCGGATCGCGGTAGCGGCCGCACCAGTAAGAATGAGCACACCGGACTCCTGAGACACTCGGAAACCGATGTCCCACCTACCCTTCGGCCGCCTCCTCTACTCGAGGTCGCGGCTATTCGAAGTCGTCGGGGCTGAGATCCTCCATCTGGCCGCCGCGTCCCTCGGGCGAGTCGGGCCGGAAGCCCTCCTCCGCGTGCTCGTCCTCCGCCGCCGGCATCGGCCACGCGCCGCCCACCTGCTCCTCCGGCTCCCGCCGGCCCTCGTCGGCGCTTCCGCCGGGTGTCCGCTCGGTCATGTCCGATCCCCCCTTTTCGCTCTGTCTGCGCCGCCCTACCCGCCCACGCATCCCTCACACGGGCACTGTCCGATCTGCACAATCGCCGGCCCGCGGTGGGTCGGTCGGGACAACGCGGGCGGGGGCGGGCGCTTCCTAGCATGACCGCGGAACGTCGCAGCCGAACAGGAGCAGGGGGCGCCGTGAGCGGCAGGACGGAGCTGCGGAACTTCATCGACGGGGAGTTCGCGGCGGCGGCCGGCGGAGGCCGGATGGAGATCACCGATCCGTCGACCGGCGAGGTCTACGCGACGGCGCCGCGCTCGGACGCGCGGGACGTCGACCGGGCCTGCGCGGCGGCGGAGCGCGCGTTCGCCGGATGGCGGCGGACGACGCCCGGTGAGCGGATGACGTACCTGCTCCGCATGGCGGACGCGATCGAGCGGCACGCGGACGAGCTGGTCGCGATCGAATACCGCGACACCGGCAAGCCTCCGGCGCTGACGATGCGGGAGGAGATCGTCCCGATCGTCGACCAGATCCGGTTCTTCGCGGGGGCGGCCCGGATGCTGGAGGGCAAGGCGACGGCGGAGTACGTGCGCGGGCATTCGTCGTCCGTCCGCCGGGAGCCGATCGGCGTCGTCGGGGCGATCGCGCCGTGGAACTACCCGGCGATGATGGCGGTCTGGAAGTTCGGACCGGTGCTGGCGGCCGGGAACACGATCGTGCTGAAGCCGTCCGACACCACACCTGCCAGTGCCGTCCACATGGCCGGGCTGTTCGCCGAGATCCTCCCGGCCGGCGTGTTCAACGTGGTGTGCGGCGACCGGGAGACGGGGGCCGCGCTGGCGGCGCACCCCGTCCCGGCGATTGTGTCGATCACCGGGAGCACGGCGGCGGGACGGGCCGTCGCCCGGTCCGCGGCCGACACCGTGAAGCGCGCGCATCTTGAGCTGGGCGGCAACGCGCCCGTCCTCGTGTTCGAGGACGCCGACATCGAGGCCGCGGCCGAAGGGATCGCGTTCGCCGGGTACTTCAACGCCGGGCAGGACTGCACCGCCGCCACCCGCGTGATCGTGGCCGAGGAGGCGCACGACGCGTTCGTCGAAGCCCTGGTCACGCAGGCGCGGCAGGTGGGGCTGGCACCGGACGAGACCGACGACGGCGCCCTCTACATACCGCCCCTCAACAACCCCGGCCAGCTCGCGCACGTCGCCGGGCTCGTTACGCGGGCGCCGTCGCACGCGAAGGTCCTGATCGGCGGGGAGCAGGCGGACCGCCCCGGCTACTTCTACCGGCCGACCGTGGTCGACGGCGTCACCGCAGCGGACGAGATCAGCCGCACCGAGGTCTTCGGCCCGGTCATCACCGTGCAGACGTTCACCGGGGAGGCCGACGCCGTCCGGCAGGCCAACGACTCGCCGTACGGGCTGGCGTCCAGCGTGTGGACGCGCGACCACGGCCGGGCGCTGCGCGTGTCGGGCGCCATCGACGCCGGCCACGTGGGCGTGAACTGCCACCTGCCGCCGGTGCACGAGATGCCGCACGGCGGGGTCAAGCAGTCCGGCTACGGCAAGGACCTCTCGCTCTACTCCGTCGAGGAGTACACGC
The DNA here is from genome assembly GCF_013372625.1 of Actinomadura sp. BRA 177. Taxonomy (GTDB): domain Bacteria; phylum Actinomycetota; class Actinomycetes; order Streptosporangiales; family Streptosporangiaceae; genus Spirillospora. The sequence continues at coordinate 25,274 of NZ_JABXFD010000264.1, forward strand.
GCGTCAAGCACGTCCTGTCGGCGCTCGGCGAGGAGCCCGAGTGACCCACCCGACCCCGTCCCATCCAGAACGCGGAGGCTGCACCCCATGACGGACGCACCGAGGATCGGCCCGGTGGACGCCACGAAGATCCCCCGGTACGGCGAGCCGTCCACCTTCGCCCGGCTGCCCCGCACCGACCAGGTCGGCGACGTGGACGTGGCGATCGTCGGGGTGCCGTTCGACACCGGCGTGTCCTACCGGCCGGGGGCGCGGTTCGGGCCCGGGCACGTGCGCGCGTCCTCGAAGCTGCTGCGGCCCTACCACCCGCCGCTCGACGTCGAGCCGTTCCACGCCCAGCAGGTCGCCGACGCCGGCGACATCGGCGTGAACCCGTTCGACATCGAGGAGGCGATCCGGACGATCGAGCGGCGGTCGAACGAGCTGCGCGCCGACGGCGCGAAGCTCCTGACGATCGGCGGCGACCACACGATCGCGCTGCCGCTGCTCCGGTCGCTGCACCGCGACCACGGCCCGGTCGCGGTGCTGCACTTCGACGCGCACCTCGACACCTGGGACACCTACTTTGGCGCCCCCTACACACACGGCACCCCGTTCCGGCGGGCCGGCGAGGAGGGCCTGCTCGACCCCGAGCACTGCATGCACATCGGGATCCGCGGCCCGCTGTACTCGCGCGAGGACCTGGTGGACGACGGGACGCTCGGCTTCCAGATCATCCGCGCCGACGACTACGAGGACGGCGGGACGTCCGCCGCCGTCGAGCGGATGCGGGCCCGGCTGGGCGACCGGCCGGTGTACGTGTCGGTCGACATCGACGTCCTCGACCCGGCGCACGCGCCCGGCACCGGCACCCCGGAGGCCGGCGGGCTGACCAGCCGGGAGCTGCTCGGCACGCTGCGCGGCCTGGCCGGCCTGAACGTCGTCGGCGCCGACATCGTCGAGGTCGCGCCGGCCTACGACCACGCCGAGATCACCGGCATCGCCGCAGCTCATGTGGGGTACGAGCTGCTGAGCGTGCTCGCCCTGGACCGTTCCGGCAACGCCTCGGAGGAGGAGTGATGGACACGCACACCACCAAGCCCGCGTTCGCGTGGTCCCCGAAGGGATGGCCGTCGGAGACGGCGTACGCCACCCCGGACGCTGAGGAAGTGTGGTGCTACACCGACCGCTTCTCCTACCTTCCCGGCGAGACGGTCACCTTCCACCTGAGCGCGAGCGTCCCGTCCTTCACGGTCGAGATCACCCGCGACGGCCTGAACCCCGAGACGGTCTGGAAGCGCGACGGCGTCACCGCCGAGCGTCACGAGGCGCCCGCCGACGCCTACGCGGCCGGCTGCGGCTGGCCCGCCGGCCTCACCCTGGACGTCCCGGACGACTGGCGCCCCGGCTTCTACATCGTCACCGTCCGCACGGTGCAGAGCAACGGCGAACTGTGGGAGCGCGAGCACTACTTCGTGGTCAAGGCCGCGCCGGAGCGGCGCCCGAAGATGGCGCTCGTCCTCACCACCGGCACGATGCTGGCCTACAACGACTGGGGCGGCGCGAACCACTACCGGGGGCTCGGCGACGACCCGCGCGACGACGCGGGGAGCCCGGTGTCGTCGACGCAGCGGCCCATCGCCCGCGGCATGATCCGCAAGCCGGCGGGCGCGCCCCGCGAGGCGAACCACATGACGCCGCCGATCGGCGGCGCGCCCCGGTACCCGTCCTACGAGTGGGCCCGGCTGAACGGCTACAGCCGGCACCACGCCGACGCGTTCTGGGCGACGTACGAGCGGCTCTTCGTCCAATGGGCGGAGAAGCAGGGCTACGAGCTCGACTACCTCGTCCAGCACGACCTGCACGTCGACGAGACGGTGCTCGACCCCTACCGCTGCGTGATCACGGTGGGGCACGACGAGTACTGGAGCTGGGAGATGCGCGACGCCGTCGACCGGTTCGTGGACGGCGGCGGCGGCCTCGCCCGGTTCGGCGGCAACTACCAGTGGCAGGTCCGGCTGAGCGACGACCTGACCACGCAGTACTGCTACCGGCTGCCGTCCCTCGACCCCGACACGGCGCGGTCGCCGCGCACGGCCACCACCATGTGGGAGGCCAAGTCGGTGGGACGTCCGGGCGCCATGACCGTCGGGCTGAACGGCCTCGGCGGCGTCTACACCCGCTACGGGGTCGCCACGCCGCGCTCGTCCGGCGGGTTCACCGTCTACCGCCCGCACCACTGGGCCTTCGAGGGCACGGACCTCTACTACGGAGACCAGCTCGGTGCCGCGCCGACCTTCCTGGCCGCGTTCGAGGTGGACTCGGTCGAATACACCTTCCGCCGCGGCCTGCCGTACCCGACGTTCGAGGACGGCGCGCCCGAGACGCTGGAGATCCTCGCGTTGACCCCGGCGGTCCGCGGCGAGGAGGACCGGTTCGGCGGCCTGCTGCCGATCGGCGGCCCCGAGGAGGAGGTCTACGCCTACAACCGCGAACTGGGCGAGGACCTGCCCGACTACGTCAACGAGGGCGGGATGCACGGCGCCGGCATGATCGCGGCGTTCACGCGGGGCGGCGGGGAGGTCTTCAACGGCGGCTCCACGGAATGGCCCTACGCGCTGCACGTGGGCGATCCCTTTGTCGACCGCATCGTCCGCAATGTTCTCGACCGGTTCCTTTCGCGCGATTCCGAAAGCTGAGTCACCACCGAAGATGACAATCACCGATATCGTCCGGCTCTCCCCGGAGACCGGAACGCCGAACGTCCCTCCGCTGGACGGCTACACGGTCCTCTCCCCCGAGTGGAAGGAGACCGAGTACCTCGCCTACGGCGGCCCTGCCAGCGAATACACCGGCGGGTACTGGACGGGCGAGCCGGGGACGGTCCGCATCGACCCCTGGCCCTATGACGAGATCTGCGTCATTCTCACCGGCCGCGTCGCGGTCGCCGACCTCGACGGCGGCCGGGAAGAATTCGGCCCCGGCGAGGCGTTCTTCATCCCGCAGGGGTTCGCCGGAGACTGGGTGACCGTCGAGCCCACGACCAAGATCTTCGTCGCCGTCACCCGCTGAATCCGCCATTGCCGGGCCGTGACCGGCCCGCGAATACGGTTGCCTCGTGGTTCCTCTCCGCCTTTTCGTGACGCGGCTGTCGCTGCGGCCGCTCGGCACCGCCGATCCGTCCGATCGGTGGGTGCGCTGGGTGCACGTCAGCGAGCTGGCCGACCCGGCGCCGTTCCTGCGCGGCGGGGAGCTGCTGCTGCTCGCCGGGACCGGGTTCCGGCCCGCCGACAGCCGCGAGTACGTGCGGCGGCTCACCGAGATCGGCGTCGTCGCGATCGGGTTCGGGGTGACGCCGGTCTTCGACGCCGTGCCGCCGGAGCTCGTCGCCGCGTGCGACGAGTTCGGCATGGCGCTGCTGGAGGTGCCGCCGCGGGTGCCGTTCGCGTCGATCGTCGAGCTGCACCACGCCGAGCTGGTCCGCACCGAGACCCAGGATCTGAAGCGCCTGTCGGACGGGCAGGCGGTGCTGATCCGGGCGGCGGCCGGCCCGGGGCCGCTGAAGGCCGTCGTGGAGCGGCTGGCCGAGCTGCTCGACGGCTGGGTCCTCGTCGTCGACCGCAACCGGGACCGGACGTGGTCGGCCGGCCCCGTCCGGCGCAGCCCCGAACTGACGCGGGCACTCGACCGCGCGGGCGAGAGCAGATCGCCGACGAGCGCCGCGCTCGGCACCGCCGACGAGCACATCGAGGTCCAGCGGCTGCTCGGCCCGGCCCCGGCCGGGTACGCGATGGCCGTCGCGCGGCGCCGCCCGTTCACCGTCGCCGACCGGGGCATCGTCGGCGTCGCCGCGTCGGCGCTGTCGCTGCTGTTCACCGCGCCCTCGGCGACGGTGTCGCCGGAGGCGCTCGGCGCGGCGGCCGTGGCCGGCCTGCTGCGGCTTCCGACGCTCGCGCGCGGCCTCGCCGACCCGCTCGACCTGGCGGAGGACGCCGGGTGGCGCGTCGTCCGGGGCTCGCTCGGCGCGCCGCCGGGCTCGCGGGAGACGATCATCCAGCGGCTGTCGGCGCTGCTCGGCACGCCGTTCGTCGAGCAGGAAGGCGATTCCTTCGTCGCCCTGGTACCGGACGGAGATCCGGTCACCGAGCTGCGGCGCCTGCTGGACGACGCCGGGTTCCTCGCGGGGATCAGCCGCCCGCACCCGGCCCCGGAACTCGACCCCGCGTGGGGCGAGGCCGGTTCCGCCCTCGACGCGGCGCGCGTGCAGGGCGGAAGCGTGATCGCGGGGGCCGATCCGGGCGGCGTGCTGGCGCTCCTCGACTCCGCACAGGCGTCGCGGTACACCGACCGGCTGCTGGCGCCCCTCGACACCGGCCCGGCCAAGGACACCGCCCTGCTGTTCGCCACGCTGCGCAGCTGGCTCGCCCACCACGGCAACTGGGACCGGACCGCCGCCGACCTCGGCGTGCACCGCAACACCGTCCGGCACCGGATACGGCAGATCACCCGGCTCCTCGACCAGGACCTCAACGACCCGGACGTCCGGATGGAGTTGTGGTTCGCGCTGCGATGGCGAAGCCAGGTCCGCTGAAAGTACCGGGTCTACTGAAAGCACGGGGACGATCCGCACAATGCGGGCGTCCATCCGGGGCTGAACGTCCACTTCTGTCGCCCGGACCCGGTACATACCTTTGGCGCAGCGAGCTCCCGTGGACTCCCGGAAGGCGAAAGACCATGTCAACCACCCCTACTCCAGGCTCCGGCGGCGGCCGCCTGGCGTCGAACGCGATGGGGACGAACGACCTCGTCTTCACGGTCCTGGCGGCACTGGCACCGCTGACCCTGATCGTCGCCGTGGCGCCGCTGCACTTCCTGAAGGGCGGCGCCGCCGTCCCGGGCGGCTACCTCGTCGCGGGCGTCGTGATGGCGCTGTTCGCGGTCGGCTTCATGACCATGAGCAAGTACGTCCGCAACGCGGGCGCGTTCTACGCCACGATCACCCGCGGCCTCGGCCGGCCGCTCGGCTCCGGGGCCGCGACCCTGGCGCTGCTCGCCTACAACGGCCTGCAGATCAGCACCTACGGGGCGCTCGGCCTGTACGGCGCGGACTCGTTCGAGAAGTACACCGGCGCGTCCGTGCCCTGGTGGGTGTTCGCGCTGGTCGCGGTCGCGCTGGTGGCGCTGCTCGGCTTCCGCGGCATCCAGACCAGCGCCAAGATCCTCGCGGTGCTGCTCGTCCTCGAAGTCGCGGTGCTCGTGGTGATGGCCGCGTACGTGCTGGCCAAGGGCGGCGCGGGCGAGACGTCCTTCACCTCCTTCAACCCCGGCACGGTGCTCACGCCGTCCAACGCGGCGATGTTCGCGCTGGTGTTCGGCGCCTTCATGGGCTTCGAGTCCACCGCGATCTTCAGTGAGGAAGCGCGCGGCGGGATCCGCACGGTGCGCCGCGCCACCTACATCGCGGTCGCGTTCATCGCGATCTTCTACGCGTTCATCACCTGGACGATCGTCCAGGCGGTCGGCGCGGACAGCGTCGCGGGCGCCGCCGAGAAGGACACCGCGGGCCTCGTCACCGGCATCTTCGACGCGTACACGCCGGAGGCGATCACCGCCGTGATGGAGGTCCTGCTGCTCACCAGCGCGTTCGCGGCGCTGCTGGCGCTGCACAACGCGGCGAACCGGTACCTGTTCGCGCTGGGCCGCGAGGGCCTCATGCCCGCCGCGTTCGGCCGCACCCACCCGCGCACCCGCTCGCCCTACCTGGCGGGGACCGCGCAGACCGTGCTGGCGCTCCTCGTCGTCGCCGCCTGGGCCGTGTTCGACCTCGACCCCTACCTGCAGCTGCTGCTGTGGGGCAGCTCGCTCGGCTTCCTCGGGATCATCGCACTGTGGGCGCTGTGCTGCCTCGCCGTGATCGTCTACCTGCGGCGGAACGCGCCGGAGAGCGGGCTCTGGCGCACGCTGATCGCCCCCGGACTCAGCTTCGCGGGCCTCTGCCTGATCCTCGTCCTGGTGGTCGCCAACATCTCGCTGCTGACCGGCGCGGGCACGGCCACCAACGCGGTGGTGCTCGGGCTGTGCGCGGTCGCGTTCGCGGCGGGCATCGGGTCGGCGCTGTCGCTGCGCTCGCGGAACCCGCGGCGGTACGCCGGGCTCGCGACGACGAACTTCGACGAGGAAACGCAGGAGACGGCCGTCCCGGCAGGGCAGGCATAAGGGACATGAGGGGGCAGGCATGACGTGGGAGCGCGGCTACCGGACGCTCGATCTGACGGGGGCGTGGAACGCGCCGCTGACGCTGCTCGACGACGCGGACGCGTCGGTCACCGGGGAGCGCCGCCTCTACGGACTGCCGTTCCGCTTCGGCGACGACCTCGGCGGGCCGTCCCTGCTCCGGGTGGACGGGGACGGCACCGCGATCCCGGTGGACGAGGAGTTCGAGTGGGTCCTGTTCGCCCACGCCCTGGAGGAGCCCGACCTGTTCGAGGGCGCCCCGGTCGGTGAGACGGTCGCCCGCTACACGCTGCGGTACGCGGACGGGGGCACGGAGACGGTCCCCGTCCGGCAGCGCTTCGAGATCGGGCCGACGCCGCGCCTCTGGGAGGGCCGTCCGATCCCGCTGGACTGGGGCCAGACCCCGTTCCTCGCGCTCCCGGACGCGCAGCACCGGCTGATGCACCGCACCTGCGGGCGCTACGACGCGGCCGGGGCCAGGTTCGTCGACATCGACGACCCGCAGGCGCGCTCCCCCTACGTCCTGCCGTACCGGTTCTACCTGTGGCCGTGGCGGAACCCGCACCCCGAGCGCCGCGTGGCCGCGATCGAGATCGCATCGGCCGGGCCGACCGTGCTGATCGGCGCCATGACGCTCAGCCGGCTGGCCGAGGACCCGTTCGGCCGGACGGTCTCCCGTGAGCTGATCTTCTCCCTGGCCGACGGCTCGGTGGACGAGGACGTCGCCGTCGTCGTCGACCGCGGCACCGCCACCTACGCCTACCGGACGGTCGACGACGCCAGCCTGTCGACCCCGCCCGGCTGGGGCGGCGCGACGGACCCGCGCACCGGCTACGTCAGGGTCGCCGCGACGCCCTCGGCGACCGTGTCACTGGAGGTCGGCGGTACCGTGACGGCCGCCTTCACCTGGGGCGACATCCTCGACCAGGGCGAACTCGCCACGGCCGACGGCACGCGGTGGCGCCTCCCCGAGGCCGGACGGGCCTGGATCAAGGGCACCATCGTGGACGACGCGACCGGCGAGCCCCTCACCTGCCGCCTGCACTTCCACACCCCGGACGGCGTCCCCCTCGCGCCCTACGGGCACCACGCGCACATCAACTCCGACGGCAACACCTGGAACCTCGACATCGGCGGCGACGTCCGCCTGGGCCAGCGGACCTACGCCTACGTCGACGGCGAGTTCGAAGGCTGGCTCCCCCACGGACAGGTGATCGTCGAGGCCGCGCACGGCTTCGACTACGTCCCACTGCGCGAGGAACTGACGATCCGCCCCGGCCAGCGCACCCTCGAACTGCGGCTCAAGCCGTTCCACGACCCCGAGGCGGACGGCTACGTGGCGGGCGACACCCACGTCCACTTCGTCTCCACGCACGGCGCCGAACTGGAGGCGCGCGGCGAAGGCGTCCGGGTCACGAACCTCCTGATGAGCCAGTGGGGCCACCTCTACACCAACACCGAGGACTTCACCGGCCACCCGCACACGTCCGTGGACGGCAAGACCCACGTCTTCGCAGGCCAGGAGAACCGGACCGCGATGCTGGGCCACATCAACCTGCTCGGCCTGCGCGAACAGATCCGCCCCTGGACCACGGGCGGCGCGGAGGAGGCCGACCTCGGCGGCGGGCTGGAGACCACCCTCGCCCGCTGGGCCGACGAATGCCACGCCCAGGGCGGGACGGTCGTCCTCGCGCACTTCCCCGTCCCGAACGGCGAGGCGGCGGCGCTGATCGCCACCGGCCGGCTCGACGGCGTCGAGATGATCGCCTACGACGACTACAACATCGCCCAGTACTACCGCTACCTCAACGCCGGCTACCGGCTGACCCTCGTCGGCGGCACCGACAAGATGAGCAGCGAGGTGCCGATCGGCCTCGTCCGCACCTACGCCCGCGTCCCCGACCCGGCGGCCATGACGTACTGGGACTGGTGCACGGCGGTCCGCGAGGGCGACACGGTCGTCACGAGCGGCCCCCACCTGCACTTGTCCGTGGGGGATGCCGCCCCCGGCACCGTCCTCACCGGCGTCCGGACCGTGCGCGGCACAGCCGATTTCCACTCGATCTTCCCGGTCGACCGCCTGGAGATCGTGGTGAACGGCACGGTCGTAAAGTCACAACGTTGGGACGCCCCCACCGAGTCCGGCACCCTCGACTTCGACCTCGCCGTCGACGAGTCGTCCTGGGTGACGGCCCGCTGCTACGGCCCCGGCGACGGCATCGCCCGCCACCGGGACGTCTGGGAACGTCCGATCATGGCGCACACGTCCCCGGTCTACGTGACGCCGGACGACGCCTACGAGCGCACCGACGAGGCCGTCCTCACCGAGATGCTGCACCTCATCGACGGCGTCGAGCAGCACATCCGGACCCGCGCCCGGACGGACTGGCCCGGCCCCGCCGACCACCGCCACGGAGAACCCGACCACGACCGCTTCCTGCTCGCCCCCCTGGCCGAGGCCAGGGAGACGCTCCTCCGCCGCCTCCGCTGAGCGTCAGTCGCCGGCGGCTTCCTTGGTCTCGGCCTGGGCGCGGGCCTCGATGATCTCCTGCTCGGCGCGGGTGTGGCCCTCGACGATGATCCGGACGACCTCCTCCGGGTCGTCGGTGAGGTGCACCAGGTCGATGTCCTGCGGGGAGATCTTGCCGCTGGGCAGCATGGACGTCTTGACCCAGTCGAGCAGGCCGCCCCAGAACTCCGTCCCGACGAGGACGATCGGGAAGCGGGTGATCTTCCTGGTCTGGACGAGGGTGATCGCCTCGAACAGCTCGTCCAGGGTGCCGAAGCCGCCCGGCAGCACCACGAACGCCTGCGAGTACTTCACGAACATCGTCTTGCGGACGAAGAAGTAGCGGAACTCGATGCCGATGTCGACGTGGTCGTTGAGCTTCTGCTCGAACGGCAGCTCGATGCCGAGGCCGACGGACAGGCCGCCGCTCTCGTCGCAGCCCCGGTTGGCCGCCTCCATGATCCCCGGGCCGCCGCCGGTGACGACGGCGTACCCGGCCTCGTGCAGCCGGGCGCCGATGTCGAGGCCGAGCTTGTACTCCGGCGAGTCCGGCTTGGTGCGGGCGCTGCCGAACACGCTGACCGCCTTCGGCAGCTCGGCGAGCAGGCCGAAGCCCTCCACGAACTCCGCCTGGATCCGCAGCACGCGCCACGGGTCGGCGTGCACCCAGTCGACCGGGCCGCGGCCGTCCAGCAGCCGCTGGTCGGTGGTGGTCTTCGGGACGGCACGCCCGCGCAGCATCGCCGGGCCCTGGCGCCGCGACGGGGAATCCGGGTTCAAAGTCATGGAGACACGGTAGTGGGAACGGCCAGCCACGTGCGCATACGTTCTTCGCACTCGGTGATCAGCGGGGTCTCGACGTACTCGTCCTTGGTGTGGGCGAGGGTGGGTTCGCCGGGCCCGTAGTTGACCGCCGGGATACCGAGTTCGGAGAAGCGCGCGACGTCCGTCCAGCCCAGTTTGGCGCGGACCTCGGCCCCGCTGGACGCGACGAACGCGGCGGCGGCCGGGTGCGTCAGCCCAGGCCTGGCCGCGGATGCGGCATCCGTGACCGTCACCTCGAAGCCGTCGAAGATTTCCCGGACGTACGCCTCCGCGTCGGCCAGCGACTTGTCGGGCGCGAACCGGTAGTTCACGGTGACGACGCACTCGTCCGGGATGACGTTTCCGGCGACGCCACCGGAGATGAACACCGCGTTCAGGCCTTCGCGGTATTCGAGGCCGTCCACAACCGGACGCGCCGGCTCGTAGGCCCGCAGCACGTCGAGGATCTTCCCGGCGGAGTGGATCGCGTTGGACCCCATCCAGGCCCGCGCACTGTGCGCCCGCTCCCCGCTTGCCGTGACCTCGACCCGCATCGTCCCCTGGCAGCCGCCCTCGATCTGCGCGCCCGTCGGCTCCAGCAGCACCGCGAAATCGCCGGCGAGCAGCTCAGGACGCGCCGCCGCCAGCTTCCGCAGCCCGTTCCGCTCGGCCTCGATCTCCTCGCACTCGTAGAACACATACGTGACATCACGACTGGGCTCGGGCACGGTCGCGGCAAGCCGCAGCGCAACGGCAACGCCGCTCTTCATGTCGGTCGTGCCGCACCCGTAGAGCCGATCCCCTTCCATCCGCGACGGAAGGTTGCCGTTCAACGGGACCGTGTCGAGGTGCCCGGCCAGCACGACCCGCTCGCCGTGCCCCAGCTCGGTGCGCGCGACGACGTTGTGCCCCACCCGCTCCACCACCAGGTGCGGCAGCGCCCGCAGCGCCTCCTCGACGGCGTCGGCGAGCGGCCCCTCCGCCCCGCTGACCGATTCGACGTCGACGATCGCCGCCGTCAGCTCCACCACGTCCGCGAACAGATCAAGCCCCATGCCCAAGTCCTATCATCACGGTGTGGAGATGCTGGAGTGCGCCGTCCGCTGGGCGGTCCCCGTCGACGAGCCCCCGATGCGCGCCCTGCTGGACGACCGGGAGCGCGACCGCTACGACCGGTTCATCCGCGCCGAGGACAAGGCGCGCTTCGTCACCGGCCGCTTCCTCGCCCGCACCGTCCTCGCCGACCTGGAGGGCCTGGCCCCGGAGAGCATCCGGTTCACCACCGACTGCCCGCACTGCGGCGGCACGCACGGCAAGCCCCGCCTGCCCGGCAGCGACCTCGACTTCTCCCTCTCCCACTCCGGCGACCGCGTCGTCCTCGTCCTCGCCGAGGGCGCCGAGGTCGGCGTGGACGTGGAGCGGGAGAGCGACCGCGACATCGACCGCCTCGCCGAGATGGTCCTCAACCCCGCCGAACGCGAGGCCCTCGCCGCCATGGCCGACCGGCGGCGCGGCTTCCACGCCTACTGGTCCCGCAAGGAGGCCCTGCTGAAGGCCACCGGCCACGGCCTCGCCGCCCCGATGACGGCCATCCACGTCTCCGCCCCCGACGACCCGGCCGAGGTCATCGCCTGGAACGACGACGCGGCCGTCTCCCCCGTCCGCCTCACCGACCTCACCCCGGGCCCCGGCTACGCCGCCTCCGCCGCCATCCTCACCGCCCGCCCCCTGAAAGTCACCGAAACCCGCTTCGAGTCAACTACTCGGCCCTGAAGGACCGAGCTTGCTCGTTCGGTCCTTGGGGGCTTTGTTCACGCTCCCGACTGCCCGTTACGGCGGGGCGGTCACGGGTCGCATCCACCAGCCTCCTAGCTATGTGGGGGCGGGTTGGGGCATGTTGACGAATACCCACGCCGAGCGTGCGCGGTCGCGCACGTTGACCCCGGCGACGACGTCGGCGGGCCCAGCGAGACCGCACCGACGACACTGAAAGTGATCCCGCGCAGAACGGTTGTTCCTGGCGCTGTGGCCGCAGCGCGGGCAGCGCTGCGAGGTGTAGGCCGGATCCACCTCGATGTACGGCACACCGTGGCGGCGGGCCTTGTAGGCGATGAAGGCGCCGAGTTGGTGGAAGGGCCAACAGGACAGGCGTGCCCGCTGGTCGCGAGGAACCGTGACCCGTCCGCGGATCCCACTCAGTTCTTCGAGCGCGATGCCGCGTCCGGTGCGTGCCGCGACGGCGACGACCTGCTTCGCGATCTTGTGGTTGACGTGCCGGGCGTGCCGCGCTTCGCGGCGAGCCCGCTTCTTCAGCAGCCGGGCGGCCGACCGGGTCCGCTTGGCCTGGATCTCGGCGCGTTTGCGGGCCTGCCAGTGCCGGTACCGGTCCAGGCGGCGGCCCTGATGGTTGTCGCCATCAGAGGTGGTGGCCAGGTTGACGATGCCGCGGTCCACCCCCACCCAGTCGGCAGGCTCGTACACCTGGGGTTCGGGGACGTCGCAGGTGGCGAGCAGGAACCATTTCCCGTCCCGGTGCACTAGGTCCGATTCACCTTTGCGGTGCGCGGCCAGGGTCTTGGCCTGGTCGGGTGAGCAGGCGAACCGCAAGTTCTTGCACCGCCCGGCCACCGTCCAGAGGCTGACCGTGCCCGCGTCCAACTGCCACGACAGGCACCGGTCGTCGAAGGTGTGCGCGGCGTCCAGGCGGAACGCGATGGGTTTGGACTCGGCTTTGCGGCGGCGTTTGGAGGCCGGGCCGCCCAGGTTGCCGTTGCGGATACCGGCGCGGAGGGTGGTGTAGGCGTCCACGACGCGTTTGATCACGTGCTGGGCGGCCTGGGCGCCCAGCCCGCCGGCTTTGAGGTCGCCGTAGCACAGCGTCCGCAGGGGCAGTTCACGGCCGCGCAGCCCGAACTGGGCGAACGCCACGACCGCCACCTGGTTGGCGGCTGTGTTGACCTGGTGAAGGGTGTCGGTCAGCGCCGCCGCCTGCTCGGGCGTCGGCAGCAGCTTCACCTGCACCACCAATTTCACAGTCCGTGACTGTATCATTACACGCCCAGGAGTTGACCAGGGCCAGAACCGGGCGGCGCTGACGCGCCGCGTACGACAGAAGCGATTCCTCCCGGCCCTGAAGGACCGGGGTTCCTCACTAGAAACCTGCTGAACCTGAGCGCCCCGCCGACAGCGGGGCGCTGCGGGATCAGGTGTTGATGCCGTGGTCGCGGAGGATGTCGTTGAGGGACGCCTTGTCGTGGCGCTGGCCCTCCTCCAGCCGCTTGAGGATCAGCACGGCCGGGAGGCCGAACGTCCCGCCCTTGAACTCTTTGTAGCGGGTGCCGCCGACGGCCACGCACCAGTCGGGGATGCGGCCGCGGCTGATCTCCTCGCCCGTCTCCACATCGATGACCGGCATGGACGCCGACAGGTTCGTGCCGGAGCCGACGACGGCGCCCTTCCCGACCCGCGCGCCCTCGACGATCATCGAGCGGCTGCCGATCATGGCCTCGTCCTCGATGATCACGGGCTTGGCGTTCGGCGGCTCCAGCACGCCGCCGATCCCCACGCCACCCGACAGGTGGACGTTCTTCCCGACCTGCGCGCACGACCCGACCGTCGCCCACGTGTCGACCATCGTCCCGGAGTCCACATAGGCGCCGATGTTGGTGAACGAGGGCATGAGCACCACGCCCGGCGCGAGGTAGGCGCCCCAGCGGGCGATGGCGCCGGGCACCACGCGGACGCCGTCCAGCCGGCTCTTCAGCGGGATGCGGTCGTGGTACCGGAAGTCGCCCACCTGCGCGCGCGCCATGCCGAGGACCTTGAAGCTCAGCAGGATCGCCCGCTTGGCCCGCTCGTCGACGACGACATCGTCGGTCGCGGGGTCGATGTGGGCGACGCGGGCCTCGCCCGTGTCGATCTGGTCGACGGCGGCCACGATGGCGGCGCGCGCGTCGGCGTCGTCCGGGGTGAGGTCGGCGCGCCGCTCCCACAGCTCGTCGATGCCGCCGGAGATCGGGCTGGTGAACGTTTCGGTCATGCCTCATGAGCTTAGTGGGACCCATCTCCCGGTACCTTCTTCGCGTGGCTGTTTGGGCGAGGTTGAAGGCGCGCCCCGACGAGGGGGCGGACGGCGGCGGGCGCCGCCGCGGGCTGTGGTGGGCCGTGGGCCTGGCCGTCGTGGTGATGCTGGTGGTCGTCGGCGGGTTCGCGCTGTTCGACCGCGCCCAGCCGTACCTGCACGGGTCCGGCTGCGAGGTGCGGACGGCCCAAGGGACGATGCCGCTCGACCTGGAGCAGGCCGCCAACGCCTCGACGATCGCCGCGGTGGCGTTCCGCAAGCAGCTGCCCGAACGTGCGGCGGTGATCGCCTACGCGACCGCGATCCAGGAGTCGCACATCCGCAACCTGCCTGGCGGCGACCGCGATTCGGTCGGCATGTTCCAGCAGCGCCCCTCGCAGGGCTGGGGCACCCCGGACAAGCTCCGCGACCCCGTCCTGGCGACGAGCAAGTTCTTCGACGCCCTGGTGCGCATCAAGGACTACCTCGACCGCGACCTGCACGACGCCGCGCAGCTGGTGCAGCGCAGCGCGGACGGCACCGCCTACGCCCAGCACGAGCAGGACGGCAAGCTGCTGGCGACCGCGTTCACGGGCCGCGAGCCGGCGTCCGCGCGCTGCTGGTTCCCGCCCGACAAGCGCACCGCGTCCCGCCGCCCGGAGGCGATCCGCGAGATGCGCCGCGCCTTCGGCAGCCGCCTCAAGGTCGGCGGCCCGAGCCCGCTGACCAAGGGCGCGAAGTCCGACCCGGACTCCTGGAACGCGGTGAAGGCGTCCAGCACCCGCGAGGGCTGGGCCGTCGCGTCCTGGGCCGTCACCCACGCCCAGGTCTACGGCCTCACCGAGATCCGCTACGCCGGCAAGCACTGGAAATCCGACGCCGGCCACGACGGCTGGACCGAGGACAAGGACGCCCCAAAGGACTCCGTAATCGTCCAGTGACCCACGGCCGGGGACGGCCAAGGATCGTTTGCCCGGATTATGTCGGTGGTCTCCAGTAAGAATGAGGTCGTGACGTCCAGATTCCAGGGGCCCCTAGAGGACGAGACCTGCCGCCGCTTCGTGTTGCCCGCCCTGGAACGGGCGGGCTGGCAAGAGGACCAGATCACCGGCCAGTACCCGATCAACCGGGGCCGGATCCGCGCCACCGCACGGCGCCATCGTCAGGACAAGCCGCTGAAAGCGGACTACCTCCTGGAGTACTCGGACGGGCTGCCGCTCGCCGTCATCGAGGCCAAGCGGTCCCGCAGAGATCCAGCGGACGGCTTCGAGCAGGTCAAGAGGTACGCCGAGTTACTGGACGTGCCGTTCGCCTACACGACGAACGGCCACCAGATCTTTGAACTGGACGCACGCACCGGCCACCTGAACGAGATCCAGGAGTTCCCAAGTCCCGAGGAGCTCTGGGCGCGCTACCGGCAAGACCGCGACCTCACGGACGACGGGCAGGCCACCCTGGCCTCGGCACCGTTCAACTCGCGCTCGCGGAACTGGGACGGCAGCTTCAAAGATCCGCGCTACTACCAGCGCGTTGCGATCAACAGGACGGTCCAGGCCATCGCGCGCGGCGACACGCGCATGCTGCTCGTCCTTGCCACGGGGACGGGCAAGACCCTCGTCGCCTCACAGATCGTCGCCAAGCTGTGGAACGCGAACTGGCCGCGCGGACGCAGGCCGCGAGTCCTCTACCTGGCCGACCGCAACATCCTGATCGATCAGCCCAAGGACGACTACTTCCAGCCGATGTTCGGTGAAGCCGTCCACAAGCTCGGTGGCGGCGAGGCGAAAACAGGACGGCACATCTACCTCGGCCTCTACCAGTCGCTCGACAGCAGCCGCGACGAAGAGAGCCTCTACCGACAGTACGAGCCCGGCTACTTCGACCTCGTGATCGTGGATGAGTGCCACCGCGGCAGTGCGAGCGAGAACTCCCACTGGCGCAAGGTCCTTGAATACTTCTCCCCCGCCGTGCAGATCGGCCTGACCGCCACGCCGGTCATCGGCAAGGACACCGACACCTACGGCTACTTCGGCGAACCGCTGTACGAGTACACGCTGGCACGCGGCATCGACGACGGTTTCCTGGCCCCCTACCGGGTCCGCAAGGTGCGGCTGAACGTCGACATGACGGGCTGGCGCCCCGACCCGGGTCAAGCGGACCTCCTCGGCCGGGAGATCCCGGACAAGCTCTACGGCCCCAGGGAGTACGAGCGGGTCCTGGCCATCCTCGACCGGACCGAGGAGGCCGCCCGCTACCTCACCGACTACCTGCACCGGACGGGCAGGATGGGCAAGACGATCGTCTTCTGCGCGAACACCGACCACGCGTTCCGGATGACGAAGGCGCTGCACAACGCCAACGCCGACCTCGTCCGGCGCCACGGCTCAACCTATGCGTGCCGGATCACCGCGGCGGACGGCGACGCGGGCCGGGAGCGCCTGGACGAGTTCCGGCAGGTCGATTCCGACGTACCGGTCATCGCGGTAACGTCCCGGCTGCTCTCGACCGGCGTGGACATCCCGACCCTCCGCAACATCGTGCTGTTCCGCGTGATCAGGTCGATGCCGGAGTTCAAGCAGATCATCGGACGCGGCACCCGGATCTTCCGCGAGGACGGGAAGCTGTCGTTCGACATCATCGACTTCGTGGAGGCGACGCGGCTGTTCAACGACCTCGAGTTCGACGGCCCGCCGATGCGGGTCGTGCGGGACGAGACCGACGCCGAAGGCAACATCGCCGACACCGTCAACGAGGACGTCCCCGGCGATGACGAAGAGATGGTCGCCGAACCCGAGGGCGAGTACACGCAGGAGGACGGCGGGACGCTCCCTCCGCTCGTCACCGACCCGGACGAGGTCGACGACATCCTCGCCAACCCGCGCACCTTCTACGTGGACGGCGTCCAGGTGACGCCGTGGGGCAGCGCACTGTACGTGTCGGAGCCCAGCACCGACGGGACGCGGCTGCGTCTCGTCGAGTACGAGCAGTTCGTCCGCGACCGGATCCTCAAACTGAACCTGGAGCCGCACCAGTTGCTCGGCGAGTGGGCACAGGCGCAGGGCCGGCGGGCGCTGCGTGAGCGGCTGGACGAGAGCCACATCGCCACAGAGGACCTCGCGGAGTGGGCGGGCAGGCCGGACGCCGACACGATCGACCTGCTGATGTACCTGGCCTGGGAACTGCCGCTGATGTCGCGCTCGGAGCGGGCACGCCGGGTCGCCGTACGCCACCGCGACTTCCTGGAGTCGTTCGCGCCCGAGGCGCGGGAGGTGCTCGACAGGGTCCTCGAACAGTACGCCGAGCGCGGCGCCGAGGAGTTGGAGATCGGGGCGCTGCGCTCGAACGCCTACGAGGATCTCGGCAATGTCCTGGAGATCAGCGAGCGCTTCGGTGGGCGCGACCGCCTGCGCGGCGTGTTGGACGAGTTGAACGCACTCGTCTACGAAGCTTCCTGATACTAAAGCTCGCTTTTAGGTTGATGCACCCATCACGCACCAAACTAAAACTGACTATAAGTAGTGATCACGATAGGCTGCCTCGTATGCGGCAGCGGGAAGCGGAACCCCGCGCCCGGTTGTGGCGCCGGGCGGCGCGTCAGCGTGGCTACTTCACCGCCGCCCAGGCACTTGAGGACGGCTACTCCTACCAGGCGCAGCACTTCCATGTCCGGCGCGGCAACTGGACGCGCGTCGACCGCGGGATCTACCGCTTCCGCGAGTTCGCAGACCTCCCGGCCGGCGAGAACGACCACCTCGCCCGCTGGACGCTCTGGAGCCGGGGCCTGGCGGTCGTGTCGCACTCGACCGCACTGGGCGTCCACGGCCTGGTTGGACCGGCTCCCTCTGCTGTCATGGCTGCTGTTCCTGCGTGCCTTCGACGCCCTGGAGAAGCAGCGCGCCGCGTATGAGGACGATTTCCGGCCCGCGATCGCCCCCGAGTACCAGTGGAGCAATTGGGCCAAGGACGAGAACTTCACCGGCCCGGAACTCCTCAAGTTCGTCAACGAAAGGCTGCTGCCCTACCTCAGCGGCCTCAAAAGCAACGAGTCGGGCGACCCGCGCAACGTGCTCGGCCAGGTCTTCAGCGGCATCCAGAACCGCATCGCCTCCGGTTATCTCCTCCGCGATCTCCTCAACCAGATCAAGAAGATCGACTTCACGTTCAGCGACGACATCCACACGATGGCGTTCCTGTACGAGTCGCTTCTCAAGGAAGTGCGAGACGCAGCCGGCGACTCCGGCGAGTTCTACACCCCGCGTCCGGTCATCCGTTTCATGGTCGAGCAGACGTTCCTGGAACTCGGCGAGACGATCCTCGACCCTGCCTGTGGCACCGGAGGCTTCCTGGTGGAGGCTTACACCGAGCTCACCAAGGATCGTAAGCTGGGCATCCTGCAACAAACGCGTCTCTGGCGAAGCCTGCGAGGCTACGAAAAGAAGTCGCTCCCGTACCTGCTCTGCATGATGAACCTGATCCTGCACGGCGTGACGGAACCCAACATCCTGCACACCAACGCACTCCGCCACATGCTGGACGAAACAGGCCCCAGCAGCCGCGTGGACGTGATCCTCACCAACCCGCCCTTCGGCGGCGAAGAGGAAAGTTCGATCGCCAAGGCTTTCCCAAAGGGCTACCAGACCCAGGAAACAGCCTGGCTCTTCTTGCAATCGGTAATCAAGAAGCTCAAGAACAATGGCCGGTGCGCCATCGTCCTGCCCAATGGCGCCCTGTTCGGTGAAGGCATCGGCACAAAGATCAAGAAGAAGCTTCTAGACGAGTGCAACCTGCACACCATCGTCCGCCTACCCCAAGGCGTCTTCGCCCCCTACACCCAGATTCCGGCGAACCTCTTGTTCTTCGACAAGACCGGCCCCACCAAGGAGACCTGGTTCTACCGGGTCAACCCACCCGAGGGCCGCAAGGGCTACGCGAAAACCAGGCCCCTGCGCTACGAGGAATTCGCCGAATGCACCGAATGGTGGGGCGGCAAAGAGTGCGCCGACCGAGTGGAGACAGAACACGCATGGCGCGTTCCCATCGCCGATATCGTCGCCAACAACTACAACCTCAACCTCACAAACCCCGAGGAAGAGGACGGCCTGTCCCACCGCCCGCCGGGCGAACTACTCAAAGAATTGATCTCTACCGAGAACGAGATCCTCGCTCTCCTCTCCTCCCTCGAGCATAGCCTGAAGGAAAACAAGTGAATATGTATCCCGAGATAGCTCTCGGCGAGTTTATTGATCTCGACGTCGATGCCGAATCTGTCGATCCAGATAAGACCTACACCACCGCCGGCATCTATTCCTATGGAAGAGGGCTTTTCAGGCGCGCAACCATCCTCGGCTCGGAAACGAAATACTCCAGGTACACCAAACTTCACGAAGGGCAATTCGTCTACAGCAAGCTCTTCGGTTGGGAAGGCGCGCTGGCAACGGTCGAGAAGGAGTTTGACGGGCTCTACGTGTCCCACGAGTTCCCAACGTTCACCATTAAGGCAACGGTCGCCGATCTTTCCTACGTCCGACATCTGGCTCGCTGGGAAGGGCTGCACGCCAAGCTTCGCGACAAGGGAACCGGAATGGGTTCCCGGAGACAGCGCGTCAATATCGACCGCCTCCTGGCAACCACGGTCCCGCTGCCGGATGTGGAGGAGCAGCGCCGCATCGCCGCCCGCCTGGACTCGACAACTCAAAGACTCTCGCTCGTCCGCGAAAGTCGGGAGCGTGCCGACCAGCTCAACAATGCCATAAAGGATTCGATCATTCACCAAGAGGAAGCCAGTCCACTGACGAGACTCGGCGACATTCTCACTCTTGAGAGAATTCCCCTGGACATTGACTCTGAATGTGAGTATACACAGATCGGCATACGATCTTTCGGGAACGGGATCTTCCATCGCGACAAACTTCCGGGCCGAGAACTCAGCAAGCTTAAGTATTTCTGGATACAACCGGACCGGCTAGTTGTGAGCAACATCATGGCATGGGAGGGCGCAATTGCCATCTCCACAGACGCAGATCAAGGATGTGTTGGCTCCAGTCGATTTCTAAGCTTCATCCCATCCGACAACACCGATCTGCGATACTTGAACTACTATTTTCAGAGCGGATCAGGCCGAAGTATTGTCCGCAACACATCAACCGGGACAGTTCTCAGAAATCAGACTATTTCAGTAAGTAAGTTCGAGAACATATGTATTCCACTGCCGGACCTACCCAAGCAGCAGCAGGTCGCCAACTTCCTCGACGAATGCGCACTAATAGGCAGAGCTGCACAGGCTCAACTGCCCACCGCATCGGCTCTAAGACAGTCTTTCCTGCATGCTGCATTTAGCGGGGAGCTCTGAGGGCGAGACGTGGCAGCCTGGCAGCTCCAGGCTGCCACGTCTGCCAGGTTACTGCCGGGGGACTGCTCGGAGGTGGTCGAGAAGGCAGCGAACTGCCGTATGAGTCAGTTCGAGGAACGGACCGTCCGGATCTCTAGAATCACGGATCAGGAGCCCCTGCCGGAGGGCCGCAACCTCAACGCACTCGCCGCCCGTTCCGCCGCTGTGGCTGCTCTTACGCCACCGAAGAAGCTCCCGATCCCGACGACTCACGATTACTGACCTCGCACTCGGCTAATCAAGTCACGTGCTGCTGCGATGGTGACACCAAGGTGGGGGCCGTCCGGGTCCTTGGAGTCACGAATCAGGAGATGATCCGGCATCGCAGCTACCTCGACACACTCGCCACCAGAGCCACCGCTGTAGCTGCTCTTACGCCACTGCGGGACCATAGAGTTCGGGTGCTTCACAGGTACTCCTCACGAGTGCGTGTCAAGAGCTCGAAGGTCTCGGTGCGGGAGAGGGATTCGCCCATCACCAAGGAGAACCGTACTCCGGCTTTGAACATCGTGCTCTTACTCTCGATCAGTTGACCGACACCCGCCGCCTCGATGTACATGAGGTCTGCCTCCGCCTCGAAGTTGAGCAACATGAAGCCCCCTTCCAACCCAGCCGGGGCCACCCTGCCGTAAGGCAGTACTCGCACGTCCACATCGAGCGAGTGCTCAAACCCGATGAGGTGGTCCAGTTGCTCCACCATGACTTCGCGGCCTCCGACCGGACGGTGTAGCACTGATTCATCCAACACGAATATCGTCATCGGAGGGTTCTGCCGCGTGAGGATCGTTTGCCGCTCCATCCGTCCAGCCACCCGTGCCTCTAGGGTCTCTGCGGGTTCTCCTGGCATCATGAGCCCTCGGGCATAGCGCTCCGTCTGGAGCAGGCCAGGGACGACCTGGGCAGCAAAACACCTGATGCCGATGGCCTTGCCCTCGTGGCGCAAGTATGCGTCGAAGCCGGGCAGCAGGACGCGGTGGCGGCCGGCGCGGCGGATGGTCTTGTAGATGCGGTGGAAGTGGCCGTCGTCCTGATCCCAGCCATCCGTCTTGAAGTAGGTGTCCAGGTCGAAGGCCGTCTGCTCGGAGACGGTCTTGTCGGCCTTCTCCAGCTGGCAGATCCACTGCGGGGTGCAGCCGAGGGCGCTGGCGAGCTGGTTCTGGGACAGCTTCGCGCGCATGCGCGTCCGGCGGAGTTCTTCACCGAAGTGGACGCGCAGGGCGTCAGGGTCGTGCTGGTCGCTGGCCATGGCGGGGGCCTCCGGCACTCGCTTGACGGGGGGTACGGGGGTGGCCGTGCAGCTGAACACCACTTTCGTAGCTCATTGTAATCAATCAACCGCATGCCGTCCTGGCGTTTACGCAACGGTCAGGAGCAGTTGGCTGGTTCACGTTCCTGATCGCGCGGTCGCGCCGTCACACGCCTTCGGGCACCCAGCCGTATTCGCAGTAATCGATCCCCTGCTTGGCATTGGTGAGAGCTCGGCTGACGTAGGCAAGGGCGTCGACGGGCATGTCGTCAGGGGCGGCCCATACAAGCTCGGTGCACTTGTGTGGTTCACGGATCCGCGGTGTGCCGTCCCAGGAGGCCGTGGTGAAGAAGAAGTCGACGCGAGGTTCGAGAGAACGTCGGAACATCACACCGGCCGGACTGATGTCGACCGGGGCGAGGACAAGGCCGAGTTCTTCGTTGACCTCGCGGGCAATGCTGTCGGTCGGGGTCTCGCCGAGGTCCACGTGACCGGCGGGCAAGGCCAGCTGGCCGTCCGCATAGCCGCTGCCGGCTCGGCGCATGAGCAGCACGCGTCCGTCCGTGCGGGTGAGGATGATGTGGGCGGCGACCGGGTAGCGGTCGTGCTTGGTGTCGAACACGAAGCCGTCGCTGGTACCGCCCACATGTCCTCCTACAGGGCTTTCGGCTGGCTGGTGCGTGACCCGTCCCGGTAGACGGTAATGCCTTTGCAGCCCAACTCCCAGGCGCTTCGGTAGATGTCGTGGACGTCGCCCGCGGTGGCGTCCGCAGGCAGGTTGACGGTCTTGGAGACCGCCTCGTCAACACATGCCTGGACGGTCGCGGCCATCGCCAGATGACCTGCTGGGCTGATCTCGGTGGCGGTTGCCAGCAGGCTCCGGAGGGCCTCCGGAAGTCCGGAGGCACGGGGCAGGCGTCCGTGCACGACCGCGTATTCGATCAGGTCTGGGCGACCGATCTCGTCCAGCACGCTCCGGACGGCGGGGTGGAGCAGGTCGGGGATGTGGGGATCGGTCAGCCGGAACAGTGGCTCGATGCCGGTCGAAGCTCCGATCACCGGAGCGCTGCGGCCGGTCGGCGGGATCGCGATCGTGGAGGAGTTGCGGAGCATCCCGGTTCTGGCGAGACTGGCGGCCAGCGCGGCCCAGTCGCCGCTGGTGACGGTGCGCGCGCCCACGCCGGCGAACCTGGTCAGGAAGGACGGGTCCGCGTAGCGGGACTCACCCGCAAGGACCGCAGGACACCCGCCCCGCTGGACGGCGAGTTCAGCGGAGGCCACCTTGCTGGCGTAGTTCACGAACGCGACCGCGTCACGGGCCAGGTCTCGTCCCGCAACGCTGTCATACGCCAGTCCTGCCGCCAGCAGTAGATCGGCCAGCCCGCACACGCCGACCCCGATCTTCCGCTTCCCCGCCATGATCTGAGAGGACAGGGCGTGCGGGTAATGCGCAAGGCTGGCCTCGATGGCGTCGTCCAGTGCACGGACGAGCAGGCGTACCGTGTCGGCCAGCCCGTCCAGGTCCAGAGTCGCCGCTGATCCGCCGGAGCGGAAGCGTGCGAGGTTGACGTAGCCGAACTGGCAGGTCTCCCCCTGGACGAGGCCGACTTCGGCGCACGGAGCGGTGGAGACGTAGCGGCCGAACTTCGGAGCGGGGTTGCCCTCGTCCATCCGGTCGGCGAAGAGCAGTCCCGGGTCCGCGCAAGCGGCGGCGGCCTCGGCGGCCGCCCGGAGCAGGTCGCGTTCCCGGCCGGGTGAGGCCGCGGCGCGCATCTCGGCATCAGTGACGGTCAGGGAGATGTTGAACCGCCACTCCTCACCGCGGCCATCGGCCGAGGTCTTGCAGGTGATGAACTCGGCTGCTCTGGGGTGCGCCAGGGACAGGACCGCCATGTTCCCGACCGGCCGATCTTCCAGGCCGCCGACGGCCCCGGCCACGGCCACGTCGTTGAGGTACCGCAGGACGGCGACCGGGTCGTCGAGGTCGTCGAGGTTGAAGCCCGTGCCCATCCCGGCGCGGTGGTAGTCGTCGACCACGGCCTTGACCTTCCCGAGGTCGCCGCGCAGGTCGACGGGCGGTACCGCGCACGCGGCCAGCGGCCGGTCGGCGTACCGACCGGCGTTGGTCATGATGGGGGTGGAGAACACGATCCGGCGGTCGTCGAGTGCCTCACCGAGCCGCTGCCCGAACCCCCCGTCGCCGTCGAAGTGACGGTCGGCGGCGGCGAAAGTAGCGACGATCCGCTCGACCATGGAGCGGGCACTCTCCCCGTCGCCGACGATGCGCCCGTCGCGCAAGTAGGTCTCCAGATAGGGGGTGGAAGGGAAATGGGACCGGAACATGCTGCCTCCGTAGTCCGGCTCGTCCGATCGAAGCTGTGCCTCAACCGTCAGGCGGACGCCGGAGAACCGGCAGATGAGAGCGCATGCGCGGTCATGCGGCGCCGTTGCGCGGCTTGCGCGTTCTTGCGCGTGTGGTGACGAACCGCCTCCCGGCGCTTACCGTGAGTTGGGACTGAACCGTTCCGTCCCCGCACCGGTTCTTCAAGAAGGAGCCGCAGGTGAGCAAGCCGGTGACCAACCACGATCTGGAAGACCTTTTGTCCGAGGCGACATTCGACCGTTCCCACGCCGCTTTCGCCCGCCAGGTCAACCGAATCGGTGCACAGGACCACGGGCTGATCCTCAGATACGACGGGGCGTCGGTGTACTGGTGGCTGCGCGGGCGTCGTCCTGAACAGCCCGGGCCCGAGTTGATCGCCAAAGTCCTGTCCGCACGGCTGCGGCGGCGGGTGAACGCCGCCGAACTCGGCTTTTCTGGCTTGGATCAGCAGCGGGACGGCCTGCTGTTCCCCGCCACGGTTCCCGAAGCGGTCGAGACGGCCGCTGCCCTGTGGCGCCGGTTCGGGCAGCGCGGACGGCCGGCGGCGGTCGCGCCGTTCGTCACCGCGGCCGCCGTCGAGGCCGGATGGCGCTGGCACTTCGACCCGCCCGACTCCACCGTCACCCGCACGGCGGGCCGCCGCGTCACCGGTCAAGACGTGGAAGTCCTGCGCGCCTGCTTCGACCAGTTCCTGGATCTCGATCGACGGCACGGCGGCGGCCACGCCCGAACCTTCCTCGCCGACTTCCTCACCCGCGACGTGGCCCCGCTCCTACGCGGCTCCTACACCGACCCAGTGGGCCGGGAACTGTTCGCGATCGCGGCCGAACTGACCGGGACCGCCGGATTCATGTCCTACGACATCTCCGAACAGGGCGCCGCCCAGCGCGCCTTCATCCAGGCACTTCGCCTGTCCAAGGCCGCGGGGGATCGCACGTATGGCGCTCACATCCTGGCCAACCTCGCCACCCAAGCCGTCTTCCTCAACCTCCCCTGCGAAGCCGTCTGACTCTCCCGCGCAGCAACCGATGGCGCCGGACGACGGCCCGTCGCCGCGGTATCCGCCCGGCTGCTCTCCAGCCAGGCCACCGCGTGCGCCCTCGCCGGGGACCTGCAGTCCTTCCGGACGGCGATCGGACAGGCCCAGCACTCGCTCGACCGCTCCGACGGCACCGGCCCCACCTGGGCCCGCTACTTCACCCCCGCCCATCTGGCAGGCAGCACGATGCGATCACTGCTCGACCTCGGCCGCCCCGAGGAAGCCCTGACCTTCCAGAAGC
The DNA here is from genome assembly GCF_013372625.1 of Actinomadura sp. BRA 177. Lineage (GTDB taxonomy): Bacteria > Actinomycetota > Actinomycetes > Streptosporangiales > Streptosporangiaceae > Spirillospora. Next base: position 50,157 of record NZ_JABXFD010000264.1, read on the forward strand.
AGGCCATGGACGTCGCCCCCGGGAACGCCCGCACGCGAGCCCTTCACACCGCGCTCACCGCGACCGCCCACGCCCAAGCCGGGCAGATCGACGCGGCGGCCCACCTGGCTCTCGATGCACTCGCCCTCGCCAAGCCAATCCGGTCCCGCCGAGTCCAGGCCCGCATAACCCTGCTCGCTTCGACACTGGCACCGCACTGTCCGATGCCCGAGGTCGACGCCTTTCTGGAACAGGTCACCACGCCGACCTGATCTAAGCTCGACAGAGACCGTCTCATGCGCCCGTCTTCATGGGGTATTGGAGTACCGTCGAGGAGGTGACCAAGCCGTACCTGGAGCCCAAGGAGTGGTACGCCACCCTGCCGACCGTCTACGTGTCGGTGTGCGCGCTCCTCACCGACGACCGGGACCGGGTCCTGCTGGTCAAACCCAATTATCGGCCTTACTGGGCGATCCCGGGCGGCATCCTCGACCCTGGGGAAGCGCCCCATGAGTGCGTCGACCGTGAACTCAACGAGGAACTCGGTCTCAAGATCCAGGCCAGTCGGCTGCTCGTCGTCGACTTCGTGCCGCCCCAGGGTGACCGGCCCCGCCCCATGATGAATTTCCTCTTCGACGGAGGCACCGTCGAAGACCCCGGTCTGATCCAGCTGGAGGAAGACGAACTCGATACCTTCGAGTTCTTCAGCTGGGAGGACGCGGAGACCAAGATGCCGAGCAATACCGCCGGCCGCGTCCCAGCCGCCCGTCGCGCCCGAAGACAACAGCAGACGATCTACCTCCCTGCCGCGCACTGACAGCCGGCGCCGCTCGCCCTGAGAGCATTGTTGGAGGAGGCCGATCGTGGAGTGCTCCGATGCCCATGATCACACCGTTGGCGATGGCGAGCAGCAGACTGATGTGCTGCAGTCTCAAGAGCAGTCCGGCACTGTAAATTATGCTGCCCGCGGATATGACTGCTGCGATGCCGACACGGTCGACAAGCCACCCCGTGACAGCGGCCCCGGCAACGCCCGTAATGGCCATGGCCGTGTAGCTGGCGGCGAGCAGGTAGAGGGCATGCTCCGCATCGAGATACAGGGGCCATGCTGTCTTCGACAGGTTCATGCCGGTGTACAGCAACAGATGGGCGACGAGAAGCCGCATGACGTCCGGGCGACGCCAGATCACAGTGGGTTATGCCCTCTTCTTCAGTTCGGCCTCGACGACTGCGTGGTTCTCGGCAAGGTCCTTCGAGTCGGGGTGGATACGCAGTCCCTGCTGGAGGATTTCCAGGGCGGCGGCAGGGTTCCGGTGTGACTTGCGATTTCAGCCCGCAGGCTCCAGGCATCTGGAGTCAAATTTGTGCTCCAAACATGGCGGACATGGGTGGTCAGGACCTCTGCGGCCTCCTCATGCCGACCGATGTCGCTGAGTGCGTAAGCCAGGTCGTATGTGAAAGGACCAGACGTCTGGGCCGAGGTGGATGGCGCTCTGGAATGCCTTGATGGCCTCGGAGGTGTTACCTTCCCGTCTGCTATCTCCTGGGCACGGCGACTCATAGACCGTAGACCCGCCCGGGGGGAAGGTGATTGCCGACGGCAGACACGATCAGGTCATGGAGATACCGCATGGACTCGGATCCTGGGTCAGGGGCCAGATTCCCATGATGTTCTAACACCGCGAGGGTGACTTTCCACTGACGGGCCGTCAGTGCGACCCGCACCTCCTGCGCTGTTCTGGGAAGAGAATCGATCGCGTCGCAGACCCGATCGCAGTCTTCGACGATGTCGTCGACGTCGCCCTCCTCGATCTCCATGAGCGCCATCTTCCGAACCTCAGCCCGGACGATGCCCACCTGGTCAGTGGTCATCTTTACCTCGAAGGTTTCGGTGGCGGTACGGTCTGGCCGTTCGATCGGCTGACCATCGTCGTCGAGTTGGTAGATCCATTCCGGCGCCGTTACCGCTGGCCAGAGCCGCAGTAGATGCCATTGCCGACGGGTGTCGAGATAGCGGGAGTACAGGCGTAGTCGGTACATGCCCGTCCCACCCTCGAGGTCAAGCGCCAGCGCCTGCAAGCCGCTGGCCGACAGTACTCGGAGCCGCGCCGCCTCGAAGGAAACTGAGCTCTCAACGACTTCTGCAAAACCGCCGGTGTCGACTTGCAGCGGGGGTTCGGTGCCCCATTCTTCAATGGTGATATCGACATTGCGGGCAGTGGTCCCCGTGTCGACGAACACATCTCCTTGGAACAGATCGAAAGTTCCGTGGCTGCGCATGTCCCGGTCGAGAGCGTCCGGGATGATGTCACCGGTCGAGATGCGATACCATTCGTCCTCGGCGATCTGTACGGCTGCCTCAGCTGTGGCGAGCGGGCGCACGGTGCCTCTCCTTCCTGACGAGGAACGGCCAGGGTACCCCGTGAACGCAGGGGCACCCTGGCCGTTGGGCGGGCTAACGCCGGGCGCCTAGTACGTGCTGCACTGCTTTACTGCGGGGATCTGGTTGTCCGGAGGGGCGTTGAGCACCCACACCCAGTACGGGTCGCCCAGGATGTGCTTGCCGCCCTCGTTGAGGGACGGCAGGATCCGGTTCTTCTTGTACAGCTCGGCGTTCAGCGCCCGGCCGTGGTTGCCGTTCTGGTCTGCCGGCAGGAATGCGCATGAGTACCGCGGGTTCGTGCTGCCGCCTTCCTCGCTGGAGGCGTACGGCCACTCGTCGCACTCCATGCCTGCCGGCGCCTTCGCCAGGATCACCGAAGTGCAGATCGAGTCGTGGTGCTGCCTCCGGGTGACCGGGTCTGTCCGGTGCAGCGGGTTGTGGTATTGGATGTGTCCGTAGTGCTTGAGGTTGTCGCGGATCACCATGCCGTACAGGTCGTTCTTGACCACCTCGCGGTAGTCCCCGTAGTTCGGGTCCGCGTTCTTGTAGTCGATGTAGAAGGTTGCGGCAGACGCGTTACCCATGTAGTAGACGCAGCCTGAACCTCCGATGTAGCTTTCGCTGTCACAGCGAACGTTGAACGGGAGGTTCAGCCAGTTACTGGCGCCCCTCCCTGGGAACGCGTTCACGGTGTTGAGGGTCATCACCATCTGCGGGTTGGTGTATTGGATGGAGTCACCCGGAGCCGAGGACGGGATCGAGGTCGCCAGCTCGTAGTAGGTGTAGGTGTTCGGAACGATCTTCTTCTCCACCGGAGCGGGACGCTGGCAGGTGCCTGGATCGCAGTTCAGCGACACAGCGAACGAAGGCACCGCCTTGATCAGCTCGGGAGACATACTGGTCACAGTCACACCGGCCTGCATCAGCCAGGTGGGGTTCTTGGCGCTCAGGGTGGCCCACACGTCGTACTGGACGATCGCGGCGACTTGACCGGTGTCTTCGTTCATGATCCGGCCCACGTCTTCGTAGCAGGCGTGGAAGCGGTCGTAGTTGGTCTTTTTCTGCGCCTTGGAGCACAGAGCCGCGGGTGGCCTCGGGTCAGCAGCGGCGCGTCTGATCTTCGATTCCGACACCTTGGGGACCTCGGCCGGGTTGGCCGGTTCCAGGCACCAGCGCGTCGCGTGCCCATCGCGTCGGCTCGTCATGCACTGCTTCTGCCGGCTCCCCATTCCGCGCTGCAGCCGCTTGAGATACCCCTTCGTCGCCCCAGGGTCGCTCGGATCGCGGCGAGGGTTTTGCGAACTGGTCGTTGAGGAGGTCGCTGGCGGGTTCCCGTGAGGGGTCGGCGTGAACGCGGTCAGCGACAGCATGCCCGCCATTGCCGCGACCAGGAGGGGGATGCGACGTCGTTTCATCTGCGTCACCCGCAGAACGTTTCGAACGAGTCGGCCTTGTTATCGGCGTTACCCGTGTAAGTGGATTCCCCGCCCGGGTTCTCGGTCCACAGGCTGGTCGGCGGCTGCGTGCCCTGGTCATAGACCAGCACGGTGTTCTTGGAGTAGTTCTGCCACGAGGACGTGGAGTTACCGAAGCCGTAGTCGGTGAGGTACTGCCACAGACCGTTGGGGGCGCAGTCCCTGAAGGTGAGCTTGCGGCCGCCGTAGTTGGTGTACTGGAAGAAGCAGTACGCCCCTGAGGCGCATACCCCTGCCGCGGCGCCGGCGGCGGGGATGGTCAGGACGACACCGTCGCTGAAGGTGATGATTCCCGGACCGGTCTGCCGGGCGCCAGGATGGGTGGCCGTGACCTGGTCGACCTGCTGCTGCACGTCCGCCTGCGGGCCGCTGGTGGCGGCCTGCGCGGGAGCGGCGAACGTGGCGGCCGCGGTCGCAACGGCCACGACGGTGACGGCTTGGACGGTGACAGTCTGGACGAAGTGGCGGGTTTTCATGCACTCCCCTTGGTGGGTGAACGCTCTGTAACCCTTCTGTCGAACAGAGCGGCGAAGTTGTCTTCGCGCCTCGGAAGCTAGGTCAGCCATTCACCGCCAACAAGGGCCCATGCAGGTAAAGATCATTTTACCTTCCCTTGACCTGCATAGACAAGATCAATTGAGATCCTGCGTAAACCAATTGGTCCTGCAGGAGTCCTCGCCACCTCAGCAAATTTGGCTCGCGCCAACAGGCCTTTCCGGTCCGTCACAATTAACTTTTCCAAATCTTTTCACCAACCGACAGATCCGCAACGGCCACCCGGTGCCCGACACCTGGCAGGCCCGCGCAGTCCTCATCTCCACCTATAGATCCCTTTCGACCTCGCTTGATCATGACGGCCTGAGTTGTGATCTGACTCGCATTGTGACGGACGCCGACTGCCCACCGCGGGTTCGTGTCGTCAGCAAGCCCCTCACCGACTACATCCGCTGGGGGCACTCCGTCACCCTCCACAATGGGCGCGCCGTCGGCGCTCGGTTGATGTGGGGTGCGGGCGGTGAATGTGCGGTTAACATCACTTCATAGCTCACGGTAATCATCAGAGAGCAATCTGTCCCGCGAATCGAACGACGGCCGACCGCAATCGGACGTGAAGGGGCAGGTCAACTGATGAAGAACGCGAGAACGGCTGAACTCGAACGGGACTTCCCCGCCTGGATGGTGTGGGTGTCCCGGCAGGGCGCGTGCTGGGGCGCCGTCCGGCGTGACCCGAAGTCGAACCTCACGCCGACCGTCATCGCCGACTCCGAGGACGAGTTGCGCGCAGCGCTGGCCGTCCAGCCGAGCGGCGGGGAACTGAGCCGGTGAACCCGGCCGCCGGCCTGAAGCGCTGGATCCCGGGCCTTCAGGTCTGGTACGGCCTCTACACCGGCTCCTGGTGGGCATACGTGCCGGGTCGCCCGGATCGGCTGATCGAGGCGACCTCCCCTGAAGCCCTTGTGCAACGGCTCTCCCCACTGGCCGGCCTGGTCACGACACCCGGGCCCAAGCGGTTTCGGTGACGATGACGTGATCCAGAAAGCGAAGACCGACCGTTTCGGCCGCGTCGCGCAAGAGCTCGGTCACCTGCGCGTCCGCAGGGCTGGGCTCAAGGCGTCCGCTCGGATGGTTATGTGCGACACCGAAGGCGGCACCGCCGATCGCGAGCACGGTGCTCAGTACATCGCGGACGGGTATCAGACTGCGGTCGGCGGCGCCTTCGGTCAGCGGGACGACGCGTAGCACACCGCAGTTACCGTCGCAGGCGACCACGACGACCCGTTCGTGCCGGAGGCCGCGCAGGAACGGTGCGGCCACGACGGCGATATCCCCCGAACCACGAATCCTGCGCCGCTCCGCTACGCCTGCCGCGCGCCGAGCCAGTTCAAACGCGGCCGTGACCCGTGCGGCCCTGGCCGGGCCGACCCCACGCAGCCTGCTCAAGGTGTGGGGATCGGCCTGAGCCAGGGCGACCAGGCCGCCACGCTCGTCGATCAACCGTGCCGCCATTTCGATCGCATCGCACCCCGGCATTCCGGCCCCGAGCACGAGAGCCAGCAACTCGCGGTCGGACAGCGCCCGCGAGCCCTGCCGCAGCAGGCGTTCGCGCGGCCTGTCCGACTCGGGCAAGTCCTTGACCCGCATCCGCATCCTCCCTGAGAGCAGGAGAGCAGACGGCTACGACAGAACGCGGCGAGCCTCAGTCGTCGGTGTCCGTGTCCATGACCTCGACCTTCATTGAATGCCGGGTGACCTCGGGGTCGGGCTCCTTGGTGGGGGCCTCAGCGATCGCTGCACCACGCACGAGTTCCTCCGCCCAGGCGAAGAGCGTCTCCAAACGCGCTGCCAGGAAGCCCTTGTAGTCACGGCGCATGGCCGCGTCGAACGCCTGCGGCGAGACCAGGAGGCTGTCGAGCCTTTCGCGTATCTCCTGCTCGCCGCTGAAGTCGATCTCGGTCTGAAGGTAGGCGTCCGGAGGTTGGTCGGCTACGAACTGGTTGCTGATCGCGGTCAGCATGACGATGTTGGCGAGCGTATTGGCCTGCACGTAGCCGATCTCCTGCCGGGCGAGCCACGCCTTGGGGAAGAAGTGGTGATATTGCAGGTCGTTGGACATGGCGAGGGCACGCCCGGTATCGATCCGCTGCCCCGTCCGCAGATCGCGGGGACCTGCGGCCGCCAGCAGCAGGGCGTGTGCCTTCGTCCGGCCGCTGTCCCGCCGATACTGCTGCCCGGACCACAGCTTGGTGCTCAACGGCGCGGTGTCCACCTCGATGACCTTGGTCTCGCCTCGCGCGAATGCGGAGACGGCGGCGAGGTCGGCGGCCATCTTCCGCGAGTTCCAGCCGTCGTAATAGCCGGTGAGCGCGGTCCTCCAGAACCAGCTCCGGATCGCGGTGAACTGGCGCGCGTCCGGTCTGGGCAGCCGCCTGAAGATCTCGATGACCACCGCCAGCTGGTTCGGGTACGGGAGTGCCTCGGCGGTGGGTGTGCCGATCTCCGTTGAGAGGAAGTCCACGGCGCGGCGTGCCGCGTCCTCCGTCTGTGCGATGGCCGACGTCAGCTTCTCGGGCGGCAGCGCGGGCAGACCTTCGATGTCCTTCGTGGAGAACCCCAGGTCCGCCGCCGCTGAGATTGCCCTGAGGAGCAGTTTCCGGTCGATCTGCCCGTAATGTTTGCGGGCGAGGACGTCACGGACCTGGTCGATCGCGTCCAGCAGGTCGAACTCGTCCGTCCACGTTGCGGCTCGGACGAATTCCACGGTGGTGAGCGGAGTCCCCCGTGTATTGACCCGCTCGAAGATGCGTCCGACCTCAGTGAACGATGTTGTTTCGAGTGTCACCACGGCGACCTCGTACTGGGTGAACCTATTGAACAGGAGGTCCGCCCTGTCCTCCTGCTCTTTGGGCAGCTTCGTGACCCGCTTGAAAAAGGCCGACGGGTCGTCGAGGAAGCGGAGCGGGACTTGGTGGGCCGGCGGGTCATCGAGATCCTCGCGGTGCAGGAAACGCTCTTCACGCAGGTCGTACACCAGATTCCAGTAGCTCCGCGGGTCGTCCGGCTCCCAGTGGAGCGCGCCGCAGATCGTGGACAGGCGCTGGCAGCCGTCCAGAAGGTAAGCGGTCACGTCCGCGTCCTCGCGCGCGTCGATCGCGAGGCCGGCGATCGTGCGTTCACTCGCGAGCGGAAGGTCACTACGCCACAGCAGAAGGCTACCGATCGGGTAGTTGCGTCCTATCGAATCCAGGAGATCGAGAACCTGGCCTCGCGTCCAGACGAACTCACGTTGGAACTTGGGGAGACGGATCCGCCCCTCCCGGACGCGTGACGCGAGTCCCGTGATCAGCTCCGGTACCGGTCTGTGCTCCCGTTCCTGGGATCTTCTCGACACCTGTCTCCCGCTTCACCCGCCTGTCATTCCTTGACCGCATCATGACACTTGCCTGCGACACCCTGATGTTCCATTCCAGAAAGTTGCGACCTTTCGGCCGGTTCGCGCCAGGCGACCCTGGTGCCGCCCTCGACGACATCGCATCGACACGTGGCCTGGTGCCCGGTTGGAGGGCGTCTGTGCGGGAAGTCGTGGTCGCATGGAGATACCGCGGACTCTGGTGCTGACTGGGCATTTCCCCCCGGAGCCCGGTGGGGTGCAGACGTTCACGTGGGAGCTGGTGCGGCGGTTGCCGGCGGATCGGGTGGTCGTGGTGGCGCCGGCGCGGGACGGGGCCGCGGAGTTCGACGCCGGGCTGGGGTTTCCGGTGGTGCGGCGGCGCGGGTACCTGCTGTTCCGGGGGTTGCGGGGGCTGGTGGCGCGGTACCGGATCGAGGCGGGGTGGATCACGGCGGCGGCGCCGTTCGGGCTGTACGCGCCGCTGGTGCGGGCGGCGGGGGTGCGGCGGCTGGTCGGCTCGGCGCACGGGCAGGAGCTGGGGTGGTTCCGTGCGCCGCCGACGCGGGCGGCGCTGCGGGCGGCGGCCCGGTCGTTCGACGTGCTGACCCATCTGTGCGACACGACGCTGCCGGAGGTGGCGGGCGCCGTCGGGGACCGGACGCGGCTGGTGCGGCTCGCGGGCGCGGTCGACACGGTGCGGTTCCGGCCGGGGCTGGACGGGTCGGCGGTCCGGCGGCGGCATGGGCTCGGCAAAGGTCCCGTGGTGCTGAGTGTGGCGCGGCTCGTCCGGCGTAAAGGGCACGACATGCTGGTGCGCGCGTGGGGCGACGTGGTGCGGAGGCGGCCGGACGCGCGGCTGGTCATCGTGGGGGACGGTCCGATGCGGCACCGGCTGCAGGAGATGGCGGACGGGTTGGCGCCCGGCACGGTCACGCTGACCGGGCACGTGTCGGCGGCCGATCTGCCGCGCTACTACGCCGCCGCCGACGTGTTCACGCTGCCGTGCCGCGACGACCGGCACGGGCTGCAGACGGAGGGGCTGGGCCTGTCGGTGCTGGAGGCGTCCGCGGCGGGGCTGCCGGTGGTGGTCGGACGGTCGGGCGGGAGCCCGGCGTCCCTGGTCGACGGGCGGACGGGCGTGCTGGTCGACGCGACCCGCCCGGACGAGCTGGCCCTGACCCTGCACCGGCTGCTGTCCTCTCCGGAGCGGGCCGCCGCGATGGGGGCCGCGGGACGCGAGTGGACGTGCGAGAACTGGAGCTGGGACGCGGCCGCCGTCAGGCTCGGAGCCCTGCTGGCCGACTCTCCGTACCTCGATTCGCCGTCGCAGTACGCCAGACCGGGGATGGAGCCCGTATGGGACTCAAGGAGCAGCTGAGCCGCCAGGATTTCCGGCGGCTCATCGTCGGTCAGACGGTCTCCTCCTTCGGCGACTGGGTGGGCACGCTCGCGCTGATGTACTTCGTCCTGGAGCTGAGCGGCTCCACGACGGCGGTCGGTGGGGTGCTGGTGCTGCGGCTGCTGCCGTCCGCGGTGGGCGCGCCGGTGGCGGCGCGGGTGGTGACGCGGTGGCGGCGGCGCAGCGTGATGCTGTGGTCGGACATGATCCGGACGGGCATGGCGTTCGCGCTGCCGCTCGTCCCGTGGCTGTGGTGGGTGTACTTCTGGGCGTTCCTGATCGAGGTCGTCGGGCTGATGTTCCTGCCGGCGCGGGACGCGGCGATCCCGTTCCTCATCGAGGACGAGGAGGACCAGCACGACACCGGCACGCTGGAGATGGCCAACGGCATCACGATGGCGACGTCCTACGGGATGATCCCGCTGGGCGCGGGGGCGTTCGGGCTGCTGCTGTGGCTGTCGAACCAGGCCGGCTGGGAGGGCCACTGGCGGTACGTCGTCGTCTTCTGGCTGAACGCGGTGACGTACCTGGTGTCGTACTTCATGATCCGCTCGATTCCCGACCTCGGGCCCGGCCCGGTCGAGAAGGCGGACATGGAGCACAGCGAGCGGGAGTCGCAGGGCGGCTTCTTCCGGGCACTGCGCCTTCCGGTCCTGCGCGGCGTCCTGCCGGGCGTCGCGGTGGTGGCGCTCGGGCTGGGCGCGCTGTTCTCGCTGGGCGTGGTGTTCGTGAAGAACACGCTGGACGCGGGCGCGGTCGGGTTCGGCGCGCTGGTGGTGCTGTTCGGCGTGGGCGCCATCGCGGGCCTGCTGCTGATCCACCGCAAGGCGGGCAGCCTGATGACGCAGGTCCGGCTGGGGACGGCCGCGCAGGGCATCGTGATCGCCCTGATGGGCGCGCTGGGGTCGATCACCTGGTCGTTCATCGGGGCCGTCGTGTTCGGCGCCGCCGCCACGAGCGCCCTGGTGGGCGGCATCACCTACCTCCAGGAGGAGCTGAGCGGGGTCGAGCGAAACCTGGCGCTGACCGCGTTTCACGCGGTGCTGCGGTTCGGGCTGGCGCTCGCGGCGCTGCTGTCGGGCGGCGCGGCCGACCTCCTGAAGGAGGCCGGCGCGTCCCCGCTCGGCCTGGCACCGGGCCAGTTCGTGCTGGCGGCGTCCGGCCTGGTGGTCCTCCTCGGCACGTTCCTGATCCGCGCCCCCGACGCGCGCGAGATGTCGCCTACCTGACGGGTGCGGGCTCGGGGTCCCGCTCGGTCTCCACGGCGGACGCCTCACCGTGGCTGTTGGCGGCGCGGAGCGCGACGACGGCCGCGGCGGCCAGGAAGACGCTGCACGCGAGCAGCGCGCGGGAGAACCCGGCGGTGAGCGCCTCCGGCATCGGCGTCCGGCCGGCGATCAGCCCGTTGGTGCGGGACGTGGCGACCGCGGTGAAGATCGCCAGGCCGAGCGCGCCGCCGAGCTGCTGGGAGGCGTTGAGCAGGGCGGCGGCGAGCCCGGCCTGGTCCGGCGGGACGTTGGCGTTGGCGGCGGTGGTGACGGACACGAACGCGGCGCCGAGCCCCAGCGAGCTGATCAGCAGCCCCGGCAGCAGGTCGGTCGGGTAGGAGCCGTCCACCGGGATGCGCGACAGCCAGTAGACGCCCCCGGCGGCGAGCAGCAGCCCGGCGACCAGCACCGGACGCGTGCCGATCCGGGTGAGCAGCTGGGACGAGACGCCCGCGGCGACGGCGACGCCGAAGCACAGCGGCAGGTAGGCCGAGCCCGTCTCCAGCGGCGAGTAGCCGAGGACGTTCTCCATGTACAGGCTGAGGAAGAAGAACATCGAGCCGATGCCCGCGACGGCGACGAGCTGGGTGACGTCCGCCGCCGCGAGCCCCCGGATCCGGAAGATCGACAGCGGCAGCAGCGGGTTGCGGCCGCGCTGCTCGTTCACCAGGAACGCCAGGAGCAGGACGAGGGAGCCGGCCAGCCCGCCGGTCGTCCGGCCCGCGTCCCAGCCGGCCTCCGGCGCCTTGACCAGGGTGAACACGAGCAGCAGCATCCCGCTGGTGACCAGCACGGTGCCCAGGACGTCGAAGTTCGCGAGCCGGGCGCTGCGCCGGTCGCCGTCCACGAGCAGGAACAGCCCGGCGATCACCAGCACGCAGACCGGCACGTTCACCAGCATCACCCAGCGCCAGCCGGGACCGTCGGTCAGCAGCCCGCCGAGCAGCACCCCGGCGGCGGACGCGCCGCCCGCGACGCCGCCCCAGACGCCGAGCGCCCTGCCCCGGTCGCCGCCCTCCCGGAACATCGTCGTCAGGATCGACAGCGTGCCCGGCAACATCAGCGCGGCCCCCGCACCCTGGGCGAGCCGCGCGCCGATCAGCATGCCGGACGTCGTGGCGAACCCTCCGGCGATGGCCGACAGCGAGAACAGCACGGTGCCGGCGACAACGACGCGGCGGCGTCCGAGCAGGTCGGCGAGTCGGCCGCCGAGCAGCATGAACCCGCCGTAGGTGAGCAGGTAGCCGGACGGCACCCACTGCAGGTCCTCGACCGAGAAGCCCAGGTCAGTGCGCATCGCGGGCAGCGCCACGTTGACGATCGAGGCGTCGATGAAGTCCAGGAACGCGATCGTGCACAGCAGCGTCAGCGTGATCTTGCCGCGTCTCGTGGCGAGAAAGGAGCCGGTCATGAAGCCCTCCGAGTGGTTTCGTTTCGCGGCCTTGGAGAGGACGGGCGTCCGGAAGTGTGACGCGATGAGGCCCACATCACATCTGCGCGGCGGATGTCACACTTCGGGCGGGCGGGCCCTCTAGGGGGTGAGCAGAGGAGGTCGAGCCATGCCCGAGGACGGGGCCACACGGGTCTTCGCCGACCACCGGGAGCTGCTGTTCTCGGTCGTCTACAACATGCTGGGCAGCGTCGCCGACACCGAGGACGTCCTGCAGGACACCTGGCTGGCGTGGGCGGCGCGGAACACCGCCGGCGGCGAGGAGATCGAGAATCCGCGCGCCTACCTGGTGCGGGTCGCGGTCAACACCGCACTGTCCCGGCAGGCCGCGATCAGCCGCCGCCGCGAGACGTACGTGGGGCCGTGGCTGCCCGAGCCGCTGGTGAGCGAGGCGGGCGCGGACGAGTCCGCCGAGCGGACGGAGGCGGTGTCGATGGCGCTGCTCGTCGTCCTGGAGACGCTCACGCCCCTCGAACGCGCCGTGTTCGTCCTGCACGAGGTGTTCGGGTACGCGCACACGGAAATCGCGCCGATCCTGGACCGCAGCCCGTCGGCGGTCAGGCAGCTCGCGCACCGGGCGCGGGAACACGTCCACGCGCGCCGTCCCCGCTACCAGGCCGACCCGAAGGTGCAGCGCCAGGTGACGGAACGCTTCCTCCAGGCTGCCCTGGGCGGCGACCTGGAGTCACTGATGGGCATCCTGGCGCCGGACGTGACCCTCTGGACGGACGGCGGCGGCAAGGCCGGTCGTACGGCCGCCCTTCGCCCGATCCAAGGCGCCGACAAGGTGGCGCGCGTCATCACGAGCACCGCCGGATGGGGACCGGCCGACCTGGACATCCGCTACCGGACGGTCAACGGCGACCCGTCAGCCGTGCTGTTCGACGCCCACGCGCCGTTCGCCGTCATGGTCCTCGACCTGGACCCGGACGGCGACCGCATCCGCGGCGTCTACGCCGTCACCAACCCCGACAAACTCACGCACATCGAGGACGACTGAGCGAGTCAGGTCGCGGCCTCGCCGCCGGGCGGCGCCCCTGGTCAGCTGCGCCCAGAAGACGTCCTCCCCGCCCAGTACTGGACGTCAAGCTGTACCGGTGCGCCAGCGGGTGAACCGGCGCTCCAGCAGGACGAGGCGGCACGGCGAGGGCCTCCACCGTCGCGACGTCGCCGGCGCCGAGGCCGTTGCGCCGCAGGTAGAGGTCTAGGACGGCCTGGGCGTGGCCGCCGAGCGTGTTCATGCCGATCTTCTTGCCGACGAGGTCCCGCGGCCGAGGCGCCGTTGAAGGCCCCGCCGAACGCGACCGGCCGGTGGCGGCGGTCTGGACGTTCTGCGGGCCGCTGGAGGTGTTGCCCACCCACTCCAGCCGGACGTCGCCGGGAGACCTCATCGTGTTCGACAACCGGATCACCCAGCACTACGCGTCCGACGACTACGGCGACCTGCCGCGGCTGCTGCACCGCGTCACCGTCGCCGGCGACGTCCCGGTCGGCGTGGACGGGCGGGAGAGCTACCGCGTCGAGGGCGACGACCCCTCGCACTACACCCGTCCGCGGCCTGAACCGGCCATGAGCCCGGGTCCGGGCCCGGCCGCCGTCACGGCTTCGGCAGCATGCACATGGTGTCGAGGCCGAGGACGTGGTTGAGGCGGCCGAACGCTAGCCAGGAACCGATGCACATGCTCAGTTCGACGATCTCGCGCTGGGAGTAGTGCGCGGTCATGCGCTCCCAGAAACTCGTCGTCCAGGCCGTGGTGATCGAGGGCGTAGCGTTCGGCGTATTCGGCGGCGAGGCGGGTGCGGTCGTCGAAGCGGTCGGTGGTGCGCCATTCGGTGACCGCGTCGGCGAACTCCTCTTCGACCTTCTGGCCGTCGCGGTCCGTCCGCCAGTCGAGGCAGAACACGCATCCGTTGATCTGCGCGATGCGGAGGCGGGCGGCCTCGAACTCGCGGAGGCCCAGCGTGGTGTGCGCGTACACGGCGAGCGACAGGTTGGACGCGGCGGGGCCGATGCCCGGCACCATCTCGCCCCACGCGTACTGGATCGGGTCCTTGCCGTCGGGGATGTCGAGGTCCATCAGGCGTTCCTCCCGAGCTTGCCCACGGCGGGACGCAGCGGGACGTCTAGCGCGTCGTAGAGGCCAGGGTCGGCGTCCACGAGCCAGTCGATGGCGCTGACGAGGCGTCCGACGGCGGTGGCGTTGCCGCCCGCGGCGCGGTTGCCGTGCTCGTCGGTGGCCTCGACCGTGACCTCGATGCGTGGGACGCCTTCGATGATGACGCGGTGGGCTCCGTCGCCGTCCGGCGGCATGGGCCAGTCGGGCGCGCAGGACGCGTGGATCCGGGTGACGTGCTCTACCACGATGCGGGGTTCGCCCTGGACGATGCCCTGCACCTCGAACCGGACCGCTCCCTGGGTGCCTTTCTCGAAGTCGCCCATGGACGGGGTGGTGATGGAGTCGTCCAGCGGACGCCGTTCCACGGTCTCGCGGACCTCGTCCAACTCGACGCCGAGCGCGCGCGCCATCAACCGGACCTGCCCGCCCCACACCATGGTCGGGACGGTCGCCGCGAGCATCGGCGGCTCGTAGTCCATCGGCTGGCCCATGCCGACCAGGTAGCGGACGGAGTCCGGCTGGTCGTAGGTGGTGTAGTCGAAGATCTCCTGGCAGCGGACGACGTCGATGACGCCGCCGAGCCCGCTGATCATCAGCGGCAGGACGTCGTTGCCCCAGCCCGGGTCGACGCCGGAGACGAACAGCGAGCCGCCGCCCTCGGTGATCGCGTCCAGCACCGCCTCCCGCATCTCCGGCGGCGCGTTGCGCTGGTCGTAGAGGGCGTACAGCGCGGGCGTGACGACCACGGCCCCGGCGCGGATCGCCGTCAGGATGTCGGCGAGCGCCTCGTCGGGGCGGATGTCGCCGGACGCCGCGTACACCACGGCCTGCGGGCCGGTGCCGAGGACGGCGTCGATGTCGGTGGTGGCCGCGACGCCGAGGTCGCGGCCGAGGCCGGCGAGGTCGCCCGCGTCCCGTCCGGCCTTGCCCTCGTCGTGGACGATCACACCGGTCAGGGTCAGCGCCGGATGGGCGTCGACGGCGCGGAGGGCGAGCCGGCCGACATTGCCCGTGCCCCAGACGATCGCGGAGATCATGCCGCGGAATCTAACAAAGCCCCGCGCAGTTGCCAAGCAAGCATTTGGTTAACTGCCTGTGACCTGCTAACACGTGTGCGTGACGGGCGGTAAGTTACTTTTGCGTAGCTAGTGACTTCCCGTCCGGCTCGATATAGAACCTGTCCCAGTCTCAACGAGAGTGAGGGAGGCCACATGGCGGACTCTGTCATGCCCATGGGGAGACCCAGCGGCGTCTCCCGCCGCGGATTCATGGTTGGAACAGGTTCCATTCTCGGCCTCGGCCTGCTGGGTGGCACCGCTGCCACCGCCCGGGCGGCCGGGCCGATCGGCGATGGCGCGCACGTCCCCGCCTTGATCATCGGCACCGGCTACGGCGGCTCCGTCGCCGCGCTGCGGCTCGCGCAGGCCGGCGTCGACGTGCACATGGTCGAGATGGGGCAGTCCTGGGACACCCCGGGCTCGGACGGCAAGATCTTCGCCAACACCCGAGACCCCGACTACCGGTCCTTCTGGCTGCGCACCAGAACCAAGCAGCCGGTGAGCGGCTTCCTCGGCTTCCCGCTCGACAAGGACGTCCCTCGCTACGCCGGGATCCTGGACGCCGAGGAATTCGCCGGCATCACCGTCTACCAGGGGCGCGGCGTCGGCGGCGGCTCGCTCGTCAACGGCGGCATGGCGGTGACGCCGAAGCGCTCCCGGTTCAGCGGCGTCCTGCCGTCGGTGAACGCCGACGAGATGTACAGCAAGTACTACCCGCGCGCCAACGCCGGCCTCGGCGTCAACGAGGTCGACCGGGCCTGGTTCGACTCGACGGACTGCTACCAGTACGCGCGGGTCGGACGCAAGCACGCCCAGCGCTCGGGGTTCGAATTCGATTACGTCCCGAACGTGTACGACTTCGACTACATGGAGCGGGAGGCGGCGAACACCGTCCCGAGGTCGGCGCTCGCGGCGGAGATCCTCTACGGGAACAACTACGGCAAGAAGACCCTGCCGAAGACCTATCTGGCGCAGGCCAAGGCCACCGGCCGGGTCTCCATCTCGGCGCTGCACCGGGTGACGTCGGTGTCGCCCGCGTCCGGCGGCGGCTACACGGTCGCGATCGAGACGCTCAACACGTCCGGTGACGTGACCGGGACGAAGACCGTCCGGGCCGACCGGGTGTTCTTCGCCGCCGGCAGCGTCGGCACCAGCAAGCTGCTGGTCAAGCTCAAGGCGACCGGCGCGCTGCCGAACCTGAACAGCGAGGTCGGCCAGGGCTGGGGCGACAACGGCAACGTCATGTGCGGCCGCGCCAACCACATGTGGGACCCGACCGGCAGCCTGCAGTCGTCCATCCCGACCGGCGGCATCGACAACTGGGACGCCGGCGGGGCGTTCGCCGAGGTCGCGCCGCTGCCCACCGGGATCGAGACCTACGCCTCGTTCTACCTGTCGATCACCAACACCCCGCACCGGGCCCAGTTCTCCTGGAACGCCGCGGCGGGACGGGTCGACCTGAACTGGCAGACGGCCTGGAAGCAGACCAGCATCGACATGGCCAAGTCGATCTTCGACAAGATCAACCGCAAGGAGGGGACGATCTACCGGACCGACCTCTTCGGCACCTACAAGATCTGGGGCGACCACCTCACCTACCACCCGCTCGGCGGCGCCGTCCTCAATAAGGCCACCGACAACTACGGCCGGCTGCGCGGCTACTCCGGCCTCTACGCCATCGACGGCTCGCTGATCCCCGGCAACACCAGCGTGAACCCGTTCGTCACCATCACCGCCCTCGCCGAACGCAACATCGAGAAGATCATCGCGACCGACCTGTAGCGCCCGCGCGATCCGGCCACGGGCGCGTGTGGCCGGACCTCACTCCCGTCAGGGGCAGGGATCGAAGAGCCGCCGCGTCCCCGTCCCGGCCGCGTAGGCGGCGGGATCGCTGAACCGGCACCCGTAGTCCGCACGCGCCACCACCCGCGGCTTCGTCGTCACGTCGCCCGCCGGACGCCTGCCGGTGTCGATCCAGCGCACCAGGTCGTCCCAGGCCGTCCCCGCCTCGACGGCGGAGAACTCGCAGTGCTGGGCCGTCCGGATGGCCCGCTGGACGAGCAGCCGCGACCGGTGATGCCGCGCCACCTCGGACGCGTAGATCTGCTCCATCGAGAACGGGACGAACATGTCCCCCAGCCCATGCAGGCTCAGCACCGGCACCCCCGGACGCCCGTTGATGCGCGGCACCTGCGACAGCCGGTTCGACAGCCGCGCCGGCAGGTTCGCGACCCGCACCCGCTGCACGGTCGCGTTGACGTTGACCGGCTCGTTGGGCCGGTACCGGGTGAACAGGTTGGTCGCCACCTGCCCCGGTTCTTCCGCCAGCGTCGCACCCGGGACGGACGGCGTCGCCAGCGTGAACGGGAAGTCCTTCCAGAACGCGAACGACTGCACCGCGCCCGGACGCGTCCCACCCGTCCGGTTGATGACGATCGACCGGAACTGCTTCCCGCGCGCGTTCGTCGTGTCCGGGCCGCCGGGACGCAGCGCGGTCAGCCCGAGCGCGGCCTCGATCTTCGGGACGGTCACCGTCGCGTACTGGTCGGTGACCGGGTACTCGCGGACGCCGGAAAGGTCCTGCGCGACGAGGTTGTAGTCGAGGAAGAAGTCGAACAGCTCGTCGTCGCCGAGCACCCCGCACATGGGCAGCGCGCCGTCGTAGTAGCCGGGGAACTGTTCGAGCGAGCGTCCGATGATGTGCCCGCCCATCGACACGCCGGCGATGATGCGCTGCTTGGGCCGTCCCACCTTGCGGGCGAACAGTTCGGCGAGGTCGCGCGTGCTCAGCACCCCGGCCCGGACGTCGTACCCGTTGTCGTAGTAGGACGACGCCGCCCACGCGTATCCCTGGTCGAGCAGCCGCTGCCGGAGCCCGAACGGCGGCGGCCCGACGGTCAGCACGAACCCCTGGCCGGCGTAGCCGTGCGCGTAGAGCGCGAGCTTCCCGTTCCAGTGCGGCGGCACCTCGATGTCGTAGGCCGCGTGATGGTGGACGCCCTGCAGGACGCGCGACGGCTTCCCGTGCACCTGGACGGGCGCGAGCGGCGGATTGTCGATCGTGTAACCGGGTAGCGGCTGGTCATCGGGGGTGCGGCCGGCCTGGGCGGGGGCCGCCGCGACCACCGAGGCGAGGACGGTCGCGGCGAGGGCGGTGATGGCTCGGATGCGCATGGTGCTCCTCTGGCAGACGCCCGCATTACATACCGTCCAGTCGGTTTGTGGAATGCGCGAGGCCGGATCCGGCCGCACCCGGAGAGTGCGCCCGGTTCGGCGCGGCGACCTCGGGTAGGGGCGGATCCGGACGGATCGGTCGGGGGAAATCGTGGGTTCGGATGAGCATTCTCGGGATGGCCATCGCCGTTGTGGCGGCCTTCTTCATCGGGCTCGGGTTCGTGGCGCAGCAGCACGCGGCCTTCCGGGAGCCGCTGGCCCAGATCCTGCACCCGCGGCTGCTGCTGGACCTGCTGCGCAGCCGGCTCTGGCTGGCCGGCATCGGCTCCATGATCACCGGCCAGATCATCTTCGCGTTCGCGCTGAACATGGCCGACGTCGCCGAGGTCACCCCGGTGCTCACCGTCAACCTGATCTTCGCGCTGTTCGCCGCGCACGTGATCTACCGGGACCGGCTCGGCCGCAACGAGTGGCTGGGCGCGCTGCTGCTGACCGGCGGCGTCGCGCTGTTCCTCGGGATCGGGGTGCCGCACGGCGGCGCCCTGCCCGGCGTGCACTCGCCGCGCTGGCTCGCGGGCGGGGCCGTGCTCGGCCTCGTCGCCCTGTGCGCGTTCGGCGGCCTGCACCGGGACCTGCGCGTCCGCGCGATGCTGCTGGCCTGCGGCGCCGGGCTGCTCTACGGGCTGCAGGACACGCTGACCCGCAGCGTCCTGCTGGTGTCCGACGACGGCCTCGGTCGCGTCCTGGCGACCTGGCAGCCGTACGGCCTGGTGTTCATCGGGGCGCTCGGGCTGCTGTTCGCGCAGAGCGCCTTCGACGCGGCGCCGCTGCGGATCTCGCTGCCCGCCACCACGGCGGCCGAGCCGCTCACCGGCATCGCGCTCAGCATCGTGATCTTCGGGGAGCGGGTGCGGCTGGAGGTCTCCGACCTCGCCCTGGAGTCGCTCGGGCTCGCCGCGATGGTCGCCGGCATCATCGTCCTCGGCCGGTCGCCGTACCTGGGCAAACCCGGCGAGCACCCGTCCGTGTCCCCTAACGGGGTGGGCTGCCGATGATCGCCGTCGTCCTCGCGGTCCTCGCCGGCGCCGCCAACGCCCTCGCGTCCGTGCTGCAGCGGCGGGTGGTCAAGACCGCCCCCGAGTCGGACGCCTTCCGGCCGGCGCTCATCCTGGACATGCTGCGCAGCCCGATGTGGCTCGGCGGCATCGGCGCGCTCATCGCCGCGTTCGTGCTGCAGGCGGCGGCGCTGTCGATCGCGGGCCTGTCGCTCGTCCAGCCGCTGCTGGCCGTCGAGCTGCCGTTCACCATGATCCTCATCGCCTGGCTGCCGCCGCGCGGGCTGAAACGGGTGCCGTGGGCCGCCGTCCTGCTGCTCAGCGCCGGGCTCGCCGTGCTGCTGTTCGCGCTCGCGCCGGAAGAGACCTACCACCCGCCGGGCACCGCCGGCTGGATCATCGCGACGGCCGGCACGGTCGGCTGCGTCGCCGGGCTCATCGCGCTGGCCTGGCTCATCCGCGGGCCGTCGCGCGCCATCCTGCTGGGCGTGTCCACGTCGGTCGGGTTCGCGCTGACGGCCGCCTTCATGAACACGGTCACGCGCAAGTTCGAGAAGGGGATCGGCCCCGTCTTCACGTCCTGGCAGCTCTACGCCATGGCGCTGGCCGGCCTCGCCAGCCTCTTCCTGCTGCAGAACGCGCTGCAGAGCGGCAGCCTCGTCGCGGTGCAGCCCGCCCTGACCATCTCCGACCCGGTCGCCAGCATCGTCCTCGGCGTCTTCCTGTTCGGCGAGAACGTCCGCGGCGGGCCGTGGATCCTCCCGGAGGCCGCCGGCATGGCGCTGCTCCTCCTCGGCAGCATCGGCATCGCCCGATCCCCGCTGCTGCACGAGGAGCACGACGTCAGCCGAGCGCGGCCCGGATGACCCGCTCGGCGGGGACGGCGTCGAACAGCGCGGCGACCCTGCGGGCCCGCGCCTCCCGCACCGCCTCGTCCTTCAGCCGGTCGAGCGCCTCCACCAGCTCGCCGGACGACCGGGCGTAGCAGCTCAGGCCGTCGCGCGCCATCGCGGCGGCACCGTCCCGCCCGTGCCCGGGGATCGGCCGGTAGGAGATCACCGGCAGGCCGCGCGCGAACGCCTCCCGGCAGGTCAGCCCCGCCGCGTTGTCGATCAGCGCGTAGGCGCCCGCCATCAGCTCGGGCATGTCGTCCCGCCAGCCGAGCGCGGGCCCGTAGACCCGTTCGCGGAGCCGCTCGTTCCGCCCGCACAGCACGACGGGCACGTACCGGCCGGACGCCGCGATGCCCTGCGCGGTCTCCACGACCCGCCCGACGCCCCAGGCGCCCGCCGAGATCAGCACGATCTTGTCGTCCGGCCGCGCCCCCGCGGCCTCCCGCAGCGTCTCTCCCGCCGAGCGCTTCCGGCGGAACTCGGGCCGCACCACCGGCGCGTGCCCGCCGGCCGGACGTCCCGTCCGCTCCATGACGGTCTCGGCGGCCCGCGAGTCCGGGCACAGGTAGCGGTCGTTGCCCGCGTGCAGCCACATCCGGTGGACGGCGAAGTCGGTCACCAGCACCAGCGACGGGACGGTGAGCCGCCCCGAATCCCTGAGCCGCCCTGCGGCCTGCGCGGCGACATGGAACGTCGACACGACCGCGTCGGGCGGCAGCTCCCGGATCCGCGCGTCCAGCCGCCGCGCGATCAGCGCGGTGAGCGGCGACGCGGGCGGCGGCCGCCGGGACACGAAGAACGCCCGGTAGATCCCCTCGTACAGCCACGGCGCGGACCGCACCATCTCCCCGTACATCCGCCGCAGCCCGTGCCCCAGCTTCAGCGGAACCAGGTCGAGGACGTCCAGAACGGACGTCTCCACCTTCTGGACCGCCATCCTCCGGGCCAGCTCCGCAGCGACCGCGTCATGCCCGGCCCCCATGCCCGCTGTCAGAATTAAGAGTCGTTTGCCCATTAGTTTGGCTCCCCCCGGTGAAGATGTCCTCATGTCCCGCCGCGTGCCCGCCGTCCTGACCGCCGCCCTCCTGGCTCACGCGCTCCCCGCGGCGACCTGGCTGGCCCCGGTCCGCCGCCTGACGCCCCGCACCGCCGGCCGCGGCGGCCCCCGCCACGTGGCGCTCACCCTCGACGACGGCCCGGACGCCCACTCCACGCCCCTCTCCCTGGACGAACTGGCCCGCCTCGGCTGCCACGCGACGTTCTTCGTCCTCGGCACGATGCTGCACCGCGCCCCGTGGGTCGGCGGCCGCATCGCCGCCGACGGCCACGAGATCGCCGTGCACGGCTGGCGCCACGACAACACCCTCATGACCCGTCCGGGCCGGGTCACCGCCGAGATCCGGGACACCGTGCACCTCATCGAGGACGTCTGCGGCGTGACCCCGTCCTGGTACCGGCCGCCGTATGGGGCTCTGAGCACCGAGGCGATGGTGGCGGCCCGCCGCAACGGGCTGCGTCCCGTCCTGTGGACGGCGTGGGGCAAGGACTGGACCGCGTCCGCCACCCCGTCGTCCGTGCTGCAGACCCTCGCGCCCGGCCTCAAGGGCGGCGCGACGCTCCTCCTGCACGACAGCGACATCACGTCGGCACCCAACGCCTGGAAGTCGACCCTCGGCGCCCTCCCCGAGGTCGTGGCCGAATGCCGCGCCGCCGACTTGGCTGTTGGCCCCCTGCGCGACCACGGAGTGCACCCGTAACGACCCCTGTCACACGGCTACTACTCCCCCAGCACACGCCCACTATGTGGAGACGCCACCCGTTTCTGCGCGCCCCCTAGGGCGGCGAGGACACCGCCTAGGCACCACCGAGCCGCTTCGTCATGAAGACGCTGTTCGGGTCGGGGCGATAGTCGGCGAAGGGATCGCAATAGCCGAACCCGAACTTCTCGTAGAGCATCCTGGCCGGCAGGAAGAACTCGTCAGACCCCGTCTCCAGGCTCAGCCGACCGAACCCCATCCGCTCGGCCTCACCGAGGATGTGCCCGAGCAGCCTGGACGCGATGCCACTCCGCGCACGCGCCGGAGACGTGCGCATCGACTTCAACTCCCCATGCACGGCGTCCAGCCTCTTGATCGCTCCACACCCCACGACAACGTCCCCGTCCATGACCGACCAGAACGTGACGTCAGGCCCGCGAAGCCCATCGAGGTCAAGCGCATGCTTACTCTCCAGCGGCGTAACAGAACGCATCTGCGTCACATGCTCAGCCAGAAACTCCGCAATCCGCGCCCCGGCCAGATCATCAACAACAATCCTCATCTCGCTCACCCAAGTGATTCTCCAGCCTCGCCGTCACGGAGACGCTGCAGGTCTCCCGTTCGGAGCCGGGTCGAGCAGCATGCGGCGTGGCGGCTTCGCGGGCGAACAGGAACGGGACCGCGAGCAACGGCCGAATTGACGAAAACCGTGCCGAGCGCGACGAGGAACGGCGTGAATACCACTGAAACGTCGCCGCCCAGAACGCCGACCAACCCGGCCGCCGCTGAAATGGCCGCGAACGTCACGTACCGAAAGAACTGGATCCACATGAACCTGCGGCGATTCCTCGGGTCCCGCCGAATCGCACGCTGCGAAAGAGAGAACATGGTACCCCAGCCGGTACCGGCTGGAATGGAGTACCACACGGCGAGCGTTGGAGGTGATATGAGCACGGGGGAAGAGCGTCTGATCGCGGATCGCGCCGACACGCTGAAACTCATCGCGTCACTGAGCGGCGACTGGGACGGCGTCGTCGAGGCGTCGTCCCAGACGGGGGTGGACGACGAGCACGACCCGGAGGGCGCCACTATCGCCTTCGAACGCGCCCGCATCGAGTCGTCCCTGAGCCGGGCCCGCGAACGCCTGGCCGACATCGACGACGCCCTGCGCCGCCTCGCCGACGACACCTACGGCACCTGCGAACGCTGCGGCGGACCAATCGGCACCGAACGCCTGGCCGCCCGCCCAGCCACCCGAACCTGCATAGCCTGCGCCAGCACCTGACCCGTGTCCGACCTGGACGCGGGTCGCGTGGACGAGACAAGATCCTCTAATGGAGTACCGGCAGGTGCCACCCGCGCGGCGGGACGAACTGGAGCGTGCGCTCGCCGAAGGCGATGACGACGCAGTTCAAGAGACGATCGTGGCCCTGACACTCCATGACGCGGACGGAACATGGGTGCAGGATCATTGCCTGGCTTTGAAAGACCATCCGTCCTGGCAGGCCCGCGCCACGGCCATGACCTGTCTGGGCCATATCGCGAGAATTCATCGGTCGATCGATATCGATCGGGTGCTTCCCCCGCTACGCTCGGCAATGAGCGATCCGCGTACAGCGGGATATGCGGAGCAGGCGATCGAGGACATCGAAATCTACGTCGGTTTCTCCGCCGACGACCCATGAGCCGTACGACTCGGATCGACTCGTGAGCCACTCCACCGACTTCTTGCGCCAGTGGACGGACGGCCGGGCGGTCTGGGGCCTACGTTGCCGGGCATGACGACCAATCCCCTCGCCGCGTCATACCAAGTACACGCGCGGCGGTGGCTCGTCGCCACTGTCGTGCTTTACAACCTCGCCCACCACCTCGGCTTCGCCCTCGCACCGCTCGGGGCCGTCGGGCAAACCAGGTGGGCCGACTGGATCGACGTCCTCACCCCCTATACCGTCCTGCTCGCCGCCGCGGCCGCCCTCCACACCGCCGGCGCGAACCGACGCAGTTGGACGCTCTATCTCATCGGCGCCATCACCTATACCGAGGGCCACGGCATCCATCTATCTGCCAACTCCGTCTACAACACCGCCCCGGGCCCTACCGCGCACCTCTGGGACGAGACCGTCGGCCACTACCTCTGGTACGCCGGAACCGCCCTCGTCTTCGCCGCCCTCGCCACCGCGTTCGCCGACACTCCCCCGCCGCGCACCCCGCTCCACCTGCCCCTCAGCCTCGGCGTCGCCATCACCTGGACCACCAACTCCATCGAAGGCACCACCGCCTTCATGGGCATTGGCGTCGCCGCCGCCTTCACCCTCTACGGCTGGCGGACCCGGCACCGCCTCGGCCGCGTCCTGCTCCCCGCCTTCGCGCCCGCCGCCGTCATGCTCACCGCCTACGGCATCTGGTACCGAGGCTTCCCCCAGCAGTCCAACATGGGCTGGCTCTGACCACGCCGCCAGACCGCCATCACGCCAAGTTCGGCTATCGGTCATACCGTCCGCTGCGGATGTCGTCGGCAAGCGCACTGAACGCCGCACGCCCAAACTCCAGCATCGGCCCGTCGAGGTCCTTGGAGTCCCGGACGGCGACGACGGAAACCCCGTCCCCGCCGACCTCAACGCAGTCGCCCCCTGATGAGTCGCTGTGCGAACTCTTACGCCAATGGACGGACGACAAGGTGGACGTGCTCACGCGACCTCCCAAGCGTTGACTACCGGTCGTACCTACCCGCACGGATGTCGCTCGCAAGCGCGCTGAACGCCACGCGCCCGAACGCCAACTTCGGCCCGTCCGGGTCCTTGGAGTCCCGAACCGCGACGATGGAGACCCCGTCCCCACCGACCTCGACGCAGTTGCCGCCTTCCTGATCACTGTGCGAACTCTTACGCCAGTGGACGGACGACGGCGTGGACGTGCTCATGCGACCTCCCAAGCGTTGACTACCGGTCGTACCTACCCGCACGGATGTCGCTCGCAAGCGCGCTGAACGCCACGCGCCCGAACGCCAACTTCGGCCCGTCCGGGTCCTTGGAGTCTCGGACGGCCACAACCGACGCAACTCCGGCAACCTCGACGCAGTTGCCCCCTTCGGAGTCACTGTGCGAACTCTTCCGCCAGTGGACGGACGACGGGGTAGACCTGCTCATGCGACCTCCCAAACGTCTGGCTACCGGTCGTACCTACCTGCACGGATGTCGCTCGTCAGCGTCGTGAACGCCGCACGTCTGAAGGCCAGTGTCGGCCCGTCCGGGTCCTTCGAATCCCTGAGAACAACGGCAGCGGCAAGATCCGCTACCTCCACGCAAGCGCCCCCCTCCGAGTCACTCCTAGAGCTCTTGCGCCAGCGGACGGACGAAAGGTTCGGTGTGCTCACGTGCTCTCCATGATCGTTCGGATCAGGTTCTCGGACTCCGCACCCGACAGCGCGGCAGTCCGGATCACGTTGAAGAGTATGGCAAGTTCCTGCACATCGTGCGGCTCCGTCAGTACCTGACCGTGTTGCCCCACTCCGTCCACGTACGCAACGCCCGGCGCTCGCTTAAAGCCGAGCAACTGAAACCCACACGGCTGAAACACCGCCGCATCTGCCGGAATGACCTGAACCGCCATCTTGGGATGCTCCATGACATCGAGCAGATGCTTGCACTGGTCTGCCCTAAATTCGCGTCGAAGATCTCGTATGACCGCCTCTCGGATGAGCACAAACATCCACGGCGGATCGACCCGCTGCAATATCGCCTGCCGCCCCATACGTATCGCGACCAACTCATCCACCTTGTCTGCGCGCATACCCGCGCCCAACACGAAGCGGGCATACTTTTCCGTCTGCAGGAGGCCAGTAAGCAGCAAAGGCTCATAGATGCTGATGTGCGAAGCATCGGGCTCCGCTTCGGCCAGTGGACGGAAGCCGCTCGGGATCAGTCGGCTCTTGCGCGCCTCCTGGTGCTTTTCCCACATGCGGCGGAAGGCGCCGCCCAGCTGGTAGTACGTGTCCAGGTCGTCGGCGAGGCCCTCGGACGGGGGCTTCTCGAAGGTCTCGACCTTGGCGATCCACTGCGGGGTGCAGCCCAGGGCCGCCGCGAGCTTGTTTCGCGACAGGCCGGAGGCTTCGCGCCTCGCGCGCAGCTCGTTGACGAACATGTCCTGGTAGGCGGAGGGGTTGGGGTCACGCGAGGGTGCCATCGGGGTGTCTCCCGGGTGTCGGCCCGTCTGCTCGGGGGTGTCGCCTCACTGGCTCGGGTGCTCGCTGGGGGGGTGATCGATTCGTAGCTCACAGTAACTCTTCCCTGCTTGGCTTTTTTTAGAAACGCCGAATCGAATCGCAGGGGACCCCGACTCGTGAACGATCAAGAGCGCGAACGACTTCAGGAGAAATATCCGGCGTGGTACATCCGCCGGCCCCCGACGATGGAATGCCTCGTCGCCACCCGGCTCGGACGTCCCCTCAGCCAGCGGGAGATCTATTACGGGCTGTGCGCAACCCTCGTTGAGGACACCTACCACCTGCTCAGCGAGGCTCTCGCCGCCCAGCGCGAGATCGAGGACGCCTTGTGATCTTCATCCTGGCGATCGTGGGTGCAGTACTCCTCGCAATCTTCGCAATATGGATGCTGGTCCTCTTCATCAGCATGGCGATCGCCGACCACGGATATGTGGGCAAACATCGCTATGCCGACAGGTCCCCACCACCTCGACATCGCACTTCCACGCGCACTTATGCCGCACAACCCTTACACGTCCGCCGATAGGGATGGAAATCCGACTTACCGGGCCATACTTCGTTCCTTCGAAGCGGCCGTAGGCGACGAGGTTGCCAGAGTGTGACATTCGCATTACTTATGGTGTCGACTTCTGTGCTGGGGTGCACACTTCAGAAGCCCGGCGATCACGATTAGCTTCCATCGCATGACCGAATGTAACCATCGTCGAGTGGGGGCGGTTCGTGTCCGGTGACGGGGGTGCGGGCGACAGGTTGAGTCTTGGGACGCGGGCCGCCCGGAAGCTGGCGACGACCACCAAGACCGTGCCGCAGATGCAGGGGATCACGCCGCGGTGGCTGCTGCGCCAGTTGCCCTGGGTCGAGGTGTCCGGCGGGACGTATCGGGTGAACCGGCGGCTCAAGCTCGCCGTGGGGAGCGGGCGGGTCAGCTTCGTCCAGGCCGGGGCGGACGATGTTCGGATCGTTCCCGAGACCTTGACCGAGCTGCCGCTGCTGCGAGGGTTCGGCGGGCCGCTGGATGAGCTGGCGCGCAGGTTCGCTCCAAGGGAGGTTCGGCCTGGGGACGTCATCGCCGAGGCCGGCGCGCCGGTGGACGAGGCGTTCGTCATCGCTCATGGCCGAGTCGAGCAACTTGGGGCGGGCGAGTACGGCCGCGTTCAGAGTCTCGGTGTGCTCAGCGGTGGTGCGCACCTTGGTGATTGGGCGCTGCATCAGTCCGAGCCGGTGTGGCCGCATACCTACAAGGCCGTCACGGCGGGGACGGTCCTGGCCTTGCCGCGGGACGACTTCCGGCAGATCGTGGACGCGTCGC
Organism: Actinomadura sp. BRA 177; assembly: GCF_013372625.1. Lineage (GTDB taxonomy): Bacteria > Actinomycetota > Actinomycetes > Streptosporangiales > Streptosporangiaceae > Spirillospora. The sequence goes on from NZ_JABXFD010000264.1 coordinate 77,585, forward strand.
CGGAGCTGCGGGCGCACATCGCCGAGTACCTCGCCGTCGCGGGACGGGCCGTCAACCGGAAGGGCGAGGCCGATGTGGCGGTGGCCTCCGGGCATGACGGTGAACCCGCGCTGCCCAGCACGTTCGTGGATTACGACCCGGCGCCCAGGGAGTACGGGCTCTCGGTCGTGCAGACCGTGCTGCGCGTCCACACACGTGTCCATGACCTGTACAGCGACCCGATGGACCAGTTCGCGCAGCAGCTGCGGCTCGTCGTCGAGGAGGTGCGGGAGGCGCAGGAGTGGGAGCTGCTGAACAACCGGGAGTTCGGCCTGCTGCACAACGCCGAATACGACCAGCGCATCAGCACCCGGAGGGGCCCTCCCACGCCCGACGACATGGACGAGCTGCTCACCCGCCGCCGGGGCACCCGGATGTTCCTGGCACACCCGAAGGCGACCGCCGCGTTCATGCGCGAATGCAGCCGGCGCGGCATCTACCCCCGGCCCGTCGAGGTGGACGGGAAGGCGGTCACGGCCTGGCGCGGCGTTCCCATCTTTCCGTGCGCCAAGCTGCCGATCAGCGACGAGTTCACCACCTCGATCATCGCGATGCGCCTGGGCGAGGACGCGGAAGGTGTCGTCGGCCTCCGCCAGACGGGCCTTCCGCACGAGTACGCACCCGGGCTGAACGTCCGGTTCATGGGGATCGATGAACGCGCCCTGATCAAGTACCTGGTCTCCGCCTACGCCTCGGTCGCGGTGCTCGTCCCCGACGCCCTCGGGGTCCTGGAGAACGTCGAGATCGCCGCTCCCTCCCGCTGAAGTCTCAGAAAGGACGGCCATGACGGCCATCGCCAGCGTCTACCAGAACGACGTCGCCAACTACTGGAACGCCGAACGGAACCCGGTCAACCTGCGGCTGGGCGACGTGTCGGGCACCTACCACCACCACTACGGCATCGGCGAGGTCGACTGGTCCGTCCTGGACGCGGCCGAGGACGGCCGGGAGGAGGCGATCATCGCCGAGCTGCACCGGCTGGAGAACGCCCAGGCGGAGTTCCTGCTCGGCCACCTCGGCGACATCCGGCCCGAGCACCGGCTGCTGGACGCCGGCTCCGGCCGGGGCGGGTCCAGTCTGATGGCCAACGCCGCGTTCGGCTGCCGGGTCGACGGCGTCTCCATCTCCAAGGCCCAGGTGGAGTTCGCCAACGCGCAGGCCGTCCAGCGCGGTGTGGGCGACAAGGTCCGGTTCCACTTCGCGAACATGCTCGACACCGGTTTCGAGGCGGGAGACTTCCAGGCGATCTGGAACAACGAATCGACGATGTACGTCGTCCTGGACGACCTGTTCGCGGCGCACTCCCGGCTGCTCGCCCGCGGCGGCAGGTACGTCACCATCACCGGCTGCTACAACGACGTGTACGGGCTCCCGTCCAGGGCGGTCTCCGCCATCAACGCCCATTACGTGTGCGACATCCACCCGCGCAGCGCCTACTTCCGCGCGATGGCGGCGAACCGGCTCGTGCCCGTCAGCGTCATCGACCTGACCGCCGAGACGATCCCGTACTGGGAGCTGCGCCGGCAGTCGCCGGTCGCCACCGGCATCGAGGACACCTTCCTGGAGGCTTACCGCGACGGCGGCTTCCAGTACCTGCTCATCGCCGCCGACCGGATCTGAGGCAGCCGATGCCAGATCGATCCTCTTCGGCGGGAGCCGGTGGGCCGTGCAGCGCGGTGCCGTCCGCGCAGGGCTGGTCGGTGGGGCCGACCGGCCTGGGAACCGCGGCGGCCTCCCTGGCCTCGCTGCTCGCCGCCGCACGCCCCAGCCGCGAGATCCCGCACGGTGACCTTCTCGCGGGGACGCTGCCCGGCGGCCCCGGCTACGTCGAGAGGCCATGGGGGGACGGGTCGCACTCGCCGCTCTACTGCCCTGTTCCCGAACGCGCCGACGACGCGCTGGCCGGCGAGGTGGACGCCCGGCTGGCGTCCTGGGCGCGGGACTGCGGTTTCGAGGACGACGAGCTCGACGCGCTGGGCAAGGCGGCGTTCGGACGCCTGGTCACCCTCGCCCACCCCGACACCGACGATCCCGATGCCCTGCTCGTCGCCGCGCAGCTGAACGCCGCGTGGTGGGCCGCGGACGACTACTACGCCGACGACACCGCGCTGGGCGCCGTCCCGAAACTGCTTCCACCGCGCCTCGCCCTGGTGATGCCGGCCATGGACCCGGTCCCCTCGGTGGGAGACTTCACCGCTCCGCTGAACGAGGCACTGCAGGACGACCTGATACGCAGAATGCTCGGCTCGGCCGTCCAGCATCTCAACCGGCACGCCACACCGGCGCAGGTCCAGCGCATCTGCTATTCGACGTTCGCCATGTTCGTGAGCTGGACGGCCTACGCGGCCTGGCGGGAGACCGGCGAGCATCCACCGGCGTGGGAGTACCTGGCGGCACGCCAGCACGACAGCTTCTACACGTCCATGACGCTCATCGACGTCGTCGGCGGCTACGAGGTTCCGGCGCACCTGTTCTACGAGCCGCGCGTCCGCCGCGCCGCGTTCCAGGCGGGCACCGCGAGCGTCCTCGTCAACGATCTGCATTCGGTGGCCAAGGACGCCGCGGACGAGAACCCCGTCTGCAACATCGTCCTGCTGATCGCCGCCGACCGGGACTGCTCGGTCGAGGAGGCGACCGAGACCACCGTGGCCCTGCACAACGACCTCGTCCGCGACTTCGAGGCGGGCCATCGGGACCTCGCGGCCGTCCCGTCCCCGGAACTCCAGCGGTTCCTGCGCGGACTGCGGGCCTGGATGGGCGGCGGCTTCGAATGGCACGCCACCAACCCCCGCTACGCCTGAACGCACGCGTCTCCCGCCCGGGCGGTCATCGCCCGGACGGGAGACGGCGGCAGGGTCAGAGGCGCTGCTTCAGCAGTTCCTTGCCCTGTTCGGCGCCCTTGCGGCTCTCTCCCTGCGCGCGGCGGAAGAAGTCGGCCAGCTCCGGGTCGTCGGCGCGCTCGGCGTCGTCGATGTAGGTGTCCAGCCTGAGGGCGTTGCTCAGGCACTGCTCGACGAACCAGGTGATGTTGTAGTCCTTGTCCTTGGTCCCGGTGACGTGACCGGTTTCTTGCGCGGCCATGGTTCCTCCCCCGATGAGGCGTGCTTTGCCGGGCGCCTACCCGTACGTCCGGCGATGAATCCCGGTCGGTCACGTGCCCCTATTTTTGGGGATATGAGGATCTCGGTGTTGGTCGCGGGCGGCGGGCCGGCGGGGCTGGCGGCGGCGGTGGAGCTCGGGCGGCGCGGGATTCGAGTCTGCGTGGTCGAGCCGCGGGTCGTCATCGATCACGACCGTCCGCGCGCCAAGAGCACCAGCATCCGGACGATGGAGCATCTGCGCCGGTGGGGGCTCGCCGGACGGCTGCGGGACGCCGCGGCCCTGCCCGTTTCCTGGTCGCAGGACGTCGCCTTCTGCACCGCGCTCCTCGGGACGGAGCTGACCCGGTTCCGCAACGCGTTCGGGCTGTACGACGTCCGCCGGGACGATCGGGCGGAGCACGGGCAGCAGGTGCCGCAGCCCGTCGTGGAGCAGGTGCTGCGGGAAGCGGTGGCGGAACTCCCGTCCGTCACCTGCTTGATGGGGCACACGGTCACCGGGGTCGAGCAGGACGCGCAGGGTGTGCGGGCCACGGTCACGGGGCCGGACGGCGCGCGCGTGATCTCGGCCGAGTACCTGCTGGGGTGCGATGGCGCGGCCGGGATCACCCGGACGGCGATCGGCGCGTCCTACACGGGGTCGAGCGGCGAACGGCCCAACCTCAGCGTCGTCTTCGAGGCGCCCGGCCTCGCCGAGAAGGTTCCCCTGAACCCTGCGGTGCATTACTGGGTCGTCAGCCCTTCCGTGTCCGGCCTGATGGGACGGCTGGACCTGGACGACCGCTGGTGGGCCATCGTCCAGAAGGTCGACACCCGCGAAACGGCACCGGACGCGTTGGCACTGGTGCGCTCCCTCATCGGCCCCGGGGACGGGGTGCAGGTACGGGTCGTCGCCACCGACCCCTGGATCGCCCGGATGCTGCTAGTCGACCGCTACAACTCCGGCCGCGTCTTCCTCGTCGGCGACGCCGCCCATCTCAATCCGCCGTGGGGCGGCCACGGGTTCAACACGTGTGTGGGCGACGCGGTGAATATCGGGTGGAAGCTCGCCGCCGTCCTCCAGGGCTGGGGCGGTTCCGGTCTGCTGGACAGCTACGAGCCTGAACGCCGTCCAGTAGCCGCGCAGACCATCGCCGACAGTTCGGCCCAGGAGAAGCTCCTCGCACCGTCGTTCGCGTCCCTGCTGGACTCCGGCGACGTGGCGGACGCGCTGCAGGTGAAGGCCGGCGAGTTCTACAGCGAAGGGCTCGTCCTCGGGTACCACTACGCGGCGTCCCCGATCGTCGTCGACGACGGGTCGCCGGTTCCGCCGCACACGCCCGAGACCTATGCCCCTACGGCCCGCCCCGGCGCCCGGCTTCCGCACGCGTGGCTGCCCGACGGAACGTCCCTCTATGACCTGCTTGGGGACGGGTTCACCCTGCTGCGCCTGGGCGACGCCGACCCGGCCGGCGAGACCTGCCTGCCGGAAGAACCCTTTCTGCTGCGCCACGAACAATGCCGCGAAGTCGGGAGCGGGCAGATAGCCGACCGTGACCGTGGACTTCTCCAGGCCGGTGCCATCGTCCGCGGAAGACCCGCAGGCGGCGGCGGGAACGAGCATGGTCAAGCCGAAAAGCACGGCAAGGGCCCGGCGACGCATTCGTTCCGCCATTCGAATCATGCTACTCGCAAGATCACGACCTGTCAGGACCGAAACTGCGGGCGTCCGGGGCAAGCGCGCACCTGCCCCGCGCACCCATCCGGCAAACAGCTTCTGACCAGGGTCAACGCGCCGGAGATTCTGCGATTCGGCGCAGCCAATGTCGGCGTCCCAGGACTGGCGGGTGGACGTTCCGGCGGGAAAGCCTGGTGACCCGGGCAGCCCCATGACAACGGCCGATGCCGCGCTGCCCGAAAGAAGCGGCATCGCCGCCCGGGAGGAGACGCACGATGACGCAGACAGTCGGTCGGCAGACCGCCGAATACACCGAACGCTCCTGGCAGGACGGGGCCAGATCCGGCCAGCAGGTGTGGGGGGCGCCGCCGCCGTTCGCCCCCGACCCGGAGGACTTCGTCCTGGACGGTACCGGGGTGCCGCCGGACAAGCGCGACACGGTGCTGCGCCGGCTGGCCGCCTACCTGGCCGACCGGCGCGACCGGATGATCGGCTACCAGGTCACCGAGGACATGGACGCCTACCAGCGCGACATCGGGCAGTTCCTCACCAGCCACATCAACAACATCGGCGACCCGTTCCAGGAGAGCGGCTACAAGGTCAACTCCAAGGTCGTCGAGCAGGCCGTGCTGTCCTATCTCGCACGGCTCTGGCACGGCGTCCCCTACGACCCGGGAAACAAGGAGTCGTGCTGGGGATACGTCCTGAGCATGGGCTCCACCGAGGGCAACATGTACGCGCTGTGGAACGCCCGCGACTACCTCTCCGGCAAGCGGCTGCTCGGCGAGAGCGAAGGCGCCGGCAAGGAGATGCCCTTGCGCTACACCGCGCCCGTCGAGCCCGCGAACCCCAACGCGTACTCCCCGGTGATCTTCTATTCGGAGGACACGCACTACTCGTTCGCCAAGGCGGTCCGGGTCCTGGACCTGCCGACGTTCAGCGAGATGGGACGCGCCAAGTACCCCGACGACTGCCCGCTCGGCGGACCGTGGCCGGACGAGGTGCCGTCCGCGCTGCCCGCCAACGGGAAGCCGGACGAGCAGTACCCGTCCTTCGGCCCCGGCTCCATCGACGTCGACAAGCTGGAGAAGCTCGTCGGGTTCTTCGCCGCCAAGGGCCACCCGATCATCGTCAGCCTGAACTTCGGCAGCACGTTCAAGGGCGCCTACGACGACGTGCGCGGCGTCTGCGACCGGCTGCTGCCGGTCTTCGCCGAGCACGGGCTCCTGGAGCGCCACGTGAAGTACGGCGAGGACGACCATGACGTCCGGCGCGGGTTCTGGATCCACGTGGACGGGGCCCTCGGCGCCGCGTTCATCCCGTTCCTGGCCAAGGCCGCCCACGATCCCCGCTACGAGTACGAGCCGGACGTGCCCGTCCCCGAGTTCGACTTCGGCCTGACGTCCTCGCTCCCCGGCAAGAAGCCGGTCGACATGGTCTCGTCCCTCGTGTTCAGCGGCCACAAGTGGATGGGGACCCCGTGGCCGTGCGGCGCGTTCATGACCAAGATCAAGTACCAGATGCAGCCGCCGGACAACCCCGAGTACATCGGCTCGCTGGACACCACGTTCGCCGGCTCCCGCAACGGCCTGTCCCCGATCGTGCTGTGGGACCACATCGCCCAGCACCCCGACGACCGGCAGATCGCGCTCAGCACCCACTCCCAGCGCATGGCCGACTACCTGGTCGAGAAGCTCACCCGGCTGGAGCAGCGGCTGGAGTTCGGCCGCGGCGGCCTCTGGATCGCCCGCACCCCGCTCGCGATCACGGTCCGCTTCCGCCGCCCGAACCCGGGCATCGTGGCCAAATGGTCACTGTCGACGGTCACCATGAAGATGCGGCCCGACGACCCCGAGGCGCGCCCCCTGGCGCACATCTTCCTGATGCCGTCCGTGACCGAGGAGAAGATCGACGCCTTCATCGCCGACCTGCACGCAGATGACGCATTCGACCCGAATTCCCCATTCCCACCAGACCTGTCCATGCCCACCCAGACCTTCGACGGCGAGCCGCTGACCGGCACCGCCCCCTACGCCGACCGAGGCTTCGCCTGACCCACACCGCCCGGCAGCACGGGACGGCCGCGTTCGCGGCCGTCCCGTTGCCGTGTTCGGTTGACCGGGTCGGGCGGCATTTCTAGTCTGGTCGGTTGTCCGGACGGCTGGCCAGGAGGGGAAATCGGTGAGCGTACAGGCGGAGGAGACGTTCAGCTTTCAGGCGGAGGCGGCCCAGATCCTCGATCTGATGGCCAATTCGCTGTACAGCAACAAGGAGATATTCCTGCGCGAGCTGATCTCCAATTCGTCCGATGCCATCGACCGGTTCCGGATCGAGCGTTTCGCCGCGCCCGAGTCGGCCGGAAAGGAGCCGGAGGACGAGCCGCGGATCCGGGTCGGGTTCGACAAGGACGCCGGGACGATCACCATCGCCGACAACGGCATCGGGATGAGCCGGCAGGAGGTGATCGACAACATCGGCACGATCGCCCGGTCGGGCACCGCGGAGTTCCTGCGCGCGATGTCCGGCGACAAGCGCGGCGACACCGCGCTGATCGGCCAGTTCGGCGTCGGCTTCTACTCGGCGTTCATCGTCGCCGACCGGGTGACGCTGACCACCCGGCGCGCCGGGCTGCCGGCGGACGAGGGGGTGCGCTGGTCGTCCGAGGGCAAGGGCGAGTACACGGTGGAGGCCGTCGAGCGGGCCGAACGCGGGACGACGATCGTCCTGCATCTGCGCGACGGCGAGGACGAACTGCTGAACGACTACCGGCTGCGGACGGTCATCAAGCGGTACTCCGACCACATCGGCCGGCCGATCCTGCTGGGCGACGACGAAACCCCGGTGAACCAGGCCACCGCGCTGTGGGCACGTCCGAAAAGCGAGCTGAAGGACCAGGACTACAACGACTTCTACCGGCAGCTCACCAACGATTTCGCCGACCCGCTCGCCCACGTCCACGTGAAGGTGGAGGGACGGTACGAGTACACGCTGCTGCTGTTCATCCCGTCCCAAGCCCCGTACGACCTGTGGCTGCCGCAGTCGCTGCAGGGCGTGCGGCTCCACGTGCAGCGCGTCTTCATCCTGGAGGACACCGACCGGCTGATGCCGCGCTACCTGCGGTTCGTCCGCGGGATCATCGACTCCGCCGACCTGCCGCTGAACGTCTCCCGCGAGATCCTGCAGGGCGGCCAGGCGATGGACCACATCCGGTCGAGCGCGGTCAAGCGGGTGCTGAGGCTGCTCAAGGACATGGCCGACGGCGAGCCCGAGAAGTACGCGTCCTTCTGGAAGGAGTTCGGCGCCACCCTGAAAGAGGGCATTCCGGACGACCCCGCCCACCGGGACGACATCGCGCGGCTGCTGCGCTTCACCTCGACCAAGCACGCGAACGTCTCGCTCGGCGACTACGTGTCCCGCATGAAGGAGGGGCAGGACAAGATCTACTACCTGCTCGCGCCCGGCCTGTCGGACGCCGCGTCCAGCCCGCACCTGGAGGCGTTCCGCGCGAAGGACATCGAGGTCCTCCTGCTGGACGACGCCGTGGACGACTTCGTCGTCACCGCCCTGCCGCACTTCGAGGACAGGCGGCTGCGGTCGGTCGCCCAGGGCGCGCCCGACTTCGGTGACCTGGAGGACGCGGCGGACAAGGAGGCCGCCGAGCAGGCCGGCGCCGACTACGCCGACCTCGTCGGCAGGCTCAAGGAGCACCTGGACGGCCGGGCGTTCGACGTGCGCGTGACCAGCCGCCTCACCACGTCCCCCGCCTGCATCGTCGCGAACGGCGCGGAGACCGACTTCTCCCTCGCGCAGCGGATGCGCGGCTCCGGCCTCCCGCCCCAGCCGGTCCTGGAGATCAACCCGCGCCATCCGCTGGTCGAGCGGCTGAACGGCGGGCTGGACGACCCGCGCCTGGCCGACTGGGCGCACGTCCTGTTCGACCAGGCCGTGCTCACCTACGGTGCCCGCATCGAGGAGCCCGGCGCGTTCGTCGGCCGGCTCAACGACCTCCTCGTCTCGCTCGCGAACGATCGTTAACCGCCGCCTTATCGCGGGTCTGCGGCAATGGGACGATGCGGATTCTCGTGGCCGAGGACGAGCGGTTCCTCGCCGATCTGGTCGCCGAAGGGCTGCGGGTGCAGAACGCGATCCGGCACAACCATCCCGGCGGGGACGTCCAGGTCGACCTGTCGGCGGAAAGGCTGGTCGTCCGCAATACCGGCCCGAACGTCCCGCCCGACAATGTGGACGAACCGTTCAAACCGTTCCTGAGGCTGCACGCCGACCGGACGGGGTCGGACGGCGGCGCGGGCCTCGGGCTGTCGATCGTCGCCGCCATCGTCCGCGTCCACGACGGCACCGTGGGGGCCACGGCGAACCCGGACGGCGGACTGTCCGTGGCCCTGGCCCTCCCGGCGGCCGATCATTCGCTGCGGAGCACGGCGGCGGTGCGGGTCGCGGCGGCCCCGCCCGCGGGCGCCCAGGCGCCGAGAACGGCGACCAGCAGCCCGGCGCTGGCGGGCGGCACCAGCAGCGACCAGGGGTAGACGTGAATCCATGACCTGGCCATCCCGCTGCTGAGCATCTCGCCGGTCAGCACCACGACGCCGTGGTGAGCCAGCACCCCCAACGGGACGCCGACCGCGCCCGCGATGATCCCCAGCGCGGCCATCGACATCACCATCATGGCCACGACCTGCCGCGGGGCCATGCCGATGGCCTTGAGCACGCCCAGGTCCCGGCTGCGCCCCCGGGTGTTCCGCAGCACGCTGTTGAGGACGCCCAGCGCCACCGCCGTGCAGATGATCAGCGAGAACAGCACGAACAGGCCGGTCAACTACTCGGCCCTGAAGGGACCGAGCTTGCTCGTTCGGTCCTTCGGGGCGTTGTTTACGCTCCCGACTGCCCGTTACGGAGGGGCGGTCACGGGTCGCATCCACCTGTCCCCGGGCTATCCGGGGGCGGGTTGGGGCATGTTGACGAATACCCACGCCGAGCGTGCGCGGTCGCGCACGTTGACCCCGGCGACGACGTCGGCGGGCCCAGCGAGACCGCACCGACGACATAACGCCTCCGTCACCACCAACTCCCCCGCCCCGGTGAACCAGCGCCCACGCACAAGGTTGTCGCCGAGGAACGGGCGGTAGTCCCCGCTATAGGCCTCGGCCACCAGCCCCGACGGGAATCCGGGGACCCGCACGGGCACAGGACGGAACGACATCACATGGGCGGTACCGGGCTGGGCCTGCAGCAACGCGGTCACCTGCTGCTCGGACAGACCGTCCGACGTTCGCGGGTCAACGCCCACGCTGACGGACGTGTGCCCCTCGGCGTCCGCCGTGAGGATCTTCGAGACCGTCTGGTGGAGGCCGAACCCCATGGTCACCGCGGTCACGCCGAGGCACAGCCCGGCAGCGCCCATGTGATGTCGTTCCGTCCTGTGCCCGTGCGGGTCCCCGGATTCCCGTCGGGGCTGGTGGCCGAGGCCTATAGCGGGGACTACCGCCCGTTCCCCGGCGACACCCTTGTGCTTGGGCGCTGGTTCACCGGGGCGGGGGAGGGGTGGTGACGGGGGCGGTGCGGCGTCGGTGCCGTCTTGCCCGGCCGGGCG
>NZ_JABXFD010000255.1 GCF_013372625.1 Actinomadura sp. BRA 177
GGTACGGGCGGGGCCGAGTTGGACCACGGGACGTACGAGGTGTTGCGGGGGCGGCTCGGTGAGCATGCCGGGGAGCTGGCGCGGCGCGCGGAGGCGTTGAATGCGCGGCGGCTGGACGTGTTCGGCGGCGCGGAGATGCGGCTGGCCGGCACCGAGCGGATCCGGACCGGGCACAACTGCGTGCCGCGCGATGTGGTGGCGCTCGGCGACGTGATGCTGTTCGGCTACAACGTCTTCCTCGGGTTGAAGCCGGAGACGGCGGTCGGTGATGTGTTCTCCCTGCACAGGTTCACGCGGGGCGAGGAGGGCATCGCGTTCGCGGCCGTCGGGCCGGAGGCGGTGCCGGGGCTGCTGGACGACCCGCACTTCCTGCGGGACTTCGCCGACATGTACCGGTATTACCGGCAGGCGCGGCTGCTCCAGTTGCGGCTGGTGGACGGGCGGTTGCTCGCGGTCTTCCAGACCGGCCCGCGGCTGTCGGACCTGCGCGTCCTGCGGTGGCGGACGGACCCCGACGGCAGCGTCGCGTATGAGGACAATCAAGGCGAACGCGACCACGCGTTTCCGGCGGCGCACGACGTCGACTGGGTCGAGACCACCCGGGACGACCATGTGCTGGGACGGCACCCGCACATCTCGATCGAGGGCGAGGTGTTCGTCGAGACGATCGGCGGCACCCTCACCGTCAAGATCGAGGACAACACCGGCACCGGCGAGGGGATCTACTCCGAGCCGGTGGACGAGCCTCTGCAGTCACTCGCGGACGCCGACGTCCTGCATGCGCGGGTCGGGGCGCTGATCCTGCTGCGGATCCGGCCGTACAACGAGCCGGCGTGGCGGCACCTGGTGTTCAACGTCCGCACGAAGGAGGTCACGCGGCTCGACGGCATCGAGCAGGCGTGCCGCAGGCTGCCCGATGACCACGGGATCTTCTTTCCGGGCGGCTACTACCTGGACACCGGCGCGGCGAAGACGTTCGACACCGAGGTCGCGGGACTGGAGTACGAGCGGGTCGTCCGCTCCCCGAACGGGGAGGACGTCCTTTACGTCTTCCACTCGCGGGAGGACGGGCGGTCGCTGCTGCTGCCGTACAACGTGATCCGCAAGCGGGTCGCGACGCCGGTCACGTGCCACGGGTACTCCCTGTTCGAGGACGGGACGCTCGTCGTGATGCGGGCTTTCTCCGACGAACCGACCCGCGTCCACCCGATGCAGATCTGGGCGACCCCGTACGTTTCGGACGCGCACGCCGCCGCGCAGCCCGTCGGCACCGGGCCGCTGGAGCGCGTCGGGAACGCCGACCTGGTGCGCGGAATCTCCGAATGCCTGTCGATCACCCGGATGGTGGACGAGATGTCGCCGTCCGCCCGGGTGTTCGAGGCGCTGATCTCGTCGTGCACGCGGGTCGCGGACCTGTACCACTGGCTGGCCGAGGAGGAGCTGGGCGGCGTCGCCGCGCCGCTGGCGGACGTCCGCTCGACCGCCGGGCAGGTGCTGGACGAGTACGAGAAGGTCAGCGCGCTCACCGAGGAGGCTGTTTCCGCTGTTTCCGAGGCGGTCGACCAGATCGCCGCGCTGATCCGCCGGGCGCGGGCCGAGGCGCCGTCGACGGCCGACGGCTGGATATCCGCGCTGGCCGAGTTCCGCCGCGCCCAGGGACGTCTGGAAACTCTGCGCGACCTCCGCTACGTCGACCTGGCTCGACTTGATGAACTTTCCGAGACCGTCCAGGCCGAGCTGCGGGACGCGGGTCAGGGCGCGGTCGGGTTCCTCCAGGGCGCGGACGCGTTCACCGGCTACCACGCCGAGGTCGATCGTCTTTCCGAGGCGGCCCGCGCGATCGAGACCGCCGCCGACGCCGCGCCGCTGGCCGACCGCCTCGCCGCGCAGAACGAGGGGCTGGAGGTCGTCACCGAGGTCGTCGGCGACCTGGACATCACCGACGCGACGGCCCGGACCGCGATCCTGGAGCGGGTCGGCGAGGTGCTCGGCGGCCTCAACCGGGCCCGCGCCGTCCTCGACAACCGGCGCCGTGACCTGCTCGGACGCGAGGGACGCGCCGCGTTCGCCGCCGAGCTGGCGCTGCTCGACCAGTCGATCGCCGGCGCCCTCGCCACCGCCGGCACGCCCGAGGGCTGCGACGAGCAGCTCGGCCGCCTGCTCCTCCGCCTGGAAACCCTGCAGGCGCGCTTCGCCGAGCTGGACGAGTTCCTCGCCGAGCTGGAAACGAAGCGGACCGAGATCTACGAGGCGTTCTCGTCCCGCAAGCAGTCGCTCCTGGACGAGCGCGCCCGCCGCACCGACCGGCTGACCGAATCCGCCGAGCGCATTCTTTCCGGAGTCCGCCGCCGCGCCGCGACGCTCGCGTCGCCGGACGAGGTCAACACGTACTTCGCGACCGACGCGATGGTGGCGAGGCTCCGCTCGATCGCCGACGAGCTGCGCGGCCTGGACGACGACGTCCGCGCCGAGGAGCTGGACGGACGCGTCAAGGCCGCCCGCCAGGAGGCCGGCCGGACGCTGCGCGACCGCCTCGACCTGTACGGGGACGACGGCGGGACGATCCGGCTGGGCCGGCACCGGTTCGCGGTCAACACCCGTCCGATCGAGCTGACCCTCGTCCCGCACCGCGACACCGTCGCCTTCGCGATCACGGGCACCGACTACCGGGCGGCCGTCCAGGACGAGGGCTTCGCGGCGACCCGCCACCTGTGGCGCCAGACGCTCGTCTCGGAAACACCGGAAACGTACCGCGCCGAGTACCTGGCGACGTCGATCCTTTCTTCGTCGCCCCTGGACGACCTGCGGCAGGCCGCCACCGACGGCCGTCTGCTGTCCCTCGTCCGGGACGTGGCCGCCGACCGCTACGACGAGGGTTACGAGCGCGGCGTCCACGACCACGACGCGGCCCGCATCCTGGAAACACTGCTGCGCCTGCACACCGACGCGGGCCTCCTCCGCTACCCCGGCCCGGCCCGGGCCGCCGCGCAGCTCTTCTGGGCACACGGCCCCGACGAGGCCGAACGCGCCACGTGGACGACCCGCGCCCGCTCCCTCGTCCGCGCCCGGCAGGCGTTCGGACGCACCGACGCCCTGGCCGGCCTGACCGCCGAACTCGCCGCGTCCGTCGCCGGCTTCACCGCGGCGAACGGCCTGCCCGGACCCGACCCGCTCACCGCCGAATACCTGATCGAAGAGCTGGCCGGCGTACCGGACGGCTTCGTGACGAGCCAAGGCGCCCGCACTCTCCTGAAGAGCTTCGCCCAAGCCCTGGGCGACATCACCCTGGACGACGACCTGCGCGGCGCCGGAACCCTCGCCGCGCGCCACCAGCTCGCCGAAGCCTGGCTCGCCGCCTACCTCGGGACGGGCGCGGACGGCGACCCGGCCGACGTCCCCGAGGCGGTGGCGACGCTCCTCTGCGCGTCCGCCCGCTACGACTCCCCCGCCGCCGTGACGGCCACCATCGAGGACCTGCTCGGCAACCACCCGCGCGTGATCGACCGTCGCCTCTCCCTGCGCCTGGACGAGCTACTGGCGCGCACCCACCACTTCCGTACGGAGCGCGTCCCGGCTTTCCGCGCCTACCAGAAAACTCGCAACGACCTGATCGCGTCGCAAGAGAAGCGCCTCGGATTGGCCGACTTGAAGCCCCGCACGATGAGCGCGTTCGTCCGAAACCGCCTCGTGGACGAGGTCTATCTTCCCCTCATCGGCGACAACCTGGCCAAACAACTCGGCGCCACCGGCGACGGTAAGCGCACCGACCAGATGGGCCTGCTCCTGCTCATCTCACCTCCGGGCTACGGCAAGACGACGCTCATGGAGTACGTCGCCGACCGCCTCGGCCTGGCCTTCGTCCGAGTGGACGGCCCCGCCCTCGGCCACGACGTGACGTCTCTGGACCCGACCCAAGCCCCCAACGCAACGGCGGCCCGCGAAGTCGAGAAAATCAACCTCGCGCTCGAAATGGGAAACAACGTCCTGCTCTACGTGGACGACATCCAGCACACGTCACCCGAATTGCTGCAGAAGTTCATTCCCCTCTGCGACGCTCAGCGCCGCATCGAGGGAGCGACCCGCACCTACGACTTGCGCGGCAAGCGCTTCGCCGTCTGCATGGCCGGCAACCCGTACACCGAATCCGGGCAGCGCTTCCGCATCCCCGACATGCTCGCCAATCGCGCGGACGTGTGGAACCTGGGCGACGTCCTTTCCGGTAAGGACGACCTGTTCGCACTCAGCTACATCGAGAACACGCTGACCTCGAACCCCGTCCTCGCGCCTCTGACCACGCACGACCGGTCCGACGTGGAACTGCTCGTCCGCCTCGCCTCCGGGGACCGGACCGTCCGCCCCGACCGCCTGTCGCACCCGTACTCCCAAGCCGAACTGGACGAGATCCTCTCCGTTCTCGAAAAGCTGCTCCACGTCCAGCAAACCGTCCTGACGGTCAACCGCGCCTACATAGCCTCGGCCGCCCAGGACGACGCGTCCCGCACCGAGCCCCCGTTCCGCCTCCAGGGTTCCTACCGCGACATGAACAAGCTGGCCGAACGCATCCTCCCGGTAATGAACGCGTCCGAACTAGAGGCGACGATAGACGACCACTACCGAGCCGAATCACAGACGTTGACCTCGGACGCCGAGGCCAACCTCCTCAAACTCGCCGAACTCCGCGGCACGCTCACCACCGCCCAGGAAGCCCGCTGGACAGAAATCAAGTCGGCCTACCAACGCTCCCAAACCCTCGCGGGCAACACCGAAGACCCGTCCGTGGGCGCCCTACTTCACCTGGCCGACAAACTCGCGGCCATAGAGAAGGCCCTCCGCACCCGATGACCGCCCGGAGGGCTCGCGATGCTTGATCAATTAGGGTTGGCGGATGAGTGTCGACTTGTTCGCCGGTATTCCCGTCAGCGACTATCCGGAGGCGCTGGCCTGGTACGAGAGGTTGTTCGGTGCTCCGCCGACGTTCGTCGCCGGCGACACGGAGGCCGTGTGGGAACTGGCCGAGCATCGCTCCGTGGCCGTCGAGTACCGGCCTGAGCGCGCCGGCCATGCCGTGAACACGGTCTTTGTGGACGATTTCGACGCGCGCCTCGCCGAGATCGCCGGTAGGGGCATCGAGCCCGTCAAGCGCGAGACCTACCCCAATGGCGTCCGCCACGCCACCTTCCACGATCCCGAGGGCAACGAGATCTCGTTCGGCGGCGGCCCGGCGACCTGACCTCAGGTTGGCCCCTGGCCGCGGAAGGCGGCGCCCAGGCGGGGTGAGTGGTAGGCAGGCGACTCGCCGGCGAGCCAGGAACGCAGGTCGGGTGCGTGCGGCCGGGCGCTGCCGGCGAGGAGGAGGCCGAGCAGGACGACGGCGCCCGCGAGGACGATCAGCACCATGATCAGGATGGTCAGGCGTATCCCCTGCGCCAGGTCGTCGCTGAGCATCGCGATGTGCACGAGGACCGGGCCGATCAGGAAGGCCGCCTCCGCCCGCAGCAGTTCCACCAGCGCGAACGTGGGACCGAGCCGGTTGGACGGGACGCTGAGCCCGGCCATGAACAGACCGGGGGCGACGCCCGCGCCGGCGCCGAAGCCGAGGAGGGCGCCCGCGACCGCGATGACGGGGACCGGCGGGAGCCACAGCAGCAGCGCGCCGCCGGCCGCCACCAGGCCCGTCCCGGTGAACGCGAGCGCGGGCAGCCAGCGTGTCGTCAGCATCGTCTTGAACAGCCAGGCCGCCGCGACCAGGCCGGCGATCTGGGTGGCCAGCAGCGCCCCGGTCTCCATCGGCGGCCGGTGCGCCACGTCCAGCAGGTAGATCACCGCCAGTTCGATCAGCGTGGTGAACCCGGCGCCCGCCACCATCGCGATGGACACGCCGGTCACCGGCAGGGTGTGCGCCAGCAGTTTCAGCGGCATCAGCGCCCGCGGCTTGCGGTACTGGCGCACCATCAGGGTGCCGAGCGCCAGCAGGCCGAGGATCACCGGCAGCAGGAAGCCGATGGAGGTGAACGAGCCCCGGCTCAGCCAGGAGACGCCGAAGAACGGCAGGACCGTCGCGGCGGCCGCCACCGGGATCGCCGAGTAGTCGAATCCGATGCGGCGGGACGGCGGTTCGGCGCGTTCGAAGGCGAGCGCTCCGATCAGCAGGCCGATGACGCCGAGCACCGCGGTCCCGATGAACAGGGCCCGCCAGGCGGCGAAGCCTTCCGCGATGCCGCCGACGAGCGGTCCCAGGGTCACCATGCCGAACAGGCCGAGATTGACGAACGCGGCGGTGAGCGGCAGTTTCTCGGCGCCGTGGTTGGTCACGAGCGGCGGGAGCGCGGCGACGAGCAGCATGCCGGTGGCGGCGCCCTGCACGACCCGACCGGCCGTGAACAGCGCGATGCCCGGTGCGAGCGCGGCCAGCAGCGAGCCGGCGACGAATCCCGCCTCGCAGGTGAGGAACAGGCGGCCCGGCACCCGCTGGATCAGGTCGGCGGCGGCCACGGCGCCGAACGAGTACCCGGCGTTGGACAGGCCCCCGGCCAGCTGCGCGCCGAACATCCCGCCACCCAGGTCGCGCATCAGCGGCTGCCGCAGCAGCAGGGACGCGGTCGACAGGACGATGAACGGGCACAGCGCGAGCAGCGCCATCGCCACCGCGGCGGGATAGCTGCCGCGCAATGGGACCCCGCTCAGCCGTCTCCCCGCCATGGGCATCGGCTACCCCGGCCGCGTCAGCAGATGCGCGGTAGGGGGTCACCGGTTTTCAGCAGGACGGTGCCGGGCGGGTCGTCGTGCACGTGGCCGATCACGGCGGCGTCCGCGCCCAGCGGGTGGGCGCGCAGTGAGGCCAGGGCCGCCTCCGCGGCTTCGGTAGAGACCACGACCACGGCCCGTCCCTCGCAGGCGACGTACATCGGGTCGATGCCGAGGAGTTCGCAGGCGCCCCGGACGGCGGGACGCACCGGGATCGCGTCCTCGTCCACCAGCGCGGCCAGGCCCGATTCCGCTGCCATCTCGTGCAGCACGGTCGCGACCCCGCCGCGCGTGGCGTCGCGCATCCGGCGGACGGCGCCCGGGCAGCAGGTGGCGAGGTCGGCGAGCAGGCAGTTCAGCGGCGCCGTGTCCGAGACCAGTTCGTCCGAGACCAGTCCGTCCGAGAAAGGGTCCGCCGCGATGTCGAGTTCGCCGCGCGCCAGCATGATCGTGGCGCCGTGGTCGCCGATCGGTCCGGTGACCAGGATGGCGTCGCCAGGACGCATTTCGCCCGTGGGCGGCAAATGGACGACGCCCACACCGGAAGTGTTGATGTGGCAGCCGTCCGCCTTCCCGCGCTGGACGACTTTGGTGTCCCCCGTGGCGATGTCCACACCGGCGGCATCGGCGGCATCGCGCATCGATTCGGTGATGCGGCGCAGATCGGCGACCGGGAAACCTTCTTCGATAATGAAAGCAGCGGACAAATGCAACGGGGACGCTCCCGAAACTGCCAGATCGTTGACCGTGCCGTTGACCGCCAGCTCGCCTATGTCGCCCCCCGGGAAGAACAGCGGGGACACCACATAGGAGTCGGTGGTGAAGGCCAGATCGGCGCCGTTGACGGCGAAGCGCGCCGAGTCGTCCAGACGGTCCAGGAGCGGGTTGCCGAACGCCTCCCTGAAGACCGCGTCGATCAGGGTGCGGGTGGCCTCGCCGCCGGAGCCGTGCGCCAGGGTGACGGCGTCGTCCCGCAGCCGGGCCGTGTCGAGGACCTGCTCCTCCCACATGGTCATCAGTGAGCCTCCTGCGTCAGTCCTTCAGGCCGTGCTGCCGGAGCGACAGGTCCGCGGCGAGGTCCCAGCGGTCCGACAGTTCCGCCGACATGTCGTGCGCGTCGTCGCACATCGCCGTCGCGACCCGCGCCGTCTCCGCGTCCCCCGCGCGGTCGGCGACGCGGCGCAGCATCTCGGCGGCCGCGATCTGCAGGTGGGCGGCGACGTAGGCGTCCCGCATGTGCCGGCCGGCCGGGTCGCGGCGGCTGCGGCCCAGCCCGGCCTCCAGCACGGCGGCGAACAGCTGCCCCGCGTCCCGGACGATGGACGGGGACGAGCCGTGCGCCCGCAGCCGCGCGTCGATCTCCCGCGTGTGCAGCCGGGTCCGCTCGGCGTAGCGGCCGAGCCGCCGGCAGATGTCCGGCTCGTCCGCCAGTGTGGTGAGCAGTTCGCTCAGCGTGGCCTCGACGTGCTCCTGCAGCGCGTGCGCGTCCTTCAGGTAGCCGACGAGCTGCTTGTCGATCGTCGTCATGGCCGCTGTCCGATCGGCGGCTCCGTCACGTGCGGCGCCGGCGCATCGCCGGCATCTCCCTGACCACCGCGCCGATCACCGCGAGCGCGAGCACTGCGATCATCAGCCGGGCCGCGCCCGGGCGGACGTGGATTCCCTTCCTCATCCCCGATCCCCTCTACACGAGTTCCTGGACGAGCAGCCGCTCGACCAGCCGGACGGCCTCGTCGACGGCCACGCCGACCGGCACGCTGAGTTCCATCTCCCACGTCGCGTCGGCGTTCTGCGCCGACGGCTCGCACGCGACCAGCAGGATCCGCGGCGGGACCGGGCCGTTCTCGCGGGCCAGCCGCAGCACCCGCGCCGGGTCGAGCCCGTGCGCGTCGATGACGGCGCCGCCGAAGCCGGAGTCCGCGTCCGCCTCGACGACGGAGACGGTGCCGGGCGCGTCGCCGCGGGCGGCCGCGTCGACCAGGATCACCGTCCGGTAGCCGTCGCCGAGCGCGCACATCAGGTCGATGCCGCGGATGCCGAAGTCGGTGACGTCCACGCCGTCCGGCAGCCGGTGTCCCGCGAGCCGCCGGACGACCTCCACCCCGAACCCGTCGTCGCCGTGGAACACGTTCCCGATCCCGGCGACGAGCACCTTGCGGGACGGTTCGTCCTGCGGCAGCGGCTCGACCTCGTCCAGCCCGATGAAGCACCGGTGCCCGACCCGGCCGGGGCCGTCGTCGACGGTGACGACCAGGTGGAGCCCGCCGTCGGGGTCGGCTTCGACCCGCTCGACGGTGGCCGAGCGGCCGACGAGGACGAGGTCGAAGACGTCCGCGCCGCCGCGGGGCCGCAGCCGGACCCGGCTCCCCGCGGTCAGCTCCCGCCCGCAGGCGAGGCCCGCGACCGCCCTCACCCGGTCCACTCCTCCTCCTCGCGCCGCGCCTCGGCCCGCCGGAGCAGTTCGTCGACCGTGTCGTCGAACGAGGAGTGCGCGCGGCGCGCCCGGTAGGCGGCCAGCCGGTCGAAGCACGCGTCGTCCAGGCGGAGCCAGCGGGCGGCGCCCTGGTCCTGGTCCGCCAGGTCCCGCCACGCCTGGACGGGCAGGACGGCCGTCGCCTCGTGGTGCCACGGGAGCTGCCGGGTGCGGGACGTCCCGTCCGCGCCGGGGCAGAACACCGTGCCGTCGAAGGCCAGGTCGAGCGGGACGTCGCCGCCGTCGAGCGCGTGCAGGTAGCGGTCGGCGTCGGTATGCGCGTCGTGCCCGCACGGCAGCGACAGCGTCACCTCCGTCCCGCCGGTGAACGTCGGCACGGTCGCGCCGATGCGCGCCCACGGCAGGGCGCCCAGCGTCCTGTCCCACGTGTCGGGCGTGCCGAACACGCCGGTGAGCCGCTCGCGTTCGGCGTCGTCGTAGTCGCGGCGCGCCGCCGCGATCGTCACGGCCGCGGTGAGCAGGACGCACTGGACGGGCCCGCCGTCCGGCCGCCGCAGCCGGACCCGCAGGTGCAGCGCCGGCGGCGCCGCGAACGCGTCGGCCTCGATCGCCAGCAGGTCCAGGCCGAGTTCCGGCGCGCCGCTCAGGCCCGCCTCCCACGCAGTGACCATCTCTCCCCCAGTGATCATTACCACTGCGGACTGCCCGGCCGGATGGGACCGAAACACCGTCCGGAAAGCGGCGGGCCGCGCACTCGGATTTGGTAAAGGCAGGGTTTGAAGAGGAAGATCAGGGGCACCGGGAAAAGCGCCTGAGCTACGGAAACGGCCCGGAGAGCGGACGGAGCACGCGTGCACGAACTGGCCGTCACGGAGAGCGTCATAGCGGCAATTTGCAGTCAAATGCCCGATTCACGGGTGGCGGTCGTCCACCTCGAAATAGGGAAGCTTTCCGGAGTCATGCCGGACGCGGTGCGCATCTGCTTCGCGTCCGTCGGGGAGGGGACGTGCGTGGCCGGCGCCCGGCTCGACATCACCGAGCCCGAGGGCGTGGCCGACTGCGCCGGCTGCGGGACGTCCTTCCCGGCGCGCGGGCCGCTCGACGCGTGCCCGTGCGGCAGCACCGACGTGACGATCAGCGGCGGCACCGACCTGACGGTCAGGGCGGTGGAGGTCGCCGACGACGGCGACCCGCCGCCGCCGGGCCTCACCGCGGACTAGCGCGGCTCCTCGTCCGTATCGCGGCGCAGTTTGTCGGCGACCTTGGCCGCCGCCTGCCCCACCTTGCCGGGGACGGGGCTGGCCGGGCTCGCGTCGAACGACGACTCGTCCAGCATGTCCTTCACCATCTGCAGCGCGATGCGGCGCCGGTTCGGGGTGCCCTCGCGCAGCGCGGACAGCAGCTTCTCCGCCTGGTCCTTCTTCACCCGCGCCGGGTAGGGCGGCTCGTGCGCGTCGACGACGCACTCGACGATGACCGGGCCGTCCCACGACAGTGCCTCGCGCATCTGCTCGGCGCACGTCTTCGGGTCCTCGATGCGCATGCCGCGCGCCCCGCACGCCTCGGCGTACTTGACGAAGTCGAGGCCCGCCATGTTCACGCCGTACTCGAGGTTGCCGAGGAACACCATCTGCTCCCACTTGATCAGCCCGAGCGTGTTGTTCTTGATCACGATGATCTTGACCGGGAGCCCGTGCTGGACGCAGGTCAGGAAGTCGCCGAGCTGCATCGTCAGCGACCCGTCGCCGGTGAACGCGACGACCTGGCGGTCCGGGTAGGCGGACTGCGCGCCGATCGCGTACGGCAGCGCGGCCGCCATCGAGCAGTTCGTCCCGGAGAAGGAGAACTTCTGCCCGGCGCGCGTCTTGACCTGCCGGGCGACCCAGGTGGTGACGGTCCCGGAGTCGCCGCAGACGATCGCGTCGTCGGTGAGGGCGCCGTTGAGCGCCCACGCGGGTGTCTGCGGGCGCATCGGCGTCTGGTCGTCGGTGCTGCGCTCCTCCATCAGCGCCCACCAGTCGGCCATGCCGCGCTGCGCCTTCTCCAGGAACGAGCGGTCCTCGTTGCGGGCCAGGTGCGGCAGCAGCGCGCGCAGCGTCGCGGCGGCGTCGCCGGCGAGACCGACGTCGACCGGGTACCGGAGCCCGAGCCGTTCCGGCTTGTCGTCGATCTGGACGCAGACCGCCTGCCCCGGCGACGGGTAGTACTCGATGTACGGCATCGTCGAGCCGACGATGAGCAGCGCGTCGCACTCCTCCAGGGCCTCCTCGCTCGGACGGCTCCCGACCAGCGCGATCGGCCCGGTCGTGTAGGGGCTGTCGTCCGGCACGCAGTCCTTGCCGAGCTGCGCCTTGATGATCGGCGCGCCGAGCTTCTCGGCGGTCTCCTCCAGCTCCGGCCCGGCGCCGCGCGCCCCGGCGCCGGCGAGGATCGCGACCTTCGCCTTCCCGCTCAGCGTCTCGGCGGCCCGCTCGATCAGGCCCGGCTCCGGGATGCGGACGGGCGGCTGGTAGGACGCGGACGTGTGCCCCGGCACGTTCCGCTGGAACCGCTGCCCGCTGTCGGCGGGCGCGGCCTGGAAGTCGATCGGGAACGCGATGTGCGCCGGGCCGCGCTGGGTGAGGGCCGTCCGGCAGGCGTAGTCGACGACGTTCGTGACGTGCTGCGGCCCCATGATCCGCTCGTTGAAGATCGCGACGTCGTTGACCAGGTAGTCGATGTTCACGTCCTGCAGGTACGACGTGCCGATCAGGTCGTGGTACGTCATCCCGGTGATGGCGAGGAGCGGCGCCTGCTCGGTCTTGGCGTCCAGCATCCCGTTCATCAGGTGGACGGCGCCGGGCCCGGACGTCGAGAAGCACACGCCGAGCTTGCCGGTGAACTTCGCGTACCCGACGGCCGCCATCGCGGCGACCTCCTCGTGCCGGACGTGGATGTACTTGATGTCGGAGTGCCGCTTGCGCAGCGCGTCCATGAGGCCGTTGATGCCGTCCCCGGGCAGCCCGAAGATCACCTCGACGCCCCACTCCTGGAGGCGGTCGACGAGGACATCGGATGCGGTGCGTTCTTCGCTCATCGGGATCCTCCTAGAAGTCTGCGCAGTACGTAGGCCCCGGTCCCGGCGGCGGCGACGGCCGCCGCGGCGCCGGCCAGCAGGGGACCCAGTGGTGTTCTTGGCGGCGCCTCCCGGCACCAGTCCTCGGGACGGCCCGGGCCGGCGTCGTCCGGGAGCCGCAGGATCTGGGCGAGGTGCAGCGGCCGGCGCCCGGTGCCCTGGACGATCTGCTCCCGGCAGCTGAACCCGTCCGCGACGATCACGGTCTCATCGGCCGCCTCCCGGACGGCGGGCAGGATCACCCGCTCCCCCGCCGCCCGCGACACCGCGTAGCGTTCGCCGCGCTCGTAGCCGAAGGACCCGGCCATGCCGCAGCAACCCGAGTCCGGGACGTCCAGCCGCAGGCCGGCGCGCTCCATCAGCTCGCGCTCGGAGTCGTGGGTGAGCACGGCGCCCTGGTGGCAGTGCACCTGGACGAGGGCGTCACGGTCGATTGCGGGCGGGTCGTAGCCGTCCCGGGCCAGCAGCTCGGCGAGGGTGAACGACTGCCCGGCGAGGCGGTGCGCGTCGGCGTCGTCCGGGAACATGTTGGTCAGCTCGTCGCGGAAGACGGCGAGGCAGCTCGGTTCGAGGCCGACCAGCGGGACGCCGTCGGAGATCGGCTCGGCGAGCGCGTCCAGCGACCGGCGCAGCCAGCGCCGGGCCGTCGGCAGCATCCCGTAGTCGTAGAGGGGACGGCCGCAGCACAGGCGCGCGTCGTCCGGCAGCCGCACCTGGTAGCCCGCGTCCTCAAGGACGCCAACGGCGGCGATGCCGACCTCGGGCGTGAAGAAGTTCGTGAACGTGTCGGGCCAGAGCATGACCGGCCGCCCGCTTTCTGGGCCTTGATGGGCCGCGAACCAGTCCCGGAACGTGCGGGCGGCCAGCGCGGGGGCGGCCCGCTCCGGCTCGATCCCGGCGGCCAGCCGCAGCGGGCGTCCGGTGACCGGGTTGCCGAGCAGCCCGTTGACCAGGCCCGGAACCGTTGAACCGAGCCGCGCCCACAGCGGGATCAGGCCAAGCGCGTACGCCTGGCGGGGCCGCAGCCGCCCCTTGTAGTAGTGGGCGAGGAACTCCGCCTTGTACGTCGCCATATCGACCGATACCGGGCAGTCGCCCTTGCACCCCTTGCAGGACAGGCACAGATCAAGGGCTTCCTTGACGTTCTCGTCGCGCCAGCCGTCCTTGCTGAGCGGGCCGCTCATCATCTCGAACAGCAGCCGCGCCCGTCCCCGCGTGGAGTGCTTCTCCTCGCGGGTGACCATGAAGCTCGGGCACATCGTCCCGCCCTCGACGTGCCGGCATTTGCCGATACCGAAGCAGCGGTTGGTCGCGTCGGCGAAGTTCCGCTCGTCCTCCGGGTACTGGAAGAACGTGCTGACCTCGCGGGACCGGTAATCAGTGCCGAGCCGCAGGTTCTGGTCCGGCCGGTACGGCGCGACGATCTTGCCGGGGTTCATCCGCCGGCGCGGGTCGAAGACGTCCTTGAACTCGCCGAACGCCGCGACCAGCTCGGGCCCGTACATCTTCGCGAGCTGGTTCGCGCGCAGCTGCCCGTCCCCGTGCTCGCCGGACAGCGACCCGCCGTACCGGACGACGAGGTCCCCGGCCTCCTCCAGGAAACTCCGGAAATTCTCGATGCCCTCGGGCGTCTGCAGATCCAGATCGAGCCGGTTGTGCATGCACCCTTGCCCGAAATGCCCAAAAACAACGGTGTGATAGCCGTGCCGCTCGACCAAGGCGCAGTAGTCGCGCAGATAATCGGCGAGCTTCTCGGGCGCAACCGCGGCGTCCTCCCACCCGGCCAGCCCGGAATGCTGCCCCGGCAGCCGCGTGAACTCGATCGTGCTGCGCCGGACCTCCCAGATCTGCTCCTGCCCCTCCGGCTCCTCGAACAGCTTCGGGTGCCCGCCGTGCGGACGCGCCTTCACCGTCTCGCACAGCTCGTTTGCCTGCTCCTGCGTGTCCGCGCCGTACTCGGCGAGCAGCCACGCACCGCCCTCCGGCAGGTCGTCGATCCCGGGGATGTGCGCGCCGTGCGCCTCCAGGTTGTCGATCACCCCGGCGTCGAAGCACTCCAGGCCGATCAGCCCGTCCGTGCCGAGCAGCTCCGGCACGTGCTCGGCCGCCGTCACCGCGTCCGGATACCCGATGACCAGCAGCGCGTGATGCGCCGGATCGGGCAGCAGCCGGACCTTCGCCTCCAGCACCAGCACGCACGTCGACTCGCTCCCGACCAGGGCCTTCGCGACGTCGAACCCGTTCTCCGGCAGCAGGCTGTCGAGGTTGTATCCGGACACCCGGCGCGGAATGTCGGGATACCGCTCCCGAATGAGATCCCCGTACCGCTCCGCGATCCCCCGCAACTCCCGGTAGATCTCACCCTCGCGCCCGTCCACAGCCGGGACATCCCCGGCCCGCACGGTCATCCGCGTCCCGTCGTAAGTAACGACATCGAGTTCCAGGACGTTGTCGACGGTCTTGCCGCCCATCACCGAGTGCGTCCCGCACGAGTTGTTGCCGATCATCCCGCCGAGCGTGCACCGGTCGTGCGTCGCCGGGTCCACCGAGAACGTCAGCCCGTGCTCCCCCGCCGCGTTCCGGAGCTGGTCGCAGATGACGCCCGGCTGCACCCGCGCCGTCCGCCCCTCCGGATCCAGCTCGACGATCTCGTTCATGTACTTGGTGAAGTCGAAGAGCACCGCCGCGTTGACGCTCTGCCCGGCGAGACCCGTCCCGCACCCGCGCCCGAACACCGGCACGTCGTACCGCCGGCACACCTCCAGTGCCGCCTCGACGTCCCCCGCGTGCCGCGGCACAACAACCCCGACCGGAATCTGCCGGTAGATCGACGCATCGTTCGCATACAACGCGGTCGACCCCGGATCGAACCTGACCTCCCCCTCCACAACCCTGCCAAGGTCGCGCGCCAGCCCGCCCCGATCGACGAACTCGACCGGACGGTGCCGCCTCCCGGCCACAGCGGTCATGGACGCCCTCCCTCCTACGTCCACTCTCTCTAC
>NZ_JABXFD010000663.1 GCF_013372625.1 Actinomadura sp. BRA 177
TGATCGGCTGCACCGGCGCCGCCAGCTTGACCTTGAACGTGCCCTTGGACTCGGGGTCGGCGTCCAGCACCTCCACCGCCCACACCAGTTCCCCGGTGTCCTTGTCGTGCGCCTGCACGAAGTTCTCGCGGGTCGACCGGTCGAAGTCCCGCACCGGCTCGACACCGCCCTTGACGAACGCCCCGAACGGGAACACGTCCCCGAACGCGACCTTGAACGGACCCTGCACCGCCATCACGAACCACCTTTCTTGTTCACCCGACCGCTTGTCCGGACGAGTGCTTATGACATGAGTGTACGTCGCCCACTCGACCGAACAAGCTCAGAAGAGAGTGACGTGCATCACATCAACAAGTGTGGTCAGTCCGGGACGCTGTACACGTCCTCCAGCTCATGCAGCGATCCCGGCATTACGACCTCGACCACGAACCGCACCACGTCTGAGGCATCGTGCACGCCCGCCAGCATCGACAGCACCGGCTCAGACTTCTTGATCTCCAGCAACTCGGCCTCATCGCCGGCGGGAAGCCGCGCGGTCAGCCGCTCGGAGATGTGATCCACCCGCAGGCCCTTGACCGACCGCAGGTGATCCCGCAGCCCGACCGGCAACGCCGCGTCCTTGTCCAGGTCGGTACCGAACACCAGCTCAGGCGGGAACCAGCACGTCACCAGATCCGAAGAGATCCCGTCGCGGACCGTCAGCGACCGCCGAGCCAACACCCGCCCACCATCTGGACCGAACAACGCAGCCACCGGCCCAGGGGCGTCGACCTGGCCGACGTCGACCAGCCGCACACCCGGCAACGTCTCGGGACGGTCCAACAGCGCCAGCCCCCGCCGACCGACCCGCACGTCCGAAGCAGGGCGACCCTTCACGAACGACCCGCGCCCGTGCTCACGGGTGATCCATCCGTCCTGCTGGAGCATCTGCAACGCCCGCACCACCGTGGTACGCCCCACCGCGAACTCACGGACGAGCTGTGATTCCGAGGGAAGCATGGACCCGGGCGGGTATTCGCCGTTCTCGATCCGGCGCCGCATTTCCAGCACTACGCGCGCATACTTCGGAGGCTCGAATTCCAAGCTCGACATATCGACCACCTGACTACTAGGACGCTTGACCGCATAAGTGCACCTCCCGGCACTGTAGCCCGTGGCACACCCACACGTCAGCCCCAAACGACCGCACCAGCACGCCCACAGCACGGAGGGAACCCGGTTACCGGCCGTTCCTCATCCCATGTCAGGCGGCACAGGGAAACCGGCCGCCACCAGCGCCGTCCGAACCTCCCCGACCCGCCGAGCCCCCATTTCCCGCACCTCGTCCAATCTCCCCGAATGCAGCAACCCCAACACATCCCCGACACGCACCGACCGGCCCAATCCATGCCGCAGCGCATTCGCCACATGCGCCGACAATCCCAGGCACCCGACCGGACAGGCCACCGTCACCCGCTCATGCTCATGCCCGCCGTCGACGCCCGCCGCCGCATGCAGCCCGGATAACCGGCCTGCCTCCACCAGCAGGCCGACCAGGTCACCGACCGTCCGTACCCCCAGACACCACACCGGGCACTCAGGCCCGATGCCCGAATGCCCGGCGGTGTGCCCTCTATCGAAGGCGTCGTTCACCTCGGCCACGGCCACCCCCGCGCGTTGACGATCGCCTCCCGCAACTCCCGCGGATTGAGTGCCTCCACCAGCCGCACATCACCCGGAATTCGGACCATCGCCCACCATGCACCGGTGGCGTGCCCGTACCAGGCCACCACCCCGGAGAACTCCCGCTCAACCTGCGCCGCCACCGGCCGCCGACCCGTCTCGTCCGAAGCCGACACCCACGACACCCCCATCACCCGCACCCGCCCGACGAGCCGGACGAGCCGGACGAGGCGTCCGAGGCCGAGCCGTCGAGGGACGCCGGCGAGTCGGCGAACGGCACCGCCAGGACTCGCGCGATCCGTTCCACCGCCGTCACCGCGTCGGCCACCGGGCACAACGGCTCCAACTCCGGCGGAGACGTGCGGGTCGGCCCCGACCAGGCCCACCACCACCAGAGCACCCCGTCCCGGCGGCGACACAGCACCTCTTGCCGCATCCCCGGCCCCAGCATCCGCCCCAGCGGGTCACTGCCATCGGGTTCACCGGCCGGGTTGTAGACGCGCACCGCGCCGTGCCCCCATGCCTTGCCCACCAGGCCCCGCCGCTCCAATTCGGCGATCAGCGCCAACGCCGCCGGACGCCACGCGCCATCAGCCCGAGAACTCGCCAACGCACCCACACGCACCACTCCCCAAGGAGAAGAAGAGCGGGACCGGCAGGACAGCGGCCGCGGGGATGACCTACCACCCCCAACACGGTCGATCCGGACGGGGACCCGAACCGTGCATCAGCCGCCACGACGCCCCACCGGCCCCGCAGCCTGGACGAACTACGCCGCCCGCACCTCACGCGACGGCGCACACCAGCGACACGGCACCCGCTCAACCTCAGGCCCGGAACCAACCGGAACCCCGACCAGCACCGCCCGCCGAGCGTGAGCGAACTTCCACCCACGCCCGCCGCAGTGCCCGCACCCGCTGTCCGTCTGCTCGTCTCGCATAAGGCCAACCATCCCGCCTCCGAACGTCCTATTGAAGGTCCTAGATAGGGCGCTTAGAGGACGCTATGAGGACACTGTGCGACGTTAGGCGCGTCACAACGTCCGCTCAGTGCCCCAATGACCGCTAAAGTCGGACCCGAAGAGGACTCACAGCGGAGGGAACCACGATGCCGCGCCCAGCAGGAAACACCCGTCTCAAAGCAGCCCGGCAACACGCCGGGTACGCATCGCAGCAGGCGCTAGCCGACGCCATGACGGCAGCCGCGCCGCTGCTGGGCTTGGGCAATATGCAGATCAGCGCCCGCCAGATCCGACGTTGGGAGTCCACCTCCCCGCCGTGGCCCCGCGCCGACCACCAACGCCTCTTGGTCCACGTGCTGCAACTACCCGTCGAAGAACTCGGCTTCACCCCACCGTGGGAGACCCCGGACACGCCACCCCCGCCACGGCCGAACACCACCGCACCCACCGGCCCCACCCAAGGCACCGGCGCCACGCCCCCACTCCCCAAGGCCAACGCCGCCGTCCAACCGCCCACGGTCGGGGCCGACTTCTCCGCCATCAACGGCGCATTGCGACGCCTCTACTTCTCCGTCCAACCCGCCCAGCTCCACCCCACCGTGGTCGAGCACACCAAACTCGGCACGCAGCTACTCGCCGAGACCACCGGCGTCCCGCGCACCATCCTGGCCACCGCACTCGCCGAGTCCCTGCTCCTAGTCGGGCGCATCGAGTTCTTCGACCTACGCCAGCCAGACGACGCCGACGCCTCATACGTTCGCGCCCTCCAGGCCGCCGGCGAAGCCGACAACCCACTGTTGGGCGCCGCGATCCTCGCTCACGCCGCATTCATCCCCGGATGGGACGGCCGACGCGACGAGGCCGCCGAACGCATGCGCGCCGCCCGCACCTACGCCCGACGCGGCACCGCCCCCGCCGAATTCCTGGCATGGCTGGACGCCGTCGAAGCCGAATGCGAAACCCGCTGCGGACACCCCCGCGAAGCACTCCGCCTCATCAACCACGCCGAACACCTGCTCTCCGAAAGCACCGGACAGCCGGCCCCCGACTGGTTCAACTGGTTCTCACCCATCAGCCTCGCCTCATTCAAGGGAGACACCCAGCTCAAAGCCGGTCAGCCCGCCCAGGCCAAAGCCACCCTCCTCGGCGTCCTGGACGCCATCGGCGACACCAACGCCAAACAACGCACCGTCATCCTCGGCGACCTGGCCGCCGTCGAGATCGCCCAGCGCGACCCCGAAGCCGCATGCTCCTACGCCGAACAGGCCCTAGATCAACTCGCCGTCACCTGGTACGCCACCGGCATGGACCGCGTGCACGACGTCCGCCGTGCCCTCCAGCCCTGGGCCGACACCGAATGCGTCCGCCGCCTAGATGACCGCCTGTACGGATGGCAGACCACCCTCAGCGCGCTCCAGCGTTGAACTCAGCGACACGGCCCGGAAGCTCGGCCAGCGAATCAATCCGCATCGTCGGAACGCGGTCGGCCTCCGGGTCGTCCTGCTGAACGATCCCCCACGGCCCCCGCCGGATCAGCGCCGTCCGCAACCCCATCTGCGCCGCGGGCCTGATGTCGTTGTCCAACCGGTCACCCACATACAGCACCTGGTCGGCCTCACACGGCGCAGCCTCCACCACACACCGGAAGAACCCCGGATCAGGCTTGGACACACCCCAGTCATCCGACGTCGCGATCATGTCACTAGGCAGCTCCAACGACCGCAGAATCCCGCCGGCCCGCACCGTCTGATTCCCCGCAATCCCGACCCACAGCCCATCACCCCGCAGCTTGGCCAGCGTCGGACGCGCATCCGGATACAAGTCCTCTTCCCCGAACGTCTCAGGCCGCCCCACCTCGGCCCGCTCCTGCCGCTGCTGCGTCAGATCGAACCCAGGCGCGAACACCTGGAACGTCTCCCGGTAGTCCAACCCCCGAGCGATCACCGCCCCGAACATCGCCGAGAACGTATGCCGAGGCACCCCCAACCAGTCAGCCCACGTCCCATACTCCCGAGACTCATCAACCAGACACTCCCCAACATCAAACACAACCGCACGAATCATGCCCGCCACCATACGCCCTCGGACTCTGGCCTCCACGAACAGGTTGCCAGTCGAATACGAGAGCGGAGTTTCTATTCGTTCACTTGAACCGCCGGATCTATCTTCGGCATTCCAGTCAAAAATGAACGTGGAGATTGTATATAGGCCAACACTGCGGCCCGCGAGATATCCGACAGGAGTGCCGCCCGCATAGAGAAATCGTTATACGCAAAGGCCATATAGGCCCCAGAGGGTGTAATTCCAGTGTGAGTAGGAAAGGACCTTAGATCATAGATACGCTCAACCAATTCTTTGCGCTGCCTGACGATCTGACCACGCTTCTTGTGATCGAATGCCATTTCAACATTGGGATGATTTAGAATCTCATCAATTTTGTGTGTGCACAGAGATAGGAGCCCGTCTCGAAAACGTGCTACCACTCTATTTTTCCTCCAAGGTCGGGTTTCTCCGGGAGTAATTAGGGCTTCGATAGCGCACACGTAGAGCATTGTGGCGATATCTGAGTTACTTTGACGCTGTGCGTGGTGAATGGTGATAAGCGCGTTTCTGACACGCAATACTGATTCCCTGTCTCCAAGGGTGGAAAGGGCATCTATGATGTCTAGGCTGATAGAATCGCGAGCCAAGCCCAGGATGCTCACATCGTCTCTACGTGCAAGTATTTCCTCCATGTCCTTAGCGTCCACAGGGAATATCACTGGGGGAGTGTCTACGGGCCGACTCAGAGCAAATGCACAGATAGCCGCGACGACTTCCATTGTCGAAGCTGCTGCCTGGTTCGCCAAGTCACCTGGCGCCGGCCCGGGAACGAATATTGTCGCTTTGATACGGATATCAGGTGGAAAGAGTGGAGTTGGAGTTTCAGCTTCTCCTTCGGTGAAATCCAGCAAAGCGTACCGAGAAAGCCTCCGCGCTCCATCAATCCGGACTCGTTCGCCTAGCATGCGGGCGAGGTTTAACCCGAATGATGCATCGAGTGGCGGAGTTGGGCTCACCAATTCCGCTTGATAGGCAACGTCTTCGCCTGTATCGCCTTTACTCGTCTTCTCTGCGGCTTCCATTAACAAGGGTTTTACCTCGTCTGCTTCGAAGCCGACCATTTTGGACAACTTCCAGGCAAGAGGGCCAGTTGGCTCAATTGCAAAATGATTTCCATTCGCATCCCCGATGCGATATCCGGAATTTCCCCAAGAGCCCCACTGATTAGTTTCAAGTCTCTCAGATGAAAATTTCAGACACCATTGCACAAATACTTGATTGGATACTTTGTGCGGCCATCCAGCTACCTCTCTAATTCTAACGTCAGAGCGCGGGGACTTTCGGTTGCTCATTGCCGCTCATCCACTTCTGTCGAAGACAGCTAGCTCCGTGTCCACCTATGAGCATGACGCATCCAAGACCTCCTCGCACCATCTTTTGCGGCGATTCTCCGTGGTTGGCTGCGCTGAACTGCCGAATTGGGCTGTTTGGGATCAAGGGGCGGCGGCGCTCAGGCCGCTGCGCGGCCCCGCGCCAGGCCGCCCGGAGCGTGCGGCGTGGGCGCCGGTCACCGACGGCCGCGCCGGGCCGCGCATCCTGCCACCGCCGCCCCGTCCGCCAGCCGCCGGCGGTCACCGGGTCGCGCCGCCGCCCGTCATCCGACCACACGTGGCCGAGGTCTTCTTTGCCTCCGGCGGGGGCACTCCGACTCCGGGAAGCACGGGGCGTACCCGTGACGGTCGCCGAAGATTGAGGGTAAGGGCCTGAGCTTCCCGTCTGCCGCCGTCCCGATCAGAGATCTACCAGACCAGGGCCAGGGGGTGAAGGTCGTTCGTCCAGCAGGGCGCTCCACCTTCACCCCCTGGCCCTAGCCCGGCAGCGCGGAGCGCGGGACGACGGCAGACGGGAAGCTCAGGCAGGTGCGTGCTGCGGTCAGGCCGCATATCCTGACCGTGCCTGTTGCTGGGTTGAGCTCGGTGTCTCACCGAGTCTCGGGGCTACTGCTTCTCGGCGGCGCTGCCTACCTTGCTGCATTCATCTCCGGGCAAGCGTCCGGAGGAAGGCGCGAAGGGGAGGTGATGCTCATGAAGAAGTGGCGCTCATGGTTCACTCCTGCTGCAACTGTCGCGAGCAACATCCTGGCAAGTCTGTTCGCCGCCGCTGCAGTAGCACCGAGCTGAGCCCAGCAGCACGGAACAGTTGCGGAACGGACGGCCCCGTCCGTGCAGGGTGGGGCCGTCCGTTCGCAGGTCAGGGGGTGGCTACTCGTCTTCTTGGTCACTCCACCCTGCCGAGTGCAAGCGCCACACATCCTGTGCGGGGGAAGGTTCGCCTGCCCGCCCAGACCCGTTCCCACCTGCGGCGGAACCCCCCTGCGGGGTTCTCTGCAGTGTGTCGCTGCCGGGTCGGCTGGGGTGTCGCCGACCATCTTCGGCCGCGCCGGACTCGTCCACGTGGGGACTGCGAGTTACTCGGGGAGTAGCGCGCGGACGGTGGTCAGGCGTTCGCGGTGGTCTTCGAGCCAATCTTCGGCGACTTCGATGGTGAGTTCCACCGTCACGAGGAAGGACTGCCGGTCGACCACGGCGACGCGTACTCGGTCGTAGTCGTCGATCTCTAGGAAGATCTCGGTTGCGCGCTGGCCTTCGCGCCATGCGGCGGCGTCGTCGCCCTGCGCCAGGGAGTCGAGGGCCTTCTCCCACGCGGTCAGGTCTTCGGCGGCCAGCCAGGTTTTGATGGAGCCGCTGACGAAATAGCTGCCGACCTCTATGACGCCGGTGAGGCCGGGGGGTTCCTGGCCCGTCACTCGTAGGACGACGCTGTTTCCCAGGTCATCGGACAGGTGGATCAGTTCGGTCGTGTCGTCCGTTCGCACCGCGTCATCGTAGTGCGCGGTCGCAGGGGTGCATGGGGGTTTGTACCGATCGGCGGCCCGGTCCCGGGCGGGACCGGGCCGCTCGGCGACGGGCGTCAGCCGCCGGCCACGGCGGGGATGATGGAGATCTGGGCGCCGTCGGGGGTGGGGGTGTCGAGGCCGTCGGCGAAGCGGACGTCCTCGTCGCCGACGTAGACGTTCACGAAGCGGCGGATCTTGCCCGCGTCGTCCAGGATGCGGGCGGAGATGCCGGCGTGGTTCGCCTCCAGGTCGGCGACGACGGCGCGCAGGGTGGCGCCCTCGGCCTTCACCTCGGACTCGCCGCCCGTGTAGGTCCGCAGGATCGTCGGGATGCGCACGGAAACGCTCATGATGCTCCTTTTCTCAGGCGAGGCCGGCGGCGCGGAACGCCTCCAGGGACGGGGCGATGTTCGCGGACGGGGCGACGACCGGGGCGACGGCGTCCAGGGTCTTCAGGCCGTCCCCCGAGTTGATGATCACGGTCTCGGCGGACGGGTCGAGGGTGCCCGCGTCGATCAGCTTGCGCAGGGTCGCGACGGTGACGCCGCCGGCGGTCTCGCCGAAGATGCCCTCGGTGCGGGCGAGCAGGCGGATGCCCTCGACGACCTCGGCGTCCGTGACGTCCTCGACGGCTCCGTTGGTGCGGCGGGCGACGTCCAGGACGTAGGGGCCGTCGGCGGGGTTGCCGATGGCGAGGGACTTGGCGATCGTGTCGGGCTTCACCGGGCGGACGACGTCGTGCCCGGCCTTGAACGCGGCGGCGACCGGGTCGCAGCCGGCGGCCTGGGCGCCGAACACGCGGTACGGCTTGTCCTCGACGAGGCCGAGCTTGATCAGCTCCTGGAACGCCTTGTCGATCTTGGTGAGCTGAGAGCCGGACGCGACCGGGACGACGATCTGGTCGGGCAGCCGCCAGCCGAGCTGCTCGGCGATCTCGTAGCCGAGCGTCTTGGAGCCCTCCGCGTAGTAGGGCCGGACGTTGACGTTGACGAACGCCCAGTCGTCCTGCTCCCCGGCGATCTCGGAGGCGAGGCGGTTGACGTCGTCGTAGTTGCCGTCGACCGTCACGAACGTCCCGCCGTACACGGCCGTCGTGATGATCTTCTGCGATTCGAGGTTGGACGGGACGAACACGGCGCTGCGGATCCCGGCGCGGGCCGCGGCGGCGGCGACGGCGTTGGCGAGGTTGCCGGTGGACGGGCAGGCCAGCACCTTGAAGCCGAGTTCGCGGGCGGCGGCGAGCGCGACGGCGACGACGCGGTCCTTGAACGAGTGGGTCGGGTTGCCGCTGTCGTCCTTCACCCACAGGCTCTGCAGGCCGAGGCTCTCCGCGAGGTTGTCGGCGCGGACGAGGCGGGTCAGGCCCGGCTCGGTGTTGGGGGTGTCGGCGACGTTGGACGGGACGGGCAGCAGCCCGCGGTACCGCCAGATGTTGCGCGGCCCGGACTCGATGCTCGCGCGGGAGACGCCGGCGAAGTCGTAGGCGATCTCCAGGGGGCCGAAACATTCTTCACAGGCGTAGAAGGGACCGAGGTCGCGGGTGGAGCCGCATTCGCGGCAGACGAGCGCGGTAGCGGGTCCGAGGTCTGTGGCAGGCGTGAGTGCCATGAGGGCGAGGCCTTTCTCCCCATCTTCCCTGCGCCACCTTGGTCGCAGGCCGGAGTTGGCACCATCTCCCGGCC
The DNA here is from genome assembly GCF_013372625.1 of Actinomadura sp. BRA 177. Lineage (GTDB taxonomy): Bacteria > Actinomycetota > Actinomycetes > Streptosporangiales > Streptosporangiaceae > Spirillospora. The sequence goes on from NZ_JABXFD010000663.1 coordinate 9,245, forward strand.
GGCCTCGCAGGATCGCGAGCGCGCCATAGCCGGGTGGTTGCCGGGGCTTCGCAGGGCCGGTCCCTCCACCCCTCTGGATGAGCGGTATGCAGTTGTAGATCCGAGCGGTTTGAGCTCGTATGCGTGACTTTACATGAACTGACCGGATGCCAGACAGGTAGGTCCACCGAGTGAGACGTTACCCGGCCGAGGTCTTGATCACGCGGGCGACTCCTTGCGGACGGTGCGCTGGGTCGGGTCGAGGAACACGTGCCGGACGATCGGGAGCCGCTCCCGGAGCCGCCGGTCGATCTCCCCGGCGACGTCCTCGGCCTCATCGGCGCTGATGGCGTCGGAGAAGTTGACCTTGGCGGCGACGAGCAGCTGCTCGGGGCCGAAGTGCATGGTGAGCAGCTCGTCCACGCCGGTCACGCCGGGCGCGCCGAGGATCTCCGCGCGGATCTCGCGCTGCGCGTCGGGGTCGGCGGCCCGCCCGATGAGCAGCACGGTGCTCTCCCGGCCGATCAGCAGCGCCAGCCCGGCGAGCAGCAGCCCGATGAGGACGGACGCGAGCCCGTCCCAGAACTCCGAGCCGGTGATCTGCCGCAGCACCAGCCCGCCGGCGGCGAGCGCGAGGCCGACCATCGCGGCGCTGTCCTCGAACAGCGCGGTCTTGAACGTCAGGTCGGGCGACCGGCGGACGTGCTCGACGAGGTCGTGGTCGCTTTGCCGGGTCTCCTTGCGCGCCTGGTAGAAGGCGCGGATCCAGGACGTCCCCTCCAGCACGGCGGCGAGGGCGAGGACGGCGTAGGCGAGCCACACGGCGTGCCCGGTGCCGCCGTGGCCGGTCATGGTCAGGATGCCCTCGAAGATCGAGAACCCGGCTCCGGCGATGAAGATGCCGAAGGCGGCGAGCAGCGACCAGATGTACCGCTCGTTGCCGTATCCGAAGGGGTGGCGCTTGTCGGGGGGACGTTCGCTGCGTCGCAGGGACGCGAACAGGAAGCTCTGGTTGAGCGTGTCCGCGATCGAGTGTGCGCTCTCCGCGAGCATCGCGCTGGACCCGGCCAGCAGGCCGGCGATCAGCTTGGTGATGGCGAGGATGAGGTTGGCGGCACCGGCGACGAGCACGGTCTTCGTTGTGTCGGACCTGCTCATTCCGGTCGGGTACCCCTCGCGTTCCGCGCTAATCGGGCCGGGTCCGGCCGTGGTGGAAACCACGTGGGTCACTGTGGAGCGCATCGGTCACAACTGAGACCCTGCGGGTATGAGCCAAGTGCTGGTGGCGTCCAACCGTGGCCCGGTGTCCTTCTCGCTTTCGGAGAGCGGCGAGTTCATCATGCGTCGTGGCGGGGGTGGACTGGTGTCGGGCCTGGCCGCCGTCACGGGCGCCCCACGCGACCCTGGGCCGCCTCGTCCGACTCAGCCTGCGGGGACGTCGGTGCCGTCCGACCATGGCCCGGACGTGCTGTGGGTGTGCGCGAGCCTCAACGAGGCCGATCGGACGGCTGCTCGCCGTTCACCGGACGGTCGCATAGACCAGGCGGGCTACGACACCGGTGGCGCGGCCGTACGGATGCTCGACATCCCGGCGGCCACGTTCGACCGTGCGTACAACGCGGTGGCCAACTCGACGCTGTGGTTCGTCCACCACCTCCTGTACGACACACCGCGCAGCCCGCACTTCGATGCTCGCGCCCGCCGCGACTGGCAGTCCTATGAGGCGTACAACGCGGCCTTCGCGGACGCCCTGGCACGGGATGCCGCCCACGGCGCGAAGGCCGCGATCCAGGACTACCACCTGTCGCTGGCCCCGCGAATGCTCCGGGAACGGCGTCCCGACCTGAAAATCGTCCACTTCTCCCACACGCCATGGGCGCCGCCCGAGTACTACAAGCTGCTGCCTGACGACATCGGTGTGCAGGTCCTTCTGGGCATACTCGGCGCCGACCACGCGGGGTTCCTCACCGAGCGGTGGGCGTCGGCGTTCCTCGACTGCTGCGAACTCGTGCCGGGTGCACGCGTCGACCGGACGGCTCGTACCGTCACCTGCGCAGGGCACACCACGCACGTGGGCGTCCATGGCCTCGGCGTCGACGAACCGGCCTTGCGCAAGCGCGCCGCCCAGCAGGACGTCGTTGAGCGGGCGCGCGCGCTGAGGGAGCAGGTGGGCGACCGTCAGCTCATCGTGCGGATCGACCGTACGGAACTGTCGAAGAACATCGTGCGCGGTCTCGCCGCCTACCGGGAGATGCTCGTCAACCATCCCGAGTGGCGCGGACGCGTGGTGCACCTGGCGTTCGCCTACCCGTCCCGCTACGACCTGCCCGAGTACCGCGCATACACGGCAGCCGTCCAGGACATGGCCGAGCAGATCACGGACGAGTTCGGCACCGCTGACTGGGAGCCGCTGATCCTGCAGGTGAACGACGACTATCCGCGTTCCCTGGCCGCCTACGGTCTGGCGGACGTCCTGCTGGTCAATCCGATCCGCGACGGGATGAACCTCGTCGCGAAGGAAGGGCCCGTCCTGTCGGAGCAGGGGTGCGCGCTCGTCCTGTCACGGGAGGCGGGCGCGGCGTCCGAATTGTCGGAGGATGCCCTGATGGTCAACCCCTTCGACGTGACGCAGACGGCGGAGACCCTGCACCAGGCCCTGCTGATGCCGCGCGCCCAGCGCGCCGAGCATTGCGCCCGTCTCACGGCCGCCGCGACGGCCCTCCCCCCGCAACAGTGGTTCGCCGACCAACTCGCCGCCCTCGACTAGAGAAGCGGCGTGTTGCCCTTCCGGGCGGTCAGGGCAACACGCCGCGGGCTCAGGTGGTCGTGGCGGACGGTTCGGTGGCCAAGCGGGAGGCGACCGGGTTCGGTTCGTGGTGCTGCTTCCAGCGTTCGCGCAGCGCGTCCTTGCTCTGCGCCATGCGGCGGTGGGCGCTGATCCGGGCGAAGTGGGCGAGCTGGGACGCGGACGGCTTCGGCAGTCCGCTCGGCTCGTAGCCGAACTCGGCGAGGCGTTCGCCGAACGCGGCCTCCGCCAGGCTGATCTCCCACGGGTCGAGCCGCTCCGCCCAGGATCCGATGCGGCCCGTGGTGACGGCGTCGTGCGTCCGGCCGTGCCACCTCTTGCGGGACGGGACGGTCTTCCGCGCGAGGCCCTCGGGGTGCGTCATCGCCGGGTCGAAGTCCTCGCCGAGGAACCCGCAGAGCCGGGTCAGCTCGTCGGCGGGGTCGGCGACGAGCCGCTCGTACTGCAGCTCGTAGTAGGTGTCGGGGCCGAGCCGCGAGGCGAGCCGGCGGCCCTGGTCGATCGTCTCGCGCCAGAGCGACACGGCGTGGTGGACGTCGCCGTCGTACCAGGGCATCTCCAGCAGGGACGCGACGCAGTCCCGGCCGTCCCGGACGAGGTGGACGAACTGCGCGTCCGGGAACATCCGCAGCAGCGGGCCGGCGTACCGGGCGTAGCTCGGGCGCTTGTCGCCCCAGCGCGCCTTCCCCTGCAGGCGCGCGTAGGCGCGGAACACGGCGCCGACCGCGGAGCCGAGCGTCGGCGGCCCGGCGACGATCTCGTCGACGACCTCGCCGGCGTCCAGCCCGAGCTCGTGGACCTTGGTCGACCGGTCGTCCGTGATCCACTCGGCGAGCGCGCGCCTGTTCTTCCTCTCCGCGAGGTCACCGAATTCGCACCGTGCCGTATAGGCGGGGAGGACGAACTTGGTCTCCGTCGGGAGCGCGATGCGGGAGTGCGAGTGGAGCATCAGCCGCAGCAGGGTCGTCCCCGAACGGGCGCAGCCGAGAACGAAGATCGGGCGGTCGTGGCGGGTGGCCGGTCCTGATGGCATGCCCGCATGCTGCTGCAGACGCGCAGCTCACGGCACCGATTCTGGACGCACCGTTACCGCGCGATTACCGACCTTTGACGGGGCGCGCCGTCAGGCGGGGCGGCCCGTCAGGCGAGGCGGCCCGTCAGGCGGGCCGCCCGGTCACGTGTACGACTCGCCCAGCGTCTGCCTGACCTGCTTGCGCGCCTCGTGGATGCGGGACTTGACCGTGCCGAGCGGCAGGTTGAGCTGCTTGGCGATCTCCGCGTACTCCAGCTGGGACACGTCCCGCAGCACGAGGGCCTGGATGAGGTCCGGCTTGCGGGCCTCCAGATCCTCCATGGCGTCCAGGATGTCGACCCGGGACCCGGCGATGACGCTGGTCCGGCGCGGGTCGGGGCGCTGCTGCGGCAGCTCGCCGGCCTGCTCGACCGCGCGCCGCTTCAGCGACCGGTAGGTGGAGCGGGCGGAGTTGGCGACGACGACGTGCAGCCAGGTGCTGAACCGCGACCGGCCCTCGAACCGGTGGATGTTCCGGGCGACCTGGAGCAGCGCGTCCTGGCAGGCCTCCTCGGCGTCCTGCCGGCAGGGCAGGAACCGGGAGGTGTGCCGCAGCACGTCCGGCTCGATCTTGCGGAGGAGCTCGTTGAGGGCGCCCTGGTCGCCCTGCGCGGCCTTCACCGCGAGCTCCTCGGTCCTCTCGTCGAATGCCATGCCGCCTCATCGTCGTTCGCGGGCCAGCCCCGTTTGCTGGGATGATACGGGAGTGTCTTTCCCACCAGCTGTAGGCCGTTACCGAATCGATCGCGTCCTGGGTTCGGGGGCGTTCGCCTCTGTGTGGCTGGGGCACGACGACGCCCTGGAGTCGCAGGTCGCCATCAAGGTGCTGAACAGCAATCTGGTCGACGATCTGGACGTGCGCAACCGCTTCCTGGAGGAGGCCCGGATCCTGCGCCGCGCCGACTCCGAGCGGCTCGTCCGCGTGCACGACATCGGGGAGCTGCCGGACGCCCGCCCGTACTTCGTCATGTCCTACGCCGACCTGGGGACGCTCGGCGACCGCATGCGCGAACGGCCACTTCCGGTCAGCGAGGTCGTTGCGCTCGCCGAGCAGATCGCCTACGGCGTCGAGGTGATCAACACGCTCGGGGTGATCCACCGCGACCTGAAGCCGTCCAACGTGCTGTTCCAGTCGACGCCGGACGGCGGCGAGAAGCTGCTCATCGCCGACCTCGGCCTCGCGAAGGCGCTGGCGCACGCGTCCGGCGCGTTCACGCTGCCGGTCGGCACCCCCGGATACATGTCGCCGGAGCAGGCGCGGTTCGGCGGCGGGCTGGACGTCCGCGCCGACGTGTACGGGCTCGGCGCGCTGACCTACCACATGCTCACCGGACGGGCCCCGGGCCCGGCGCCGGTGAAGTCGCCGCCGAGCGAGCTGCGCGAGGGGCTGACGCCGGCGTTCGACCAGGTGATCATGCGGGCGCTGGAGGTGGAGCGGGAGAAGCGGTGGCCGACCGCCGAGGCGTTCGCGGAGGCGCTGTCGACGCTGCGCCCGACGACGGCCCCGGCCCCGCCCGGTGCGGCCGCCTCCCCCGTACCGCCCGTACCGCAGATCGATGCGGACGCCACCGTCCAGGATTTCTACCGCGACGGCTCCCCGGCTCGCCCGCCCGCGCCCGGCGGCCCTGCCCAGCAGCAGCCGGGTCCCGTCCAGCAGCCGCCCGGCCCGGGGCAGACCGTCGCGGCGAACCAGGGCGCCGCCGGCCCGCCCGAGATGCGGACGCGCCTCGACCAGTCCGCCGAGGACGACGTCCGCACGTCCGAGATGCGCGTCCCGCCGCGCCCGCCGGCCGGCGGTCAGGCGACGATCGTGGACGACCCGGCCGGACGCGCGACCCCGTTCGGGCAGGGCGAGCCTCCCACGTCCCCGGACAATGACAACGACCGCACGGTGTCGTACCAAGGGCCGCCGCCCGGCGGCGACAACAAGACCGCCGTGTTCCCGACCCAGCCCCCTCCGCAGGGCGGCGGCGGTCCCGCGCAGCCGATGGGCGGCCCCTACGGCGGCCCGCCACCGCCCTGCGG
>NZ_JABXFD010000598.1 GCF_013372625.1 Actinomadura sp. BRA 177
GCTCCTGCGCGGCCCCGCCGCCGACCCGGCCTGGGCGCGGCCCGCGCTGCCGGCACTGCTCGCCGCGACCGCCGTCCTGTACCTGTGGGGGCTGGGCGCGTCCGGATGGGCCAACGCGTTCTACTCCGCCGCCGTCCAGGCCGGCGCCGCCAGATGGAAGGCGTTCTTCTTCGGCTCCTCCGACGCCGCCGGCGCCATCACCGTCGACAAGACCCGGCCGCGCTGTGGCCGATGGCGCTCGCCGCCCGCGTGTTCGGCGTGAACTCCTGGAGCATCCTCGTCCCGCAGGCGCTGATGGGCGTCGCGACCGTCGCCGTCCTGCACGCCGCCGTCCGGCGCCGGTTCCCCGCCTGGGCGGCGCTGCTCGCCGGGACCGCGCTCGCGCTGACACCGGTCGCCGCGCTGATGTTCCGCTTCAACAACCCGGACGCGCTGCTGGTGCTGCTGCTGACCCTCGGCGCGTACGGGACGATCCGGGCGCAGGAGACCGCGTCCACCCGCTGGCTGCTGTTCGCCGCCGCCTGCGTCGGCACCGGGTTCCTGGCCAAGATGCTGCAGGCGTTCCTGGTCGTCCCGGTGTTCGCCCTGGTCTACCTGATCACCGCCCCGGCGCCCGTGCGGCGGCGGCTGTGGCAGCTGGCCGCGGCCGGGGGAGCGCTGCTGGCGGCGGCCGGCTGGTGGGTCGCCGCGGTCGCGCTGGTCCCCGCCTCGTCCCGCCCCTACATCGGCGGGTCGCAGCACAACTCGGTCCTGGAACTGGCGCTCGGCTACAACGGGCTCGGCCGCCTCAACGGCGAGGAGACCGGCGGCCTCGGCAACCTCGACCAGGACGCCGGGTGGGGCCGCATGTTCGGGCCCGTCATCGGCGGCCAGATCTCCTGGCTGCTGCCCGCCGCGCTCGTCCTGCTCACCGCCGGGCTGTGGGCGACGCGCCGCGCGCCCCGCACCGACCCCGCCCGCGCCGCGCTCGCACTGTGGGGCGGATGCCTGCTGCTCACCGCCGCGATCTTCAGCCGCATGCAGGGGATCTTCCACGAGTACTACACCGTCGCGCTGGCACCCGCGATCGCCGCGCTCACCGGCATCGGCGCCGCTCTGGCCTGGGAGCGGCGCCGCGCCCCCGAGGGCGCCGCGGCCCTGGCGGCGGCGGTCGCGGTCACCGCGCTGTGGGCGTACGTGCTGCTCGGCCGGTCCCCGGACTGGCATCCCTGGCTGGCACCCGCGATCGCCGCCGCCAGGGCCGCGG
>NZ_JABXFD010000261.1 GCF_013372625.1 Actinomadura sp. BRA 177
TTTTTTCGGGGTGTCGGGGCGCCCCAGATCCGCCCTGATCCTCTTCGTCGGCAGCGTCAGGTGTGTATAAGAGACAGGAGCCTCTACTAAGCGCGCGCCCGGCATCAACGTCCCTAAGTTGAACTCGTGACGACCTCACAGTCGCGATCGCGTGCGGGGTCGGTCGTGCTGAACCTGCGGTCGGACAAATGCGTCCTATTGGGTGGGGAGTGCCGGGGGAGCGCTCATTGGACGCCGATGTCCCGGTCATGACCTGGTGATAACGCCTGGGCATGGCCATCGGGGCGGCACACTGGATGATTATGAGGGTTCCTGCGGAGGCGCGCGTCGATCTCGGCGCCATCGGCGACAACATCGGGCTGCTGCGCGAGCGGGTCCGGGGCACCGAGGTCATGGCCATGGTGAAGGCCGAGGCGTACGGGCACGGGCTGGTCGAGGCCGCGGGGGCCGCGCTCGCCGGCGGCGCGACGTGGCTCGGGGTCGCGAAGCTCGCCGAGGCGCTGCGGCTGCGGGACGCGGGCCTCACCGTCCGGACGCTGGTGACCCTCGGCGTGCCGGGCGAGCCCTATGAGGAGGCCGTCGCGCGGGACGTCGACCTCACCGTGGGCGCGGTCTGGCTGCTGGACGAGGTCGTCCAGGCGGCGGAGCGGACGGGGCGCCAGGCGCGGGTGCATCTTAAGGCCGACACGGGCATGTCGCGGGGCGGTGTGAGCGGCGCGGACTGGGAGGTGCTGGTCGACGCGGCGCTCAAGGCGGAGGCCGCCGGACAGGTGCGGGTCGCCGGGGTCATGTCGCACTTCGCCTGCGCGGACGAGCCGGGCCACCCGTCGATCGCGGCGCAGATCGGCGCGTTCACCGAGATGGTCGCGCACGCGGAGAAGGCCGGGGCGCGGTTCGAGGTCCGGCACCTGGCGAACTCGGCGGCGACGCTGACGCTTCCGGAGGCGCGGTTCGACCTCGTCCGGCCCGGGATCGCGACGTACGGGCTGACGCCGGTGCCGCGGCTCGGCACGTTCGGGCTGCGCCCCGCGATGACGCTGGTGGCGGACGCGGCGCTGGTCAAGCGGGTCCCGGCAGGCCGCGGAGTGTCGTACGGTCACACGTACACCACGCGAGCCGCCACGAACCTGGCCGTGGTGCCCGTGGGGTACGGCGACGGGATCCCCAGGCACGGCTCCAACCTCCTGGAGGTCCTCGCGGGTGGACGCCGCAGGACGATCGCCGGGCGGGTCTGCATGGACCAGTTCGTCATCGACCTCGGCGACGACCGGCTGGCGGCGGGTGACGAGATCATCCTGTTCGGGCCGGGCGACCGCGGCGAGCCGACCGCGCAGGAGTGGGCGGACGCCTTGGGAACGATCTCCTATGAGATCGTCACCCGCATCGGGTCCCGGGTGCCGAGGGCGTATCCGGGACGGGCGCTGTAGGGGGCGCGTGCATGGAGGGCAGGAGCAGGCGCCGGATCGGCGTCACCGTGGCGGGCATCGGCGCGGCGGGCGTCGGCGCGGCCGTCGGGCTGCGGCACTTCGCCGTCGGCCGGGTGCGGCTGCGGCCCGACCCGGACGCCGGCGAGCCGTTCGGCGAGCTGCGCGGGCGGGAGCTGACCGTCGAGGCCGGCGACGGCGTCCCGCTGCACGTGGAGATCGACGGCCCCGACGACGCGGGCCTCACCCTGGTGTTCTGCCACGGCTACACCCTCAACCAGGACTCGTGGCACTTCCAGCGCCGCGACCTGCAGGGGTCGCTGCGCATGGTGTTCTGGGACCAGCGCAGCCACGGCCGGTCCGGACGCGGGACGCTGGAGAACGCGACGATCGAGCAGACCGGCGACGACCTGCGCGCCGTGCTGGCGGCGACGGTCGGCCCGGACGAGCCCGTCGTCCTCGTCGGGCACTCCATGGGCGGAATGTCGATCATGGCGCTGGCCGACCGGCATCCCGAGCTGTTCGACCGGCAGGTGGTGGGCGTCGCGCTCGTCAACACGTCCTGCGGCGACCTGGCGGAGATGACGCTGGGGCTGCCGCTGGTGCTGGCGAAGGTCGTCCGGCCGCTGGCGCCCGGCACGCTGCGCGGCCTCGGCCGCCGCGCCGACCTCGTCGAGAAGGCGCGCGGGCTCGGCGCCGACCTCGCGTTCGTCGTCACCCGCAAGATGGCGTTCGCCGACAAGTACGTCAGCCCGTCCGTCGTCGACTTCCTGGAGCAGATGATCAGGGCGACGCCGATCGACGTGATCGCCGAGTTCTACCCGGCGCTGATGGGCCACGACAAGGTCGGCTGCCTGGACGTCCTCGGCAAGGTGCCCGCGGTCGTGGTGGCCGGCGGGCGGGACCGGCTGACCCCGGTCGAGCACGCGCGGCGCATCGCGGCGGCGATGCCGGACGCGGAACTGGTAGAGGTGGAGGTGGCCGGGCACGTGCTGCCGCTGGAGTACCCGGGGGTGGTGACCGGCGCGCTGCGGCGGCTGATCGCCCGGGTCCGGCCCGAGTACGAGGAGGAGCGCACCGCGTGAACGCGATCACCGTCAACGTCCCGACCGCGGCGGACATGCACGAGCTGGGGCTGCGCCTCGCCGGCGTGCTGCGGGCGGGCGACCTGCTCGTGATGACGGGGCATCTCGGGGCGGGCAAGACGACGCTCACCCAGGGGATCGGCGAGGGCCTGAAGATCCGGGGGCCGGTCACCTCGCCGACGTTCGTCATCGCGCGGGTGCACCCCTCGCTCGCCGGGGGGCCGCCGCTGGTGCACGTGGACGCCTACCGGCTGGGCGGTTTCGCGGAACTGGACGACCTCGATCTCGACGCGTCCGTGGCCGAATCGGTGACGATCGTGGAATGGGGAGAAGGGCTCGCGGAGGGCCTTGCCGAAGATCGCCTGGAAGTGATCATTTCGCGCGGGGACGGGGCCGGCGAGGAGCGCGAAGTAAGGATCGTCGGGGTCGGTCATCGCTGGTCCGACCTGGAACTCGACGCCGGGTGAGGGCCCGCGGGCAACTTCCGCGGTTTTTGCCATCCGGGATGGACCACTTTACGGCTACATGTCGTACTCTTTGCCGGAACAAGCCTCACCTACGTGACATATCGATTTCCTAACGGGAGTGGGAACCGGTGAGTGGTAGCCATCGCAGCGGTAGTGACCGCGACAGCTACCGTGGTTCGGGCGGTGGCCAAGGGCCAGGCGGCGGTTACCGGCCGGACGGCGGTGGATACGGCACGGACGGCGACGAGTACGGGCCGTACCCTGGCCGGGACTCCGGCCGCACCTCGGGAACCGGCGGTTACGAGACCGGCGGTTACGGGACGACCGGCGGATACGAGACCGGCGGATACGAGACGACCGGCGGTTACGAGACGGGCGGTTACGGGTCCGCGCAATCAGGTAGCGGTCCCTACCAGAGGGACAGCGGCCCTTATCAGCAGGGCTCCGGCACGTACCGTCCCGAGTCCGGCCAGTACCGGCCGGAACAGTCCGGCCAGTACCGGCCGGAGCCGGGTTCGTACCAGCAGGAGGGGCCGTACCAGCAGGACAGCGGGCGCTACGGTCGCGGGGGCGGCCCGTACCAGCGGGAGAGCGGCCCCTACCAGCGCGAGATCGGCCCGTACGAGACCGGTAGCGGCGGTCACCGCTCCGACACGGGCGGCTACCGGTCCGACAGCGGCGGATACGGGACCGACACCGGCGGCTATCGCACCGGCGGCCGCCGGTCCGACAGCGGTGGTTACCGCTCCGGAAGCAGCGGCTACCGCACCGGCAGCCACCGGGTGTCGCGCGAGCGCGGCGGCGGCCGGCGCCTCGGCGTCATCATGGGCGGCATCCTCGCCGGCATCGCCGTCTGCGTCCTCGCGGTGGTCGTCATCCTCGGCGGTGTCGGCGCGAGCGGCGACAAGGACGGCGGCGACATCGTCGGCAGCGGCGCCGCCGAGAGCTCCCCGACGGCGAAGGGCGAGCGCTCCGTCGTCCCCGACTCCTGCACGATCGTCCCCCAGGACCTGATCGACCGGCTGGCGCCCGGCTCCGAGCGCACCCAGGCCGACAACTACCAGAGCAGCGAGCGGCAGAACCAGTGCGTGTGGGGCGCCTACGCGGGCGACACCAAGCGGCAGCTCACCGTCGAGCTGCGTGCGATCGAGGGCAGCGCCGACCAGACGCCCACGGCCGCCGCGACGAAGACGTTCACGTCCGAGCGCGGCGCCGACGAGTCCGGCAAGGCACTGCTGCCCGGCCAGAAGCTCACCGACAAGATCCGCCTTGAGGGCGTCGGCGACGACGGCTACATCGTCTACAGCGTCGACGGCAAGCAGGGCGCGGGAGAGTCCGTCGGCAACGTCCGGCTCGCGAACGTCCTGATCACGATCCACTACTCGGGCTCCGACGACGGCGACCCGCTGTCGTCCAAGTCCGCGACGGACGGCGCCACCGACGTCGCCAAGGCCGTGATCCAGGCGCTCAACCAGGGCTGAACCACCGGGGCCCGCCTGACCGGTAGGCTTACAACCCGTGCTGGTCTTGGCTTTCGATACCGCGACCGCCGCGATCACCGTGGCGCTGTACGAGTGGATTCCGGGTGAGGGCGCCGTGCCGCGCGGCGTGGCCGAGGCCGTCGACCGGCGCAGGCATACCGAACTGCTCACCCCGTCCATCGCGCAGGTGCTGGCGGAGGCCGGCGCGGCGCCGGACGACCTCAGCGCGATCGCCGTCGGCGTCGGGCCCGGCCCGTACACGGGGCTGCGCGTCGGGCTGGTCACCGCGCGCGCCATGGGCGAGGCCCTGAGCGTCCCCGTGCACGGTGTCTGCACCCTGGACATCATCGCGTGGGCCACCGGCCGGGACGAGCCGTTCGTCGTCGCCACCGATGCCCGCCGCAAGGAGGTCTACTGGGCGCGCTACGACTCGGCCCGCGCGCGCGCCACCGGACCCGCCGTGGGCCCACCGTCGGACGTCCCGGAAGGCCTGCCCGTCGTCGGTGAGGGCGCCGCCCTCTACCCGGAGGTGCTCGGCTCCGACCACGAACCGCTGCTGCCGACCGCCGGCGCCCTCGCGGAGCTGACCGTCGCGCGCCTCGCCGGCCACAAGGTGCCCGAACTCCTCCCGCCGGAACCGCTCTACCTGCGCAGGCCGGACGCGAAGGAGCCGGGCCCCCGCAAGAAGGTGACACCGGCATGACCGATGTCGTCGTGCGGCCCATGACGGACGAGGACCTCCCGTCCGTCCACCGGCTGGAGGAGGCCCTGTTCCCCGAGGACGCGTGGAGCGAGGAGATGCTCCGCGGCGAGCTCGCCGACCAGCCGCGCACCCGGCACTACGTCGTCGCGGCGGAGCCCGGCGGCGAGATCGTCGGCTACGCGGGCCTCGCGGCGGCGGGCGGGCAGGCCGACGTGCAGACCATCGGGGTGCGCGCCGACCGCCGCAAGGACGGCATCGGCGCGGCGCTGCTCACCGAGCTGCTGAACGAGGCCGTCCGCCGCAACAGCGAGGCGGTGTTCCTGGAGGTCCGCGCCGACAACGACGCCGCGCACCGCCTCTACGAGCGGTTCGGCTTCGTCAGGGTCGGCCTCCGCAAGCGCTACTACCAGCCCTCGGACGTGGACGCGATCGTGATGAGCCGCCCGCTCAACCGCCGTCCGCCCATGGGCTTCAACAGGACGGGGAGCGGGGAGACGTGATGATTCGGGACGAGCCGCTGGTGCTCGGGATCGAGACCTCGTGCGACGAGACCGGGGTCGGGATCGTGCGCGGCCACACGCTGCTGGCGGACGCGATCGCCTCCAGCGTCGACCAGCACGCCCGCTTCGGCGGCGTGGTGCCGGAGGTCGCGTCGCGCGCGCACCTGGAGGCGATGGGGCCGACCATCGACCGCGCGCTCGCGGACGCCGGCGTGAAGTTCACCGACGTGGACGCGTTCGCCGTCACCGCCGGCCCGGGCCTGCCGGGCGCGCTGATGGTGGGCGTCGCCGCCGCCAAGGCGTACGCGCTGTCCCTCGGCAAGCCGCTGTACGGCGTCAACCACCTGGCCGCGCACGTGTGCGTCGACCAGCTCGAACACGGCCCGCTGCCCAAGCCCTGCGTGGCGCTGCTGGTGTCGGGCGGCCACTCCTCGATCCTGCTCGTCCCGGACGTGGCGGGCGAGGTCCACTCGCTCGGCAGCACGGTGGACGACGCGGCCGGCGAGGCGTTCGACAAGGTCGCGCGCGTCCTCGACCTCGGCTTCCCGGGCGGCCCGATCATCGACCGCATGGCCCGCGAGGGCGACCCCGCCGCGATCGCCTTCCCGCGCGGCAAGTACAAGGACGGCACCTACGACTTCTCGTTCTCCGGCCTGAAGACGGCGGTCGCCCGCTGGGTCGAGGCGAAGGAACGCGCCGGCGAGCCCGTCCCCGTCTCCGACGTGGCCGCGTCCTTCCAGGAGGCCGTCGTCGACGTCCTGACCCAGAAGGCGTTGAAGGTCTGCAAGGACAACGACGTCCACGACCTGCTGATAGGCGGCGGCGTGGCTGCCAACTCCCGCCTGCGCACGCTCGCCGCCGAACGCTGCGAAGCCGCAGGCGTGCGCCTCCGCGTCCCGCGCCCGAAACTCTGCACCGACAACGGCGCCATGGTCGCCGCCCTGGGCTCCGAGCTGGTCGCCTCCGGCCGGGCCCCCTCGGACCTGCAACTACCGGCAGACTCCAGCCTCCCGATAGAGACCATCACCCTCTGACGGTCAGCACTCCGACAGGAGTTGCGCGAGGTAGTCCTCGAAGAGGGGGACTTTGGCCTCGTCCATCGTGTTGTCGGCGGTTTCGGGGAGCAGGTCCAGGAGGCAGCGGACGTCCCAGTACGGGGCGTGGGTGTGGCCGCCGGAGACCTGGTCGAAGGCGGAGAGGAAGCGGTCGGCGACCGAGGTGCCGTAGCGGAGGGCCAGGCCGCGGCGCATGCAGGCGATGTCGACGGCGACCGGGCCGGACGAGGAGTCCGACCAGTCGACGACGCCGGTGAGCTTGCCGTAGGACCACAGCGTGTTGTCGGCGTGGTAGTCGCGGTGGATGAAGCGGGCGGGCGCCTCCGGGGCGGGACGGGCGGCGACCTCGAAGGCGCGTTCCCACAGGGCGGGGCGGAGCGCGTGCTTGGGCGGGCGGCGCACGTCGAGCCGGTTGTGCGGGACGTACGGGGGCATCGTGGACGCCCCGTTCAGCGCGTGCACGGCCAGCAGCGCGGCGGCCAGCTGGATGAGGTATTCGGGCAGGTCGTCGGGGGACGGCCGGGGCGGGTGGCCGGCCAGCCGGGTGATGAGCAGGGTCGGGACGTCGCAGTAGGCGCCGGCGGGGTCGGCGGCGACGAGCGCCGGGGTGGGGATCTCGCAGCCGGCGAGGAGCGCCAGCGCGGCGATCTCCCGCTCGGGGGAGAAGTCGGGCGAGGTGGCGCGGGACGTCCAGCGGCGCAGCACGAGGCGGTGGGCGCTGCCCGCGCCGCTCTCCACCAGCAGGGCGTGGTTGGCGTGCGCGGTCCCGCCGGCGAGCGGCCGCACCATGCGGACCTCGGCGCCCTTGCCGAGGCACTCCTCGACCCAGCGCAGGGTCGGGTGGCCGGGCGGGGCGCCGGTCGGCAGGCAGGGAGCCGGTGTGCGAGTCACCTGATCCATGAAAACGGATTCCGAAGGGTATTGGGAGTGATTTTGCGAAGACGGAACGTAACAGAATGCACGTCAGGGGCCTGACGTGCAGGAGCACCTTCGGTCGTCGCGGCCGTTTGCCGGACAAACGCCGCGGATTCCGTTGGGTATCCGTAAACGGCCGGGTGGGGCCCGCGCGGCCCCACCCGGTGACCGATCAGTCCTTCGGGTCGCGGCGCGGGCGCAGCAGCGCCTCGGCCAGCGCGAGCATCGTCTCCTCAAGGGTGGACAGCCGCTTCAGCACGTCCTCGTGCACCGCGTTGACCTGCTTGGACACGTCGTCGTGGACGCCGTCCACCTTGCGGCCGACCTCGTCCTCGACGTGCAGGAAGCGCTTGGCGAACTCGGCCTGCGCGGCGTCGGCGCGCCGCCCGGCCTCGTCCTGCATGCCCTCCACGCGCCGCGCGAACTCCGCCTGGACGCCGCCGACCTGCCGCGCGACGTCCTCCTGCATGTTGCCGACCTGCTTGGCGACGTCGTCGTGGATGCTGCCGACCTGCCGGGTGACGTCCTCGTGGATGTCGCCGATCCGCTTGCCGAAGTCGTCGTGGACATTGCCGACCTGCCGCGTCACCTCGCTGTGCACCGACTCGACCTGCTTGGCGACGTCGGCGTGCACCGACTCGACGCGGCGGGAGACGAGGTCGACCTGCGCGGTGAACTCCTCCAGCGCGCCGTCGACCCGCTTGGCGACCTCCTCGTGGATGTTCTCGATGCGCTTGCGGACGTCCTCGTGCACGTCCTCGAACCGGCGGGAGAACTCGTCCATGCGCTTGGCGACGTCGCTGTAGGCGGTCTCGGCGATCTGCGACATGGTCGCCTTGACCTCGTCGCGGTCCGGCCGGGCGCGCAGCTCCTCGATCAGCGGGTCGACCGCCTCGGCGAGGTGCTTCTCCAGCGCGTCGAACCGGTCGCCGTACTCGGCGGCGGGACGCTCGGCCAGGTCGCGCAGCACGCGATGCAGCTCGGCGATCTCCAGCGTGTCGGGCAGCCTGGCGATCCGCTCGCCGACCCCGTCGATGCGGCCGTCGAGGCTCTCGAACCGGCCGTCCAGGCCCTCCAGCTTGCCGGACAGCCCTTCGAGCCGGCCGTCGACGCCGTCGAGGCGCCCGTCCAGCCCGTCCAGCCGGCCGCCGACGCCCTCGACCCGGCCGTTGACCGCCCCAAGGCCCTGCTCCATCCGCTCGGCCATCTCGCCGAGCGACTGGTCGACCCGCGCCGTGACCCCGTTGATCGAGTGCTCCAGCCGCTCGGACCGGTGGCCCAGCTCCGCGAGCGACTTGTCGAGCCGGTTGAAGCGGACGGACGCGGCCTCCATGCTGCCCTGGAGCTTGTCCAGCCGCTTGGTCATCTCGTCCATGCGCTGGGACGCCTGGCGGGTGGCGTCCGTGATCTGCTGCGCCGAGTCGAGGACGGCCTGGATCCGGGTCAGGCCCTCGTCGACGTTCTCGGCGACGACCCCGACGTCGGCCCACAGGGCGGGCAACTCGGCGACCGGCTTGACCCGCTCGCCGAACGACTCGATGTGCTCGGCCAGTCCTTCGGCCCATTCCGGGGGCTTGCCGGACAGCTCGTCGACCTGCCCGCGGACGCTCTCCAGCTGCCCGGTCAGCCCGCTGAGCTCCCGCTCGCGGACCTCGCGGAGCAGCCACTCCATGCCTTCCAGCCGCTGCCGAATCTCGTCCAGGACCTGCCCCTGGGAGCGCTGTTCGTAGACGTGGTCCTGCGCCGCACGGGCGAGCAACTCCCGCATCCGATCCGAGACCGGTTGACCCCCCGTCTGCAGGAAGTTGTGATTCGTTTCCACCCGACGCTCCTTCGTGTGCCGGCGTGACGAAATGACGCGCGGCAAATGAATCTCTGGAGTGGCCACTGTAGTGCGTGTAGAGCACCGCTAAAACGGGTAGCAGAGAAGATTGCGAGTTCTGCGGAATGCGCCTGTTATCCGGCTGGGGCGAATAGCGAGAAATAGCCGGGTGCAGGGCGATTACCCGCTTCGCGGCAATCACGATGATCGTGGGGATGTGGCCGGGGTGTGCCGTGGGTCCGGGGCGGCGCCGTGTCCGTACATCTCGTCCAACATGGGCAGTTCCCGAACCGGCCGTGGATACGGACGGCCGACGCGTGTCCGTGCGGACGTGAGGCCGCCGGACGGGCCCGGGCCCTATTTCGGAGGGTATTTCATGGCGTCGAAGTCCCCGCCGCTGAACCTGCCTTGGCGTTTTCGGGTGCGTTGATCTCGGCGCGCCGATTCGCGGCCGGTGCCGCGCCCTTGCCGGGCGCCCGCAATCCCTGGTGAACGCGATGCCGGAAAACGCCGATGATTTGCACCGCCGTGGCGCGTCGCCCGGTCCCGCTTGGTGTTGCCCGCCCGGGCGGAAGATCTTTGGGCACGGTTGCCGGCCGGCCGCCGCGCTGGGCGGGTCAGGCCGCCGGGACGGGACGGGTGAGGAGGGCGACCGGGTCTTGCCCGACGCGCGTCACGACCAGCGTCAGCTCCGCGCCGCCCCGGCCGCCTTTGCGCCCGCCGAAGCCGAGGTCGCGCCGGAGCCGGTCGACGTCGACGGCCGAGCCGCGCTTCTTGACGGTCAGCACGCCGACCTCGCGGCGCCGCAACTCGGCCTTCAGACGCTTCACGGAGAACGGCAGTACGTCCTCGACCTCGTAGGCGGACGCGAACGGCGTCGGACATAGCCGATCGGACGTGATGTACGCGATGTGCGAATCCGCGAGCCCACCGCCGACCAGCGCTGCCACCTCACCCACCAGATGGGCACGTATTACGGCCCCGTCGGGCTCGTATAGATATCGGCCCCACGCGCGTACATCTGGGACGTCCGACCCTTGCGGCGTCAGCGTCCAGACCTCCGGATCGGTGTCGGACGAGAGCAGCGTCGCTCGGCGACCCACGTCCCCCGCCAGCGAACCCAGCCAGAGGGCCGCCTCCTTGACGTCACCGTGGACCGACACCCACTCGGCCTCTGCGCCGTCCGGTACAGCTTCATGCGGTATGCCGGGCGCCACCTTGACGCAGGCCGCAGGCACCTTTCCAGCCAGATCCAGGACGATGTCAAGCGGAGGCTCATAGGAGCGGGGATCGAAGACTCTGCCGCGCGCGGTACGTCGTCCAGGGTCGGCGAACACTGCGTCGAACCCGTCTACGGCGGCTTTGGTGGCGTCCCCAACGCGCACAGAGGCGTCGAGTCCAAATGCGGCCACGTTCGCCTGCGCGACCTCAGCCGTCAACGGGTCGAGCTCCACACCCTCCCCCGTGAGCCCCGCGCGCCCCCGCGAGATGAGGTCGGCTCCTATCCCGCACCCAAGTTCCAGTACATGCGCGCCGTCCAGATGGGTAGCGAACCGTTGGGCCCTATGCGCCGCCACACTCGCACGGGTCGCCTGCTCAAGTCCCGCTTGCGTGAAGTACATGCGGTCGGCGTCCGGACCGAACTTGGTCCGCGCGCGCTCTCGCAGCCGCACTTCCGTGAGCGCCGCGGCGACGAGTTCGGCATCGTGCCGTTCGCGCAGCCGGGACGCCGTCGCGAGCAGTGCGTCCTCGCGCACGTCCGCGGCGGCCGCCTCGGCGAGGACCGCCTGGCCGGACGGGGTGCGCAGGGCCCGGAACGACGCGATGTCCATGAGGGGAAGTTAGCGGTCGGTGAACACTGCCCCGTGCGCCCGTGTCCGTGTTGACGCACTCACGGGCACGGAATAGTCTCCATGACTGGCACTCTCGTAGTGAGAGTGCCAACACAGCGACAAGGTCGGTCTGGCACCCGCGACGGCAGGCCGGTCCAGGGTCGCCTCTTCTGTCACATGTGCTGGCCGGTCATCCGTGGCCGGCCGAGGACCAATCGAAGGGGAGGTCAGATCGTGACGACCGCCACCAAGGTTGTTCTCAAGCCGCTTGAGGACCGCATCGTCGTCCAGCCGCTTGAGGCCGAGACCACCACCGCGTCGGGCCTGGTGATCCCGGACACCGCGAAGGAGAAGCCCCAGGAGGGCGCCGTCATCGCGGTGGGCCCGGGCCGCGTCGACGACAAGGGCGAGCGCGTCCCGGTCGACGTCAAGGTCGGCGAGGTCGTGCTCTACAGCAAGTACGGCGGCACCGAGGTCAAGTACAACAACGAGGAGTACCTCGTCCTCTCGGCCCGCGACGTGCTCGCGGTCATCGAGAAGTAATCACCGAGACGTGATGCACCCGCCCCGGTCGGCGCCGCCTTCGGCGGGGCTGCCGGGGCGGATCGCGTACTAAGGAGTATCCGCATGGCGAAGATCCTGGAGTTCGAGGAGGACGCTCGCCGGGCTCTTGAGCGCGGCGTCAACGCTCTCGCGGACGCCGTCAAGGTGACGATCGGCCCGCGCGGCCGCAACGTCGTCATCGACAAGAAGTTCGGCGCGCCGACGATCACCAACGACGGCGTCACCATCGCCCGCGAGGTGGAGCTGGAGGACCCCTACGAGAACCTCGGGGCCCAGCTCGCCAAGGAAGTGGCGACCAAGACCAACGACATCGCGGGCGACGGCACCACCACGGCGACCGTCCTCGCGCAGGCGCTGGTCCGGGAGGGCACCCGCAACGTGGCGGCCGGCGCGTCCCCGCTCGCGCTCAAGCGCGGCATCGACGCGGCCGCCCAGTACGTGTCCGACCAGCTGCTGAAGTCGGCCCGCGAGATCGTGGAGAAGGACGAGATCGCGCACGTCGCGACCATCTCCGCGCAGGACTCGCAGATCGGCGAGCTGATCGCCGAGGCGTTCGAGAAGGTCGGCAAGGACGGCGTCATCACCGTCGAGGAGGCCCACACGATGGGCCTCGAACTGGAGTTCACCGAGGGCCTCCAGTTCGACAAGGGCTACCTGTCGCCGCACATGGTCACCGACCACGAGCGCATGGAGGCCGTCCTGGAGGACGCCTACGTCCTCATCGTGGACGGCAAGATCTCCAACGTGCAGGAGTTCCTGCCGCTGGCCGAGAAGGTCGCGCAGACCAAGAAGCCGCTGCTCGTCGTGGCCGAGGACGTCGAGGGCGAGGCCCTGGCGCTGCTCGTCGCCAACAAGATCCGCGGCACGTTCACGTCCGTCGCGGTGAAGGCGCCCGGCTTCGGCGACCGCCGCAAGGCGATGCTCGGCGACATGGCCACCCTCACCGGCGGCCAGGTCGTCAGCGAGGCCATCGGCCTCAAGCTCGACTCCATCGGGCTGGAGGACCTCGGCCGCGCCCGCCGCATCACCGTCACCAAGGACGCCACCACCATCGTGGACGGTGAGGGCTCCGCCGACGAGATCACCGCGCGGGTCAACCAGATCAAGGTCGAGATCGAGAACTCCGACTCCGACTGGGACCGCGAGAAGCTGCAGGAGCGCCTGGCCAAGCTGGCCGGCGGGGTCTGCGTGCTGCGCGTCGGCGCCGCCACCGAGGTGGAGCTGAAGGAGAAGAAGCACCGCCTGGAGGACGCCATCTCGGCGACCCGCGCGGCGATCGAGGAGGGCATCGTCTCCGGCGGCGGCAGCGCGCTGGTGCACGTCGCCAAGGAGGGCTTCGACACGCTCGGCCTGTCCGGCGACGAGGCCACCGGCGCCGAGGCCGTCCGCCGCGCGCTGGCCGAGCCGCTCCGCTGGATCTCCGAGAACGCCGGCCAGGAGGGCTACGTCGTCGTCTCCAAGGTGCAGGCGCTGCAGGCCGGCCACGGCTACAACGCCGCGACCGACGAGTACGGCGACCTGATCGCCCAGGGCGTCATCGACCCGGTGAAGGTGACCCGCTCCGCGGTCACCAACGCCGCCTCGATCGCCGGCATGCTGCTCACCACCGAGGCGCTCGTCGTCGACAAGCCCGAGGAAGAGGAGCCCGCCGCCGGCGGCCACGGCCACGGTCACGGCCACGGCCACTGACCCACCGGAGCATTCCTCCGCCCTAACGACCCCCGCCCACCCCGGGCGGGGGTCGTTGCCATCCCCACACCCCACGCGGCACGAGCCGCCCACACACAACCTCCCCAAACAACAACCGTCTCCACCCCGCACCGACCGTCCGGTGCCGCCCACACCGCCCCACGCGGGGCGTGCCGTCTGCGCGCGCCCTGCCCGAGCAACGGCCGCCCCCACTCCGCACCGACCGTCCGGCACCGCCCACCCCATCCCACGCGGGACGTGCCGTCAACGCGCATCCCGCCTGAGGGACGGCCGTCTTCACCCCGTACTGAGCCGGCGGTGCCGCCCACACCGCCCCACGCGGGGCGTGCCGTCTGCGCGTGACCTGCTCGGGGGGACGGCCGACCGGCTTGCGCCGTACCGGGTGGGACGGTGCCGTCTGCGCCTGTTCCTGGACGGAGCGTGCCGTTTGCGGTCGGGGTTCTCGCGGTGGGGGATTGGCGGGTCGCGGTCGTGGCCCAAGCCGGAGCGGCTGTTATGTCGGCAAATGAGGCCTTTTTGGCTTGGTGTGTGGATTGGTGTCGCGTGACGGTGGGGGGTGGAACGAGCGCGGTGCGTAGTATTCCCAGGTTCGTTCCAGCACTGTGACCATTCCGTTGTAAACGACGGGGCAGACACGCCCGGCGGTGCTGGGCATCATGCTTGACGTGACCGAGGGATGCTACGCCGGGACCATGACCGCGCGCGCTGCCGGACCCTCGGGAGGGCCGGCCCCTCCGCCACCCCGCGACACCGGTCGCGGGGGGCGGGCGCTGCGCGCGGCGGACGCGGGCGACGGCGACCTCAAGGAGCTGACGAACCTCGCCGTGCAGGGCGATCCGGGCGCCATCGAGGTCCTCATCGCCGAGGTGCGTCCCATGATCGTCCGGTACTGCCGGGCACGGCTCGGCCGCGTCTCCGGGCAGTACCACATCGCCGACGACGTGGCCCAGGAGGTGTGCATCGCCGTCCTGTCGGCGCTGCCGCGCTACCGGGACATGGGCCGTCCCTTCGCGTCCTTCGTCTTCGGCATCGCCGCGCACAAGATCGCCGACGCGCTGCGCAGCGCGGTGCGCGCGGCCGTGCCCACCGAGGACCTGCCGGACGGTCCCGACGACCGTCCCGGCCCCGAGGAGACGGTGGTGCGCTACATCGAGGCGCAGCGCGCCCGCGACCTGCTGACCCGGCTGCCCGACCACCAGCGCGAACTGGTGCTGCTGCGGGTCGTCGCGGGGCTGTCGGCCGAGGAGACGGGCAACGTGCTCGGCATGTCCGCGGGCGCGGTGCGGGTCGCGCAGCACCGGGCCCTGGCGCGGCTCCGGGCGATGGCCAGAGAGGAGTCGATCGCTTGACGGAGCGAGGCCCCGGCACCGGCATCGGGGGCGCCCCGAATCCGGCGGAGCCCGCGCACTCCGGCGATGCCCCGGCCCCGGCCGCCCCGGCCCGGGCCGGGGCAGCCCCGCTGGCCCTTATACACCTCTGACGCTGCCCCCAAGAGGGAAGCGGAACTCCCAGTACAACCCACATCCTACAA
>NZ_JABXFD010000584.1 GCF_013372625.1 Actinomadura sp. BRA 177
GTAGGGAGGTGTCGGCGAGGCGTAGGGGGGAGCCGGGGGCCAGGTGGGAGCCTATGCCCGGCTGGTTCAGTTCGCCCATCAGGGGCTCGTCGGGCAGGGTGGCGGCCACTTCGGCGAAGTCGCGGTAGCGGGACCATAGGACGGACGTGTTCTGCAAGCCGTCCTCTACCTGGGCGCAGGTGCGGGACGCGAACCAGGGGGCGAGGATGCCGCCGAGGGCCTCGCGGTAGGTGAAGCGGTCGCCGGCGCGGCGGAAGTCGGCGCCGAGGGCGCGTTCGAGGGCGGCGCTCACCTCGCTGAGGCCGGTGGCCTCCACGAGGTCGCGCCAGTGGCGGGGTGTGAGGACCGCCACCATGACGCGGCCGTCGGCGGTGGGGAAATCGCGTCCGAAGTCGCCGAACAGGTGGTTGCCCAGGCGCTGCCTGGGTTCGCCCAATTGCGCCTCTGCGAGATAGCCCAGGTTGCCTGCGGTGGCCAGGGCGACGTCCTGGAGCGCCACGCGGAGGCTCTGTCCTTCGCCGGTGCGCAGGCGGTGCCGCTCGGCCGCCAGGAGGCCGATGGCCATGTAGAGGCCGCATGCCACGTCCCAGGCGGGGAGCGCGTGGTTGACCGGTGCGCCGGACGGGCCCGTGATTCCGGGGAAGCCCATGGCGGCGTTCACCGTGTAGTCGACGGCGTTGCCCCCGTCGCGGGTGCCCTGGAGCTGGACGTGGATCAGGTCGGGCCTGGACGCCTTCAGCTCGTCGTAGGTGAGGCCCTCGCGCAGGGGCGCGTTGGTCAGGACGATGCCGCTCTCCGCGACGAGGGCGGCGACGACCTCGCGGCCCTCCGGCGAGCGCAGGTCGACGGTGACCGACCGCTTGCCCTTGTTCAGCCCGGCCCAGTACAGGCTCCGGCCGGACGGCGCGAGCGGCCACCGGTCGATGTCGGGGCCGCCGCCCACCTGGTCGACCCGGATGACGTCCGCGCCGAGTTGCGCGAGCGTCATCCCGCCCAGCGGCGTCGCGACGAAGCTGGACAGCTCCACCACGCGCATCCCGTCCAGCGGCAGCGTTCCCGTCATGCGGCGATGTCTATCAGGCCCCCGCCGCGCGTTCCGGGACCGGGGGCGGGGGATCGCGCCGGCGGGGCCGGCTCGGGGGGTTGCAGCCGCCGCCGGCGCGATCGTCCGGGGACGCCGGGGCCGGGCCGCCGCCCTGTGTCAGGCCCTGGAGCTGGACGTGGATCAGGTCGGGCC
>NZ_JABXFD010000157.1 GCF_013372625.1 Actinomadura sp. BRA 177
AGATGGGTATAGGGGACAGGGCCGGGGGAGGTGGGTCGCGCACCCGCCGCTCGGCAACGGTGTTCTGTTTGATCCCGAGTTGCCGGATTACCCGCTGTTTTTCCGTATCGGGGCACAATAAACGCGTTTGCACGATTATGGACGATGATTTACCTCTTTCTTACACGCCGCTCCACCGTCCGCGTCAGCCATTTCCCGAAAAACACCCACCAGGGCGTCCATCCGGCAATTCCGCGCCCCGCCAAAATGGTGATCATTTTAGCAAGTGCCGGTTTCCTTTTCCCGCCCCCACGAAAGACTGCCAGAGGGACGTTCCCGCACATCGGAGAAACTGTTATGCACGACTTTCCACGGGCGGTCCGGCGAGCAGGGGCCGCGGCGGCCGCCGCGGCGTTCGCGGCCACCGCGCTCACCGCGTTCACCGGCACGGCGGCGGCCGGCACCGCACCGGCGTGGTGCAAGCCCGGCGGGACGCTGTCCGCCCGCGCGATGCCGCAGCGGGTGAAGATCGCCGACTGCGACCTGCGCGGCCGGACGGTGCGCGGCGCGAACGGGCTGTCCGCGATCGTCCCGTCCGACGGGACCTCGCTGGTCGCGCACGAACTGCGCACCGACGGCGCCGCCGAGCTGCGCGTCCAGGTGGACGAGCGGCGCGGCGAGATCATCATCGGCACGCGCGGCGGACGGGTGCCGCAGGGCCGTCCGCGCGGCTTCCGGGCACCGGCCGCCGCCTGCGCGGACGGCACCCACCGCGCCGAGCCGAGCAAGTGGCCGAAGGGCACCACCGTCCAGTGGCACTACTACGCGGGGACGGCCGGGCTGCCGAGGGACCCCGTCGCCGCGGGCATCGCCAACATGGTCAACGCCCGCACGGACTGCGACGACGAGGGCCGCTTCACCCCGCCGCCGGACGTGAACGAGCACTACGCCGGCCAGGCGAACCGCGCCCCGAACGTGACGAACGCCGCCGCCTGCGGAAACCGCGACCAGGTCAACACCTTCGGCTGGCACGCCATGCCGGACGCGGACAAGGACGTCCTCGCGGCCACCTGCACCTGGTTCAACGGCCCAACGACGGTCGAAACCGACATGGCGCTACAAACACAAGACAAGAAGTGGTGGACGAGCGGTTCGTGCCCCGCCGGAAGCTATTCCGCCGAAGCCGTCGCAACGCACGAAGCGGGCCATGTCCTCGGCCTCGCCCACGTCGAGGGCATCGAACACGAGAATCTGACGATGGCGCCGTCCATCGCGTCCTGCGACAACGGCCCCACCACGCTCGGCAAGGGCGACTACGACGGCCTGATCGCCCTCTACGGCGGACGGTGAACGGCGCGGAGCCGCTCCGCGCCGTTCACCGTCCGGCCTGGGTCAGCGTTTCGGCTGGAGTTTGCCGACGACGACGAGGCGGCGCCGGTCCGAGCCCTTCGGGGTGCAGGTGATGAGCGTGACGTACTGGCCGTTCGGTGCGCTTCGCCGCTTGAACGGCACCGGCTCCAGGGCCCGCCGGTCACGCGGCTTGATGACGCGCTTGACGCTCACCCGGTACACGTAGGTCTTCCGGCCGACGCGCAGGACGATCCGGTCACCGCGGCGCATCCGGTCGAGCTTGTTGAACGGGTGTAGCCAGGTCGTCCGGTGGCCGAGGAGCACCGTGTTGCCGTCCCGTCCGGGCAGGCCCGTTCCCAGGTAGTGGCCGACGGCCCGCCGCAGGACCGCCTGGCCGACGCCCTGCCGGACGTCCGCCTTCAGATGCATCCGCTTGATCCGGATCTGCCCGATCCGCGCGCCCGTCTTCGGCCGCGCGCTGACCACCGCGGGCGCGGCCTGCGCCTGCGGAACGCTCAGGACGGGCGCGCAGCAGACCGCCGCGACGGCCGCCGCACCGAGGGATTTTCGGTTGAGCATGGTTCGCCCCCATCGAACTGGAGTGCCGCTGACACGGGGAAGGGGCGGCACGTCTACCGCCCCCTCTCCTGGAGTTCACCGGCCGCGGGTCGTCACCCGCGCCGGATCATGTTCAGTGCAGGACCGGCGTGCCGAGCCGGACCGGAGCCCCGTCCTGGGACGGCAGCTGCGGGCCGAGCTGACCGGGCTGGACGTCCGTCCCCGGCAGCTTCACGAGCCCCTTGACCGTGTTGAGCAGCTTCTTCACCGGCGACAGCGCGTCCCCGCCCTCCGAGCCGGGGACCGGGGTCGCCATCCGGGAGTTGCTCCCGCGCAGGGTCGAGGGCAGCTTCTTGTGCTTGGCGGCCGGACGGTGCTTGGACGGCTTGTACGGCTTCTTGTGCTTCTTCACCGGCGGCGTCCGCAGCGTGGGCGGCAGCTCCTCGTCCCCGCCGCCGACGGTGGCGCCGCCCTTGCACTGCGCCTGCGAGAGGCCGAGCACCGCCACGGAGTTTCCGCAGACGTTCACGGGGATGCTGATCGGCGCGTAGACCTGGTTGCCGCCGAGGACGCTGAAGTTGCCGGAGGTCTTCATCTTCGGGTCGTGGCCGGCGGTCCGCTTGACCGACGCACCGCCCTTGCACTGCGCCTGCGACGCGCCGAGCACCGCGACGGAGTTTCCGCACACGTTCACCGGCACGCTGATCGGCGCGTAGACCTGGTTGCCGCCGAGGACGCTGAAGTTTCCGGAGGTCGTCATGCCCCCGTGGTTCCAGCCGCCGTCGCCGCCGTCCCAGCCGCCGTCGCCGCCCCAGCCGGTGCTGGACGTCCGGTAGCCGGGGTCCGCGGCGTAGCCGCCGTGCGACTTCCCGGACGTGACGCTGGCGCCGCCCTTGCACTGCGCCCGGCTCAGCCCGAGGATCGCGACGGAGTTGCCGCAGACGTCGATCGGCAGGCTGATCGGCGCCACGACCTGGTTGCCGCCGCCGATCGAGAAGTTGCCGGACGTCTGCATGTCGCCGCCCCCGCCGTGCCGGGCGCCGCTGACGTGCGCGCCGCCCTCCGACTGGGCCTGCGACGCGCCGAGCGCCGCGACGGAGTTGCCGCTGACCTCGAGCGGGACGGAGATCGGCGCGACGACCTGGTTGCCGCCGAGGACGCTGAAGTTGCCGGACGTTGTGGTGTCGGCGATCGCGGCCCCGGAGCCGAAGGCGGCCCCGACCGCGACGGCGCCGGCGGCCACCAGGGCGGCGCGGCTGGTGTTCCTTGCCCACATGCGCATGGTGTTGCTCCTTCTGTTGCATCGGTGGTGAACGCTGCGCGGCACCGTCGGGGTGGGCGCAGCACGGCAGCGGCCATGCGCGGCCGTTGCTCGCTGAGGAAAGTTCGGTGAAAGGGCGGCACGAGGCCGCGCGGAAGGCGAAGCGCCTAGTCCGGAACGACGGACGGACCGCCGGGCGCGGCCACGTCGGTCAACGCGGTGCGCCGAAAGGTGCCCGCGTCAACGACGGCCGGCGCCGCCGGAGACCGGCGGCTCGCCAGGTCGGCGACCGGCGGGAACAGATGCCCGCCCGTCGAGCCGCCCTGCGGCCCGTCCTGGACGGGCGGCAGCACGGGAGAGTGCCCGGGCGCACGGTGGCACCCCGAGCAGTCATCCGCCGGCAGGTCCTTGACCGCCGTGGAAACAGCGGCCACGTGCGAAACCGCAGAGACCGGTTCCTTGGCAACCTGCTGACGGACCTGCTCGTCCTGCTTCTCCGACCGCTCGACCGCGGCCGGCTGCTGAGCGGAACGCACCTCCGTCACCCGCTGCACAAGACCGCCCAGGACGGGCCGCTCCGACCGGACGTCCGGAACCCGGACGCGCGGAACTCCCGCCGCGTCGGCGAGCCCCCGCACATGGCGGACGGCCCGGTCCTTGTCCTCGAACAGGTCGTGCTGCCGCGACCGGACGTACCGCATCGGGTGGTCGCCGATCTCGCGCACGTCGTCACTCATCGTGCGCCAGCCCGTGAAGTGCCGGAGCGTGGCCGAACCCTGATCGCCGGCCTGCGCCGCATGCTGCGGCGGCCGCTCGGCCGCGTAGGCGGAGTCGTTCAGCGCGGAGAGCGCGATCCACCCGGCGAACGCGAAGCCCGCGATGGCGGCGAGACGCAGGAGCACGGAAACGAGGGCATACCGCGGCCGACCCTGCGGGCGAATGGCCCCGCGCTGGATCGGTACGGAATGCACTGCCGGTTCTCCTTGCCGCCGAATCGAGGACCGGACGAACGTAACACCCGAAGAGGCCGACTCAAGCACCCATCGATTCTTCGGCGGCGTGTCCCCGGATCATTTACCGCACCATGAATTCGCCTTTTACCGCGCCCGGCTTTCCGCCCCACTGACGTCCGCTTTGCCGTACTCGACCCTTTTCGCCGGAGTCTGGGAGAAGTATGGCGCCCGGTATCAAGTACGCTACAGTCGGTGAGCGGGCGGTCACCGGATCGCCCATCGAGGAGCTCCCATGCTTAACCCCTCGTCCGCGATCGCGCGCCTCCAGCCACTCCGCAGACACCGCGCCCCCCGCCGCGAGCCCCACCGCTTCCTCACCCGCGCCGACCTGACCCGCATCGCGCTCTCCAACGTCCCACCAGCTCAAACCCCCCAAACCCGCCGAGCCAGCTCCTCCGCCTGGACCCTGTACTGGCGCTGCCACTGGACCCTCACCACCACCAGAGCACCCCGCCCGCACCGTCCCCCGCCGAAGTACTGACCCACCCCGGGAAACGGCACAACTCCCCACCACTCCCGGAGGAAAATCCTCAACCCACCGCCCGCGACGTCGTGGCAGCCCGACAACACCACGAACACCAACGTCACAAAACCCGGGAATAGCGCACACGGCACTAATCGTCACTGGCCAGCCCGCACCCGCAGAATTCCTACCAGGCCGCTCTCACCCTGGCGGCGGGTACAAGAGCGCCCGTCAAGCCACACGCCGCACCACATCACAGACATACGCCACCAGCCAACGGCAAGTTCGCGGATGCGCGGGCTCACAGCGCGGACACACAAATCCCGCACGCCACACCGGAACGGCCCCCGTCGTGGTGACATCCCCCAAGCCGGAAAGCGCGACAACGACCGGCAGCGCTGTGTGAACACCGGCTCGGTGACGGGCGAAACTTGAGCACTCAGAAGCGCTCGCCTCATGTGGCCAATCGGCCACTACGCCGTGCTCCTGACGGTCAGCACCGGCCCGCCAGTGCTTCTTGCCGTCCCGTGCGGGCCGTTGGGTGGTGGTGGGGTGGGAAGCGCTCGCCTCCGGGACCAGGTGGTTCCGGAGGCGAGTGGTGTTGGGGTTACTGGCGGGTTGTGTCTGGTTCCAGGACGTCTGCCAGGCGGGCCCTGGGGGGTTGCTGGCGTGGGGTTCGGCGGATGATGTGGTGGGCTATGCGGGTTGCGGCGAAGTCGGCGCCGTGGACGAAGCGCATGACGGGGCCGAAGGTTGAGGCCGCGGCGAGGCCGGCGAAGTAGAGGCCCGGTGTGGAGGCCTCGAAGTCTCGGCTGAGGACCGGGGCGCCCAGGCGGGTGGCGATGCGGCCGCGGAGGTCCGGGGCGAGGAGGCCGAGGCGGGCGACGTCCGGGACGTAGCCGGTGGCGGTGAGGACGTGCTCGAACCCGGTGACGAGGCGGCGGCCGGCGCGGTCGACGGTGGTGAGCGCGAGGCCGTCCTCCTGCTCGACGGCCTTCGCCACGCGGCGGCCGGTCGAGACGCGGACGCGCTCGTCGAGGCGGTCGCGCAGCCACCAGGAGCCGGCGGGCGGGAGCGTCTCGCGGACGATCCGGCGGCGGGTCGCCTCCGGCAGGTACCGGACGAGGCCGGGGCGCTCCGCCCACAGCCAGGTGCGGTAGCCGGTGCCGAGGCCGGAGCGGGGCCCGCCGAGCAGCTGGTCGCGCAGGGGGCGGCGCTCCTGCGGGACGGTGTTCCAGTCGAGCTCCGGCCGCCGCGCGATGACGTGCGGGTGCGCGCCCGCGTCCGCCAGCAGCACCGCCGTCTCCAGCGCGGACTGGCCGGCGCCGATCACGGCGACGTCCTTGCCCGCGAAAAGGGTGAGGTCGCGGTGGGCGCTGCTGTGCGAGACGAGCCAGGACGGCATGCCCGCCAGCTCGTCCGGGATGTGGGCGAACGGGCCGACGCCGACCGCGACCACCACGGCGCGTGCCGCGATCGTCTCGCCGGTGGAGAGCGTGACGGCGTAGCCGCCCGGGCGGGCGCGTTCGACGTTGACGACCTGCGCGTCCCGGTCGCCGGGGCGCTGCGGGACGGCCTCGGCGGCGAACCAGCGGCCGTACTCGACGAACGTCTCCAGCGGGATAGGCTGCCCGATCCGCCAGCCGGGATGCAGGTCGGTGAACCGCATCCCCGGCTGCGGCGACCCCAGGTTGGACGCGAACGGCTCGGATTTCAGGAACATGCCCTCGGGCATGTTCGCCTCCCAGAACCGCATCGGCTCGCCGATGGTCCGGACGTCCAGCCCGAGGTTCTGCAGGTGCGCGGCGGTCGACAGGCCGTAGGGCCCGGCGCCGGCGATCACGACGTCGCTGGCCGAGTCGCTCATGTCTCATTCCCCCGTGTGTTTGTGGTGTTACCTGGTGCGGAGCCGCTCGACGGCGCGGAGCACGCTCCGCCGGCCCATCGCGAGGAAGGGCGGCAGGTCGTCCCCGGCGTACCAGGCGAACTCGTCGGCCTCGCGGAGCGGCCGGAGGGTCTCGCGCAGCGGGTGGAGGGTGCCCGCGCGCAGCAGCGGCCGCCCGGCGGCCTGCTGGAGGTAGTGGTTCTCCACCAGCAGGCTGCGGCCGGGCGCCGGGCTCGCGTCCGGGACGCGGCGGCCGGACTGGTGCAGGTGCAGGACGCGGGCGAGGTCGAGCCCGTTCCGGTCGGTGAACAGGCGGAACTGCGCGCCGATCCGCGGGTTGAAGTCGAGCAGGTGGTAGCCGCCGTCCGCGTCGAGCCGGAAGTCGAGGTCGACGAGGCCGCGGACGCCGAGCAGCCGGACGATCCGGACGGCGATCCGGTGCAGTTCGGCGTTGCCGACCCACTCCCCGGCGACCGTGTGCCCGGCCTGCGGCGGGTGCGCGAGGTGCTTGCGGCCCGTCCCGCCGAACCGGCAGTCGAGGTTCGCGTCGAAGTAGCCCTGGAAGAACCAGTCGCCGCCGCCGCGCGGGATGCGGCGCTGCAGGATGAGCGGGCCGGCGTCGCCGTCCGGGTCGCGGTGTCGGGTGGCGGCGAACAGCCGGTGCAGTTCGCCGCGCGTGCGGACGACCGTGGTGCTGCGCATGCCGGTGCCGAGCCGCCAGGGCCGCGCCCATTTGGCGATCATCGGCAGGCCGAGTTCGGCGGCGGCCTCGTCGACGTCGGCGGCGGACGCGGGGGTCCGGCTGGGCGGGCAGGTGATGCCGTGCTTCGCGCACGCGTCCCGCAGCCGGGCCTTGTCGGCGACGCTGCGGGGGACGTCCGGGTCCTGGTGCGGGAAGGCGAAGCGGGGCCGCAGCGCGTCCGCGTGCTCGGCGACGAAGATCGCGCCGGCGTCGTCCATCGGGACGAGCAGCGTCTCGCGGCCGATGCGCTCGCCGATCGCGCGCAGGTGGCTCAGCAGTTCGGCCGGGTACACGGTGGGCGGCGCCCAGGGGTGCCCGCGGTACAGGTAGCGGGAGCGGGACGCGGGGTTCGCGCGGCCCTCCATGATGGCGTGGACGGGCACGCCGGCGCGGCCGAGGCTGCGGATCGCGGCGAGCGTCCCGTGGTGGAAGAAGTTGCGGTCGGTGCGCAGCAGCAGGACGGGAAGGCCGGGGTCGAGGCGCGTCCGCGGCGGGGTGCGGGTGTCGAAGAACATGTGTTCAGGCGTATTCCCAAGGATTGTGGCGCACGACAACCTTCCTAACGTAAATTCTGGGCCTGTTCCGTCCGGACGGCTTTTTCATGGTGGACGTCCCAGGGCATACGATACGCATGCGAGCTGCCGATATCCATTCAGCCGGGCGGCCATTCGGGCGGCGGCGGGAAAGGCCACTTCCGTTCTGTCCGCTCCCGCCGCTTCTGGCCGCATTCGGGCTGGTGGCGATGCTCACGGCGTCCACGATGGTGACCTGGCTGCAGCCGCAGGCCATTCAGAGATCACCGTCATATGTGCCCTTGGGGGCATTTCTGGGTTCGGGCGCCGAAGGCGTGGCGCGGGTCGGCCGGTTCCAGCGCTGGCTCGGCTCGACGGTGGCGGTCGGGCGCACCTACCTGCCGGGCGACGACTGGCGCGAGATCGAGGGGCCGCGCGGGCTGCTCGTGCCGTGGGCCCGCTGGAAGGCCGCCGATCCGCGGCGGTTGCTGGTGATAAATGTGCCGATGATGGCACCCAACGAGACGTGGGTTCCGCGGCCGGTGCTCGGCTCGGTGCTGCGCGGCGGCGCGTCGGGCGCGTTCGACGACCACTACCGGATCCTGTCCCGGCGCCTGGTCTCGCTGGGGGTCGGCGACGCCGTCATCGTCCTCGGCTGGGAGATGAACGGGGACACCTACAGCGGCCGGTGCGCACCGAATCCGGGCGCGTGGAAGGCGTACTGGCGGCGTATCGTCGCGACCATGCGGTCGGTGCCGGGCGCGCGTTTCCGTTTCGATTTCGCGCCGACGCGTGGCCGGGACGCGGTCCCGTGGACGGAGTGCTATCCGGGGGACGACGTCGTCGACATCATCGGGTCCGACACCTATGACCAGCCCGCCGGCAAGACGTTCGAGGATTACGTGGACGAGCCGTACGGGCTGCGCGCGCAGGCCGAATTCGCCGCCGCACACGGTAAGCCGATCTCGTTCCCGGAATGGGGCCTGTTCCGCAATTCCGACAACCCCGATTTTATTCGGGGAATGCACGACTGGATCATGTCGCACGATGTCGTGTACCAGTCGATCACGGACTACTGCCCGCACGGCGTCTGGTCGTGCGGCGCGAACCCGCGGTCGTCCGCCGCCTACCGGGAGCTGTTCGGGGGCGTGACGGCCCCGCCGCCGTCGCCGAACGCGCCGTACAAGCCGACCACACCGGCGCCGTCCCCGGCCCCGGCGAGGCCCGCGTGGACGAGCCCGCCCGCCACGGCCCGCGAATTGTCCAGGGATTCGGGGGCGCTGCCGCGTCCGGCCACGTCGCGGGTCACGGCGGCGAGCAGTTCCAGCGTCCCGGACAGGTCGTAGGCGGCGGAGGCGGCGGCCCCCGCGCGTCCCTCCTCCTCGGCGATTCCGGGGCAGCGCAGGCGCTCGGCGATCTCCGCGGCGAGCGCGCCGGGATCCTCGGCGGGCACCAGCGCGCCGAGCCCCGGCCGGACGATCTCCGCGATGCCGGGAATGTCCGTCCCGACGATGGGGCGTCCGATGGCGAGGGCCTCCAGCGCGGTCAGCGGCAGCCCCTCCCACCGGGACGGCAGGACGACGAGATTGGACGCCGTGAGCCAGTCGCGCGGACTCTCCACCGCCGGGACGAACCGGACACCGGCCACCCGTTCGCGCCGCAGGGACTCCAGCTCGTCGCCGTCCCCGATGATCGCGAGCACCGCCGCCGGGCATCGCTCGATGACCTCCGGCCAGGCCGAGACCAGGACGTCCTGCGCCTTCTGCCTGGTCACCCGGCCGACGCACACGGCCAGCGGCACCGAGGCGGCCAGCCCGAGCCGGGTGCGCGCGACGAGCCGGTCCGCGCCGTCGGCCGGCGGGAACCGGCGCAGGTCGACCCCGTTGCGGACGAGCCGGTAGGCGCCGCGCACCCCCGCGTCCACGCCCTGGCTCTGCTCGCCGGCGCCGACGCAGATCACCGCGTCGCTCCAGTGCGCGGCCAGCCGCTCCCAGCAGCGGCTGAAGGCGGCCTGGCTCCCGGTGGCGGCGAGCCACGACCAGCCGTGCGGCTGGAACATCGTGGGCGTCCCACGCAAACGCCGCAGCAACCGTCCCGCCAAACCCGCCTTCGACGAGTGCAGGTGGACGACATCAGGCGCAAAGCTCCTGACCAGCCGCCGAAGCCGGAGCGACTCCGGCAGCGTCCGCACCCCAGGAGTGCGGGCAGCGTCCCAGTTCAGCCACGGCACGCCGGCGGCCATGCACCGTTCGGGCAGATCGCCACCGGGCGGGCACGCCACCGCCACGTCCCAGCCGCGCCGACGCTGGTCCATGGCCGCCTGCCCGACGTAGACGGCGACGCCGCCGCCGTTCGGCTGGCTGACGTGCAGCACCCGCAGCGGCTCAGTCATGGCCTTCCTGCCCGCGGTGCCGCCGGGCCGACAGCCGCCCGCGAGTGCGGGCGACGGCGGCGAACGCGGCGGCCGAGGCGGACCGTCCGAGGATGATCCGCTCGTTCCGGACGGGCGTCGGCCGCCACTTCAGCTTGTACGGCTCGTCGCCGCGCAGCAGGCTGACGCCCTGCCGGTGCCGGTCCCGCGCGATGGCGAGGTCCTGGCGCAGCATCATCAGCGAGACGTCCACGGCGTCGCGCAGGTCCGGGATCGCCCCGTACAGGTAGGCGCCGACGTACCGGTGGCCGATGAGGACGAGGTCGCCGGCGACGAGCCGGTCGTCCCACGTGTACTGCAGGACGGCGGCGCGCCCGTCCCGCACCATCCCGCTCGCGGCCTCGGCCAGGTGCCGCCGGAACCGCTCGCGCGTGTGCTCGGGGTTGATCGGGCGGCCCCGCCACTGGAGGGCGTGCAGGTCCAGCAGCGCGTGGACGGCCTCCGCCGCCTGCTCCGCCCGGACGCTCCGCACCGTGATGCCGCGAACATCGATCTTGCGGAGTTTCGCCCGCATCTTCCCGGCGGTGCGGCCCGGCAGCCGGCCGAGGACGTCGTCGATGTCGCCGGCCGGGAGTTCCAGGCACACCGACGACGGCGTCCGCCACGTCCGGCGCGGCCACTGCTCGGCGACCAGGTGCGCCACCGACCCGGGACGCACCTCGCGCAGGTCGAGCGCGCACCAGCCGCGCTCGTCCAGCAGCGCCCGGGTGAGGTGCCGGACGGCGCCGTCCGCGTACACGGGGTCGAGGAGGAAGTCGGTGAAGTCGCTCTGCTCCCCCGCCAGCGGCACCAGCACCGGGAACCCGTACCGGACGCCCGCCATCAGCGGCGCCGCCGCGACGAGCCGGCCCCGGCACCGGACGAGCGCGAGCCGCAGCCGCCCGCGCGGCCCGTACCAGCCCCACCACGACTTGATCCACTCGTAAGTCTGGAACGGCGTCGCCGTCGGGCTGCGGTCGTACAGGTCGCGCAGCTCGTCCGCGAGGGCGACGAGCGCCTGCTCGTCCCGGTGCACCTCGACCGACCACTCGACGGCCGGGGTCGCGAGCCGGACGGGCGCGACCGCCGTCATGACCGCACCTCGATCCGGTCGGCGGTGGCCGGGGCGGGGATCGCGGCGTGCCGCGCCCATTCGCGCCGGGCACCACGCCGCCCGCTCATGATCGCGGCGCTGAGCCCGGCGAGCAGCACGCCGGACGCGGTCCCGGCGGCGACGTCCAGCACCAGGTTCGGCGAGGACGGGGCGGCCGGCGGCTCGGCGAGCGTCATCAGCGCGACACGGACGCCGGTGTCGGCGCGGTGCTGCGTCCCGTACTTGACGAGCGCGTCGGCGGCGGCGTTGGCGAACGCGGCGGCGTCGCGGGCGGTCCGGGCGCTGCCGGCCAGCCGGATCAGCGGCGTGTCCGGCGACGTGGACGCCTGGATGTGCTCGCGGGTGTCGCCGGCCGCGTGCCTCGGCAGCGGGATCGAGGAGTGTTCGAGCGTCTCCGGCAGCGGCGCGAGCCGCCCGAACGCCTGCGCGAAGCTGACCGCCGCCGGGCCGGAGTCGCCGCCGTCGTCCACGACGAGGACGAACGCGGTCGCCGTGTAGGTGGTGGGCGCGAACAGGCCGTAGCCGAGCCCGCCGAGGAGGCCGGCGAGCACGAAGGCGATGGCCAGGCCGAACCGCCGCAGGAGCGCGGTGGCCGGCCCGCGCGCCCGCCGGACGGCGGTATCGAGGACGCGACGCCGGCCGGGCCTCGTCCTGGCTTCACGTTGCGGCATCTTGAGCCCTTTCTCGTATCGGAGCGATCCCGCGGTCGGACGGTTCGGGCAGGTAGAGCCGGGCGAGCTCGGCGGCCTGCTCGGCGATGGCGTAGCGGGCGACGACGGGCGGCACGCGCGTCCGGTCGCGGGGCGCGCGCAGCACGTCCGCGAGTTCCGCGCTCCAGACCGTGGCGTCGGTGGGGAGGCGGCGGGCTGGGCGCGGGCCCGCGGGGGGGGCGGTCGTCGAGGGCGGGGCATGCGGTGTAGCGGACGGGCAGCCCGGCGGCGAGGGCCTCCAGGACGCCGAGCCCGAACGTCTCCTGGACGGACGGCGCGGCGAGCACGTCCATCGCGGCGAGCGCGCCCGCGACGTCCGACGTCCCGCCGGTGAAGACGACCCGGACGCCGCGGTCGTGCGCCAGCCGGGCCAGCGCGTCCCGCATCGGCCCGGCGCCGACGAGCAGCAGCCGGACGCCGTCCAGCCGCGCGGCCGCCTCGATCAGCAGGTCGAACCGCTTGGTCGGGACGAGCCGCCCGACCGCGCCGACGACCGGTTCGTCCGGGCCGATGCCGAGGCGTCGACGCGTCGCGGCGCGGCGGGCGGCGTCGAACGCGAACGCGGCGGCGTCGATGCCGTTCGGGATCACGATGATCCGGCCGGGTTTCACGCCCCAGCCGCGCAGCCGGGCGGCGACGGTCGGCGACACCGCGCTGGTCGCGGACCCGAGCCGCTCCGTCGCCCGGTACAGCGCCCGGACGCCGCGCGTCGTCGCCCGTCCCTCGATGTGCCCGTCGCCGAGCGAGTGCTCGGTCGCGATGACCCGCGTCGTCCCGGCGAGCCGCGCCGCGATACGGCCGTAGACGCACGCCCGGTACAGATGCGTATGGACGACGTCGTACCGCCCGCGCCGGATCAGCCGCGCGAGCCGGGGCAGCGCCGCGAGGTCGCGGTTGCCGCGCATCCCGATCTCGTGGACGGGCACGCCGGTGCGGCGGATCTCGGCGCCGAGCGTCCCGGTCCGGGTGAGCGTCACGACCTCGGAGGCGACCGGCAGGTGGCGCAGCAGCAGCGCGAGCTGGCGTTCGGCGCCGCCGTGCTCCAGCCCGGTGATGACGTGCAGGACGCGGGTCACACGTGGCTCCGGCGGCGCAGTTCGTGCCGGACGAGCTTGACCCGCAGCCGCAGCGGCCCGTCCCGGTCGCCGACGTAGGTGCGTGGCAGCGCGTGCCGGGACGGCTCCTCGGGACGGATGTCGCACGCGTGGTCATATCCGGCGGCGCGCACCGCCTCGACCTCGCGTTCGGTGGCGTGCCCGTAGGGGTAGGCGAAACCGGCCACCGGCGCCTGGACGATGTCCTCCAGGGCGGCCCGGCTCTCCTCCAGCTCCTCACGCAGCTCGGTGTCGTCCGTCCCGGGAAGCGAGACGTGGTGGCGGCCGTGCGAAGCGACCTCCATACCGGCGCCCGCCACCGTCCGGATCTGCTCGGCCGTCATGAGCGGCTTGCGGGGGCAGTCGTCGTCCCACGCGTTGTAGGTGCCGATCCGTCCGGACACCACGTACACGGTCGCGCCGAACCCGTACCGCAGCAGCGCGGGGACGGCCCGGGTCGCGAAGTCGGCGTAGCCGTCGTCGAACGTCAGCCCGACGAGGCCGCGCGCCCGTCCGGCGGCGTGCGCGTCCAGCAGCTCGCCCATGGCGACACCGCGCAGCCCGCGCGCCCGCAGCCAGGCGAGCTGCCGCTCGAACCGCGCCGGCGACACCGTCACCAGGTGCGGGTCCTCATCGAAGTGGTCGACCGAGTGGTACATCAGCACCAGCGGAACCGGCCGGATCTCCTCCGCCGGCCGGTTCGGTTCGGTCGCTCTTGCCGGTTGCGTCGTTTCGGCCGGCTCGGTCGGCTGGCTCACTGGTCTCCCCCGATTCGGTCCGGCCGCGCACGCTGCGGCGCGACCGCAAAGCGATCCATGGAGCTATGAGGTCGGGTCCCGCCAGGACGGTCAGGACCGCGAACGCGCCGGTGGTCACGAGCCCGCCCACGGCGAGCTGGACGAGCACCGGCGTCCCGGCGACGGCGTGCGCGGTGAGCATCCCCGCCGCGCACGCGCCGCCGGCGGCGAGCATCAGCCGCGACACGTCGGCGGCGATCCGGCGCGGCGAGACCGGCGCGATGCCGCGCCGCAGCCCGGCCAGCAGCAGGACGGCGGCGAGCGTGATCCCGATGGCGTTGGCGGCGGCGAGCGCGAGCGTCCCGGCGGACGCGGCGAACACGCCCCCGATCACCGCCGTGACCACCAGCCCCAGCGCAAGCACCCGGGCGGGACGCCACGTAGGCCGCCGCTGCGCAAAAAACGCACGCGCGGCAAGCCCAACGGCCGACTGCCCCCACAACCCAAGCGCGTAGACGCGCATAATGCTCGCGGTACTAGCAGTGTCGTCAGCCGTGAACTCGCCATGCTCGAACAGCACCTTGATGATGACCGGCGCGAACGCAACAAGAAACGCAGCGGCACCCAACACCATCGTGCTAGCGATAACAAGGTCCTGCCGAATACGCCGCGCAACCTGCCAGGTATCCCCATCCGCCGACGCCCGCGCAAGCCTCGGGAACGTCACGGTGACGATCAGCAACGACAAAACCATCGGCACCTGCGCAACCTTCTGCGCATAATTCAAATGCGAAATAGACCCGGCCGCCAGCTCCGACCCAATAAACCGCTCCACAAACACCTGCGACTGCCGCGTAACGGTATAAACAACAACCGGCGCAACAGCCGCAACCCCAATCCGCCACTCAACCCCGCTCTCCCCCGCCTCACGCCGAACGACCCGACCAAGCGCGGCAGCACCATCCCTCAACCCGCCACCACGCGCAGGCGCGTCCCCACGCAAGCCACCACCACCACGCACGACCGCATCACCACGCAGGACCGCGTCAACTGGCGGGGCTGTGTTAGCCGGGGGGGTGGCGAGTTGGGGCGCTGGCTCTTACACACATCCGAAGCTCCCCG
>NZ_JABXFD010000601.1 GCF_013372625.1 Actinomadura sp. BRA 177
GCGCCCTGGAATACGCGATGCCCCCCGCGGGCGGCATGGGCATGGGCATCGACCGCCTCCTGATCACCCTCACCGGCCGCAGCATCCGCGAAACGATCCCATTCCCCCTGGTACGCCCCGGCTCCTAAAGACGCCGCGGAACGGCCCGGTACCCCTCCTCGGCAAGCCACCGACGCGCCACACCCCGCCGTGCGTCCTCCCCCTGCGGCAGCACACCCGGCGGGACCGGCAACCACCCGTTCCCGTCTTCCGGCACGTCATCGGAGGGAAGGACGTCACCGCGCGCGAGATCGAGGACGTGGTCGCCGTCGTCCATGGCCGCGGCCACGGCTCCCAGATCGACGGGCAGCGGGACGAGCGGTTCGGCGGGACGCGTTCCGAGCGCGGCGGCGAGTTCAGCGGCCAGTTCAGCGTCGCCCGGAAGATCACGTTCGCGCAACGCGTCCCCACATTCTCGGGCGAGCGCCACATCGGCCCGACCTTGGTCGAGTGCGGCCAGGAGCACGTCACCGGCGTATTGGAGCACCGGCTCGAGCGGACGCCCGCGAAGCACCTCCGCATCGCCATTACCCGTGTGAGCGGCGGCTCGCAACCGCGCCAGCGCCTCCTCGTCCCACTCCGTCACATGACATTTGTACAGACATCCACTGACATTGGTGCGCGAATTCAGTGAAGCCGCTTGTCGTCCACATGAACCAGCGTGAGCTCCCGTCCGCCCTGATCACGTTTGGACCGTCCAAAAAGGCCCGCCGCAGGTCCCTGTGCTGAGCGCTACAGGGGCCGCCGGCGGTACAACTCGACGGCGTAGCGGAGACGCGCGCCGACGAGGAGGGCCTCGTCCTCGGGGCATGCGAGGAGGCGCGTGACCAGCTCGACAATCTGATCGTCGGTGAGGTCCGGCTCGCGGTCGGCGATGCGTCCGACGATCTCGACCAGTTCGGGCCGCTTGTACCCGGCGATCGACTGCCCGCGCCGCACCTGCGCGGGGGCCTCCGGGTCCGGCGCCGTCCCGCCGGGCCTGCCCCAGAGCGCGGGAACGTCCGGCGGAGCCGCGGGCTCCCGCTCCCCCTGATCCCTCCCTGCCGCGTCCAGCCGCCGCGGCGGCTGGACGCGGCAGGGAGGGATCAGGGGGAGCGGGAGCGGTCACTTATACACATCTCCGAGCCCACGAGACGGCCTCCACACTCGTCAGACGCATCCTGCTTGCACAAAAAACACGACAAAATCCACTGAAC
>NZ_JABXFD010000486.1 GCF_013372625.1 Actinomadura sp. BRA 177
GGTGTTGAGCCTGCCGTGGCTGGTTCCTGGGGTTTTGCGGGCGGGCGGGTTGCCGGAGGACGGGGTGGCCGTCGATCTCTTCGCGGCGCGGGCGGATACGCCGTTCGGGTCGCTTGGGAGCCTGCTCCTGCTCGGCGGTGTGTGGAACGGCGAGACGGTGCCGAGCGGGTACGGGGCGCCGGTGACGGCGACGATCTGGCTGCTCGTGGTCGTGATCGCGCTTGTCGCCTACTGGACGTGGGGTCGGGAGCCCGTTTGGTGGCGCGGCGCGATGATTGCGGCGATTGTCGGGTTTGTGATCGCGGCGCTGGGGGCGGTCGCGGCGCCCGTCCTCGAAGGGCTCATCGGGCTCTGGCCCGGGTTCGCCGTGCTGCGGGACGGGCAGCAGTACGTGGCGCCGCTCGCCGTCGTGGTCGCGGTCGGGCTCGGGGTGGCCGCCGACAGGGCGGCCGAGGCGAAATGGCCGGGAGTGGCCGCGGCGGCGATGGCCGTGCCGGTGTTCCTGCTGCCGACGCTGGCGTGGGGCGCGGCCGGCGAGCTGCGGGCCGTCCACTATCCGGACGACTGGGCGCGTGCCCGGCAGATCATCGACCGCGACCCTGCGCAGGGTGATGTGCTGGTCCTGCCGTGGGCGTCATACCGGAGTTATGCCTGGAACGACGGCCGTCGCGTGCTCGACCCGCTGCCCCGCTACCTGCACCGGCGCGTCATCGTGGACGACGCCGTCACCGTGGGCGACACGACCGTCCCGCCTGAGGATCCGAGGGCCGTCCAGCTTGCGCCGGTCGCGAAGACCGGGTCGCCGCCCGCCGCGACGCTGCGCGATGCGGGCATACGGTACGTCGTGGTCGACGCGGAGACCGGCTCGGTGGGTCCGACTGGCGCGGCCACCGTGGTGCTGCGTGGCGTTGACCTGGTTGTTTACCGGATCGACGGGGCTGCCGAGGTGGCCGGGACGCGAGTGCCGGCAGCGCCGGTCGTGGCCGCCTGGGGCATCATGACTCTGGTCGTTTTCTGGTCAATCCTGGGCACAGGTACTACTCTGAGCTTTCCGTTACTCGGCAGTATCAAGCCCCGCAGCCCCCACCACCGACGAAGGACCCCCTGATGCGCATCGCCATCGCCGCAGTGGTCGGCGTTCTGCTCGCCGCCGGAGCGTCGTTCGGCACGGTCCAGCTCGTGAACGCCTCCCAGAAGGACCCGGTCATCAAGCCGCTGTACAACTACGGCTCCCGGTGACCTGTAGGCCCTGATGGGGACCTGGCGTGACGCTACCGCCCTCCTGGAGATCGTCGTTCCCGCCTACAACGAGGCCGACCGGCTTCCGGCGGGGCTGGCCCTGCTGTGCGACAAGCTCGCCGGCCTCCCGCTGCGGGCGGAGGTCATCGTCGTCGACAACGCCAGCACCGACGACACGGCCGGTATCGTCCGGTCGTGGGACGGTCCGGTGCCGGTGCGGCTGGTGCGCTGCGAACGCAGGGGCAAGGGAGCGGCGGTCCGGGCCGGGCTGCTGGAGACGCGCGCCCCGTACGTGGGGTTCATGGACGCCGATATGGCAACAGACCTCGCCGCGCTGGACGAAGCCATCGTCCTGCTGCGCGAGGGCCGCCCGGTCGTGGTCGGGTCAAGGCGCCACGGTCGGTCGGTCGTCCAAGGATACGCGCTGCCGGTCAGGCGGCTCGGCGCCATCACGTTCAACCGGATCGTCCGCGATCTGGTGGGCGGCATCCAGGACACTCAGTGCGGGTTCAAGTTCTTCGACGGGCCGCTTGGGCGGGCTGCTGCGGAACAGGTGCGTACGGCTGGTTTCTCGTTCGACGTCGAGTTGCTGGCCCACTGTGTGCGGCGAGGGGCGTCCGTGACGGCCATTCCGGTGGTCTGGCGCGACCGTCCCGGCTCGACGTTCTCGGTGCGGCGTCATTCGCTGCAATGCCTGCTGGACCTTGCGCGCATCCGCGCGCGCGCCGGTTTCCGCATGCCCGGTGTTCCGGCGACGCCGAACATCCCTGTCGTGCCGGTCCGGACGATACTGGCCGAGCCGAAGCTCCCTGAGCCGCGTCCTGTGCCTGTCGCCGTTCCGGAGCAGGCGCCGAGCGCCAAGTCGGGATGAGCGCGGGTCTGCGGCTGGCGGTCGTCAACTGGCGGGATCCCTGGCATCCCGCCGCCGGCGGTGCCGAACGCTACGCCTGGGAACTGGCGCGAAGGTTCGCCGGTCAAGGGGACCGCGTCCACTACGTGACGTGCAGGGCGCCAGGGCAGAAGCGCAAGGAACAGGTCGACGGCGTCGAATTCGTGCGTCTCGGTGGCCGGTTCAGCGTCTACCCACTCGTGTTGCTCTGGATGCTGGTTCGTCGTCGGCGCTTCGACGCGGTCATCGACTGCCAGAACGGCATCCCGTTCTTCACGCCGTGGGTGCTGCCGCGCCGTGTACCGGTGTTCTGCGTCATCCACCATGTGCACGACGCCCAGTTCGGCTTGTACTTCCCCAAATGGCTGGCCTGGCTCGGGCAAGTGCTGGAAGGGCCGGTGAGCCGTTGGACGTACCGGCGGCATGCGTTCGTGGTCGTCTCGCCGTCCACGCTGCGCGCCGTCCGGGAGCGGCTGGGGTGGACAGGGCCCGCCCATATCGTCCACAACGGGTCGTCGGTCGCCGCACCCGATGGCGTGGTCTCTGAGGCGGCCGGAGACCCGGATCTGGTGTGCGTGACGCGTCTCGTCCCGCACAAGCGCCTTCACCTTCTTCTCGACCTCGCGCAGAGCCTCGCCGAGACCCGCCCTGGGCTGAAGCTCCACATCGTGGGGGACGGCCCTGAAGCGCCCACACTGAAAGCCAAAATCAGGGCGCGCGGCTTGGACGGCGTCGTCATCGCGCACGGATACGTCCCCGAGAACGTCAAGGCGGCCCTGATCGCCCGCGCCGACCTGCATCTCAGCACGTCCCAGGGCGAAGGCTGGGGGCTCAGCGTGATCGAGGCCGCGGCGCTGGGCGTCCCGACCGTCGCGTACGACGTGGACGGCCTGCGTGACGCCGTCCGCGACGGGATCACCGGATGGCTCGTCCACGAGGGCGATGACCTGGGCGATGTCGTCGAGCGCGCCCTCAAGGAGCAGGCCGATCCCACGTTGCGCGAGCAGGCGGCCACGGAATGTCAGAGGTGGGCGGCAGGCTTCGACTGGGCGCGCACCGCCGACCGGATGCGCGACCTGATCGGGACGGCCGTCCCGGGTGCGAGCGGCCGCGGGTACGGTGGCGGACACCCTGGCTGACGTCCCGGGAGAACACGGAGAGGGGCGGAGGGCGAGCATGGCCGTGGGAGAGGCGAATCCGCCCCGCGCCGGCGCGTCCCGTCAGCCCGCCCCCGGCGGGCCGGACGGGCCGTCCGGCCCGGACGTCGCCGCGAGGCTGCGGGAGCGGCTGCGCGTGCTGGCGTGCTGCCTCGCGCTGACCGCGATCGCGTTCGGTACCCGGCCCGGCGCGATCCTCGCCGACACCAAGATCGACATGGCGGTGAACCCGCTCGGGTTCCTCGGCCGCGCCCTCCACCTGTGGGATCCCGAGCAGTTCGGCCAGCTGCAGAACCAGGCCGTCGGCTACCTGTTCCCGATGGGCCCGTTCTTCGCGCTCGGCGACGTGCTCGGGATACCGGCGTGGATCACCCAGCGGTTCTGGCTGTCGCTGCTGATGTGCCTGGCCTTCGCCCGCACGTGGCGGCTGGCCGGGCGGCTCGGCATCGGCGGGACGGGGCCGGACGGTCAGTGGACCAGGTTGTTCGCCGCGATGGCGTACGCGCTCGCCCCGAACGGGCTGGCCACACTCGGCCAGATCTCCTCGGAGTACCTGCCGGTCGCGATGCTGCCGTGGATCATGTTGCCGCTGGTCGCGGCGGCGTCCGGCGAGGGCGGGCGGCTCAGGGCGGCGGCGCGGTCCGGGCTGGCGATCGCCTGCTGCGGCGGGATCAACGCGACCGCGACCGTCGCCGTCCTGATCGTCCCGTTCATGTACATCGTGACGCGGCCGCGCGGGTCGTTCCGCGTCCGGATGCTCGCCTGGTGGTCGGCGGCCACGGGCGCCGCGACCGCCTGGTGGCTGGCCCCGCTGCTGCTCACCGGCACCTACGGGTTCTCCTGGCTGACCTACACCGAGAAGGCGGAGACGACGACCGGGCCGACCGGCCTGATCAACGTGCTGCGCGGCGCGGAGCGCTGGGTCAACTACCTGATCGTGGACGGCCAGGTCTGGTGGCCGGTCGGGCACGGCCTCTCGCTCAGCCCGGTCCCGATCATCTGCACGGGCGTCGTCGCGGCGCTCGGCCTCGCCGGGCTGCTGGCCCGGCTGCTGCCCGAGCGGACGTTCCTGCTGCTCACGCTGCTGGCCGGCGTCGCGATCGTGTCGATGGGCCACATCAGCGACCTCCCGGGCCCGTTCGCCGCCCAGCTCCGCGACCTGCTGGACGGCCCGCTCGCGCCGCTGCGCAACCTGCACAAGTTCGACGCGGTCGTCCGGCTGCCGCTCGCGTTCGGCCTCGCCCACCTGCTCGCCGCGGCCGGCCGGCACCTCCGGGAAAGGCGGGCCCGCAACGCCCGGGTGCGCGGCCTGAGCGACGGGACCGGCCCGGCATTCGGCCTGACGTTCCGGTCGC
This sequence comes from Actinomadura sp. BRA 177, assembly GCF_013372625.1. Lineage (GTDB taxonomy): Bacteria > Actinomycetota > Actinomycetes > Streptosporangiales > Streptosporangiaceae > Spirillospora. The sequence goes on from NZ_JABXFD010000486.1 coordinate 4,641, forward strand.
TGCTCAGCCTGCCGGTCGCCGCCGCCGTCGCGCTCGGCGGCATCGGGCTCACCGCCGCCTCGAACGGCCTGTCCGGGCCGGGCGACTTCAAGGAGGTGCCGAAGTACTGGCGGGACGCGGCGTCCTGGATCAACGCGCGGGCCGGGCAGCAGGGCGTGATCGCCGTCCCCGGGGCGCCGTTCGGCGAGTACCTGTGGGGCCGTCCGATGGACGACATCGTCCAGCCGCTGCTGACGGCGCGGTGGGGCGTCCGGCAACTGGTCCCGGCCGGGTCGCCCGGCTACACGCGCGCGCTGGACGCGATCGACCTGCAGGTTCGCTCCGGGCAGGGCTCGCCGGGGCTGAGCGAGTTCCTCGGGCGGATGGGCGTCCGGTATGTCCTGGTCCGTAATGACCTGCGGCGGGAGACGCTGCGCGGCGCGTGGCCCGCACGCCTCCACCAGGCCCTGGGCGACTCGCCCGGAATGCGGAAGGTCGCCTCGTTCGGCGCGCCCGTCGGCGGCGGCAACGACGACGCGGTGACGGACTTCGACCAGCAGTATCCGCCGCTGGAGGTGTACGAGGTCGAGGGCGCCGCCGACGTCGCCAACCTGACCGACGCGACCGACCCCGTCCGCGTCTACGGGGGGCCGGAGTCCATGCTGGCCATGGCCGACGACAAGGCGCTGCCGGACGACCCCGTCCTGCTGGACGACGACGCCCCCGACCTCGGCGGCACCCCGGTCGTGACCGACTCGCCCCGATTGCTGCGCCGCAACTTCGGCGAACTGCACCAGACGTCCCCGACGATGACCGCCGCCCACAAGGGGGAGGCCACCGACGTCCTCGACAAGGGCTGGAAGCAGTACACGACGCACGTGACGTATGGCGGCGGTGTCCGGGACGTCACGGCGTCCACGTCCGCGGCCGGTGACGACGCGATCCCGCAGTCGCGCAGACCCGAGGCGATCCCGTACGCCGCGTTCGACGGCAACCGGCTGACCGCCTGGGAGACGGGCGGCTGGGACGGACCGTCCGGGCGATGGCTCCGCGTCGACTTCGACCGGGCCCGCGACGTCCGGAACCTGACCGCCACGTTCGTGCAGAACACCGCGCTGGGCCCCCCGGTCACGCGTATCTCCGTCGAGACCGAGAACGGAAGCCTGGAGCAGGACGTCCAGCAGAGCGCGAACCCGCAGCCGCTCGAAGCACCCGAGGGGCCGACCCGCTGGCTGCGGCTGCGCATCACCCGCCTGGCCTCGACGCCGATCGTCCCCGCGTTCGCGCGCGCGGCGATCGCGGAGGTGGCGATCGGCGGCGTGACCCCGACCCGCACGTACACGATGCCCGCGCCCAGCGGGATCGACGGGCCGGCCACGTACGTGATGAGCCGGGCGCCGGGCGCGATGGGCGAATGCATGAAGGGGAGCCGGCGGTGGGTGTGCGCGCCGTCCCTCGGCTCCGGCGACGAGGAGGGCACGGGCTTCGACCGGACGTTCACCTCGGCGGTGACCGGCAAGGCGCCCGTCACGGGGACGGCCGTCCTCACCGACCAGAAGCTCATCGACCGGTACACGGCCGTGCACGGCCAGCCGGTCGTCGCCGCCAGCTCCACACTGTCCGGCCACCCGGCCGACCAGCCGCGCTCCGGCTTCGACGGCGACCCGGCGACGTCCTGGATCTCGGGGGAGAAGGACGAGGAACCCACCTACACCGTCCAGTGGAAGGGCGCTAAGCGGATCTCCACGGTGACGGTCACGCGCCCGCCCGGCGCGGCGGGCCCAGTCCGGCTGCGGGTCGAGGGCGTGAACGGCCAGACCCGCGAGGGCCTGTCGGACGCCGAAGGCAAGCTGTCGTTCGCGCCGATGACCACCGACCGGCTGACTATCACCTTCTTTCGCGACGGCCGCACCCAGCCGGTGCAACTCACCGAACTGACCGTCCCCGGCGTCAAGCCCTTCCCCGACGTGCGCACCTACCCCTTGGAACTCCCCTGCGGCTACGGCCCAAAGCTCGAAGTCAGCGCATCCGCAACCCAGCCCGCCAACGGCCAGACCGCCAACGGCCAGACCGCCAACGGCCAGACCGGCAACGGCCAGTCCGGCGGCGGCCAGTCCGGCGGCGGCCAGGGCCGCAACGGTGAGGGCGGCAACGGTGAGGGCGGTGGCCAGGGTGGGAATGGCCGGGCCGGGGGTGGTCAGCGCGCTGCCGAGCAGGGCGGTGCGGGGCGGAAGCAGACGGTGCAGACGAAGGCGACGGGGACGCTGGGCGATCTGCTCGCCGGGCGGCCGCTCCAGTTCAGCGCGTGCAAGCAGGCCGTGCTCACGAAGGGCCAGAACCACCTGACGTCGGTGGCGTTCGACACCTACCGCATCGACACCGTCACGGTCGGGACCAAGCCGGGGCCGGACGCCGCCGCCCGTCCGCCGCAGCAGGTCAAGGTCATCAGCTGGGGCTCCAGCTCCCGCAAGCTGGAGGTGGACGCCGCCACCGCGTCGTTCCTCACCGTGAACGAGAACTTCAACACCGGCTGGCGCGCGACCGCCGGCGGCACCGAACTGCGGGCCGTCCGGCTGGACGGGTGGAAGCAGGGCTGGCTCGTCCCCGAGGGCACCAGCGGCGTCGTCGAGCTGACCTACACGCCCGACCGGGCCCAGCGGATCGCCGTCGTCGTCGGCCTCAACCTGCTGCTCATCCAGCTGATCGTCGCGCTGTGGCCGGGCCGGTCCGGCGGCCGGCGCCGCCCCGGCCGAGGCCGCCGAGACGGCCTGATCACCTGGCGACGACCGCGAGACCACCGCTCGGTCTCGCGGTTGTGCTATGCCGGGGCCCGGCACCGCATGCGGCCCGGCACTACGTGCGGGTGCGCCCGTTCCGGCGGTCCGAGCCGCCCCGGTCGTCGCGCAGCTTCAGCGCGGTGCCGGGGTGATCGGTCACGAGGACGGCGACGCGCGGGTCGCCGAGGAAGCGCCGCATCACGGTCTCGGCGTTGACCGTCCAGATCATGGCGGGGATCCCGGCGCGGCCGCACTGCCGCAGCACGCCGACCCGCGCCAGCCGGTGGTTGAGCGCGACCATGTCGGCGCCCGCCCGGTGGACGAGGCGCAGCGGCGCGAAGTCGTGCGCGGCGCCGCGCTCCCACAGGTTGCGGCCCACCGACAGGGCCGTCCGCACGCCCGGGAAGCTCTTCTTGATCTCGAACAGCGAGCTGACCTCGCGGGTGGTGACGACGAACCCGTCCCGTCCGAACGCCTCCATCGCGAGGGCGACGGTCTCGTGCTCGCAGCCGCGCTCCTTGAGGTCGAGATGCCCCTTGGCGCGGCCGGCGATGATGTCCATGGCGTCGGCGACCAGCGGGACGGGCCGGGTCGCGAGGTCCTGGATCCGCGCGTAGCTCAGCCGGCCGATGCGGAACCCGGCGACGTCCGGGTCGTGGTGGACGACGAGCCGCCCGTCCCCGGTCCGCCTGATGTCGATCTCCACGTACTCGGCGCCGGACGCCGCGGCCTCGCCGAGCCCGGCGAGCCCCGCCTCGTCACGGCGGTGCGCGGAGATGGCGGGCATGGCAGGCACGCTCGTGACGCTACCACCGAAACTTTTTCACCGACCTCCATTGACTAGGCTGGTACCCCGTGAGTACGCCCCGGTTCCTGACCCTGCCCCCCGGCGTGAGCCGTGTGACCGTCGAGACGTCCCGCGGCCCGCTCGCCGCGCTGGAGGCGCTCCCCGGCTCGGGTGTGCCCGAACGCTTCCCCGCGCTGCTCGTCCCGGGGCTGACCGGCAGCAAGGAGGACTTCCTCGCCGTCCTGCAGACGCTCGCCGCGTCCGGCCGCCGCGTCCTCGCCATCGACATGCGCGGCCAGTACGAGTCGATCGGCCCGGACGACGCCGCCGCCTACACCCGCGCCGCCCTGGGTGAGGACATAGCGGCCCTTCTGGACGTCCTGGGGTCCGACCCGGTGCACCTGGTCGGCCACTCGTTCGGCGGCCTCGTCTGCCGCGAGACCGTCCTGTCGGGGGCGCTCCCGGCGTCGCTCACGCTGATGAGCTCGGGGCCGTCCTCCGTCGACGGCCAGGCCGCCGCGAAGGCCCGCGCCCTCCGCGACGCCATCCCGGAACTCGGCATGGAGCAGATCTGGGCGCTCAGCCTCGAACCCGGCTATGTCGGACGCGGCGTCCACAACGAGATCGTCGCCTTCCTCAAGGCCCGGACGCTCGGCAACTCCGAGAAGGGCCTCGCCCGCATGGCCGGTGAGATCCTCACCGCGCCCGACCGCGTCGACGAACTCGCCAAGCACTGCGCCGACGCGGGCCTGCGCTCCCTCGTCCTGTACGGCGAGGACGACGACGTGTGGTCCCCCTCGACGCAGGCCACCATGGCCGAGCGGCTGAACGCCGCCAAGGTCGTCATCCCGGGCGCCGCCCACTCCCCCGCCTGGGAGGCTCCCGAGACCACCGCCGCCGCCCTCCGCACCTTCTGGCACGAAACAGAACAGACCCTGAAGTAACGGTCAGCGACCCGAATCTCACACATCGTCGATCCGGCCGTTCTAGGCTGTCCGCATGCCGGTGGATTACCGAGCCCCGAACATCAACGCGCGGAGCGTGGGGCAGCATCTGCGAAAGATCCGGGAGCTTCTCGAACTGTCCTACGGCGACGCGGCGGCCCATCTCGGCGTCAACGCCGACTGGCTGGCCCGGGTCGAGACGGGCTTCGGCTCGATCACGCCCGGCCAGGTCGCCGAAATCCTCGACTCCTACGGGACCCCGGCGCACATCCGGGACGTGCTGGTCGACCTGGCGTCCCGTCCCGCCGGCCCGCCGTGGCTGGCCCGGCATGGGGGACGCCTCAAGGCCCTGGTCCGCGACATCTACACGGTCGAGTCGGAGTCGGCCCTCGTCCACATTTTCGGGATCGGGCGGATACCGGACCTCGTCCGCTGCGAGGAGTACGCGCGCCTGGTGTTCGAGCACCAGTACCTCGAGGTGGACGCGGACGAGGAGTGGGACCTTCTCCGCAACCGCCAGCAGCACCGCCCCCGCACCCTCGACGTGCTCCTCGACGGCCTCACCCTGGAACGCCACGGCGGCCCGCCGGACATCATGCGCGCGCAGTTCGCCCATCTGCTCGAACTCCCCGCCGACGGCCGGTCGACCGTGCGGGTCGTCGCGCCGGACGCGGGCGTCCACCCGGGCCTGCACGGGGCCTTCGACGTCCTGGAGTTCCCGGGTCTCCCCGGCCGGATCTCCATCGTCCAGACGGCCCTTGGCATCGACGCCGCGCAGGCCGACCTCTGGGACGCCTGGCAGGAGATCGACGCACTGGCGCTCTCCCACGCCGACTCCCGCGCCTTCCTGACGGACTGCCTGGACGCCCTGGAGTAGCCGCCGGGCACGGGCCCGGCGGCCTCCCCCATCAGGCGAAGTAGTGCCCCTTCTCCAGGTCGTCGATAAGGCCGGCCTGGGTCGGCCGCCACCCGGTGAGCTCGCGGGTCAGCGCGCTCGACGCCGGGGCGTCGGCCCCGATGAACGGGGCCAGCCACCCGAAGTGCTCGGCGGCGTCCGCCGGGTCGACGGACACCACCTTCTGGCCGAGACGGCGTCCGATCACCTCGGCGACGGCCCGGATCGGCACCCCCTCCTCGCCGCTCGCGTGCAGCGCGGACCCCGCCGGCGCCTTCTCCAGCGCCAGTCGGAACAGGCGCGCGGCATCGAGCACGTGCCCGGCGGGCCAGCGGTTCGCGCCGTCCCCGATGTAGCCGGAGACGCCCTTCTCCCGGGCGACACCCACAATGCTCGCGATGAAGCCCTGGTCACCATCGCCGTGCACGGTCGGCGGAAGCCGCACGATGGACGAGCGAATCCCGCGCGAGGCGAACGAAAGCGTGAGGTGCGCAGTGGCCAGCCGAGTCGCCGGCCCCACCGGTATTTCTCGTGTCTCGTCGGGAACGAGACCGTCCCGCTCAGTCACCACGCGTCCCGGCAGAAGGCCGACCAACCCGGAGGCCAGGACGAACGGCCGACCGGTACCGGCGAGCACGTCGCCGAACACCTCCACGACCCGGCGGTCGGCGTCGGCGGCGTCCTGGAACCGTCCCTCCGCGAAGGCGACGTCGTGCTTGAACGCGAGATGGATCACCCCGTCCGCCCCGGCGGCCGCGTCCCGCAGCACGTCGAGATCGTCCAGCGTGCCCCGCCGCACCTCGGCCCCCGCCTTCTCCAGCGCGGCGGCCGAGGCATCGGAGCGGGCGAGCCCGACGACCTGGTGCCCCGCGCCGATGAGTTCGGGGACGACGGCGGACCCGATCCAGCCGGACGCCCCGGTGACGAATACCCGCATGAGAAACCTCCAGACGACTGATGTCAGTCACTGTCATCAAGGTAGCACACCGATGACAGTGACTGACATCGACTAGGATCCATCTCATGGGGCGATGGGAGCCGAACGCACGCGGCCGGCTCGAAAAGGCGGCACTGGACCTCTACGGCGAACGCGGATTCGAGAAGACGACCGTGGCGGAGATCGCCGCCCGCGCGGGCGTCACCGAACGCACGTACTTCCGGCATTTCGCCGACAAGCGCGAGGTCCTCTTCGGCGGCACGTCCGAACTCCAGGACATGCTCACGAACACCGTGGCCGACGCCCCCGCCGCCGCACTCCCCCTCGAAGCGACGGCCGGCGCCCTGGAGGCCATCGGCGGCGTCTTCCTGGGCAACCGCGACCGCGCCCGCCGCCGCCAGGCCGTCATCCAGGCGAACCCGGAACTCCGCGAACGCGAACTCATCAAGATGGCCACCTTCGCCACCGCCCTAGCCGAAACCCTCCGCAACCGCGGCGTCCCAGACCCGGCCGCCACCCTCACCGCCGAGGCCGGCATCGCCATCTTCAAGGTCGCCTTCACCCGCTGGCTCGAGTCCCCCGCCGGCAAGGAACTCCCCGACTACATCCACGAGTCCCTCAACGAACTGAAGGCCGTAACCGCACCCCCTTCGACCGGCTAGCCAGCCGTCCCCCACGTGAGCCGCCGCCCGGGAACCATCATGTACATGAGCCTTGGTTCACTGCTCGATCGGCTCCACGACGTACCGTGGCGGTTGGGGTGGCCCCTCGGTCGGGTCGACGGAGGACCGGCCGCGTCGCCGGAGGCCGTCAGCGATCGGCGATGTGCGCCGTGCCGGGCGACGGGGCGGGGGCCTCGCCGCGCGTCCCGTCGTTGCGGGACGGGGACCGGACGGGCGCGGAGCCGCCGGTGTGCGGGACCTCGAACCAGACCCGCAGCCGCCCGTCGTCCAACTGCCCGAACCCCCACGACTTGGCGAGCATCGCCAGGATGGGCAGGCCGCGCCCGTGCTCGCCGTGCGGGTCGTCGACGTGGTGCGGGACGGAGTCGCCGCCCTCATCGGTGACCTCGATCCGGATATTGGCGGTGCCCACGTAGGCGTCCACCTCCACGAGGTCGCCCCCGCCGTGGACGATCGCGTTGGTCAGCGTCTCCGACAGCAGCAGGACGCTGTCCTCACACGCGCTGTGCCGGGCGCCGAGGAGCGGCTCAAGCTGTCCCAGCAGCCACCGGCGGCCGTTCACCACGTTCTCCGGCGCGGACGGGACGACGCACGTCCCCAGGTGCTTCACCGGGCACCTGCCGTCCACGCCACCCGTGCGGCGGTCTCGGCCACGTCCCCGGCCATGCTCCACTGGCCGCCGAAGGTGTAGACCCACCGTCCCCGATGGTCGACCGCCGCCACCTCGAGCCACTGCCGAGGCCACGCCCGCTGCGGCACCCACAACACGGCCTCACCGCGCAGCGGGTGGACGAGCATGGACGTGCACTGCTGACGTTCCCCGAGCTTGTAACACAGATCAGCCAGGAGGCTGAACCGCACCGCGTGCGGTCGCTGATCCGCTGACATCGTCGGACGCCCCTTCCCCAGGCACGCGAACGACCACGATTCACCCGACTTTCCTGCGTGATCGCCCATCTACCGTGCGTGATTTTCGCTACGGTCAGAGTGTGAGCGGACGACGTCCAATCCGCAATAGAAACGAACTGAACTATCGCAGTTTGTTTCTTTGATCTTGATCTCAAGGCACCATAAAACGGATACAAGGAGGACAAAGTGACCGCTCGCCGCAGCCCCACGGTCCGCAAGCGCCGCCTCGCCGCCGAACTCCGCCGGCTGCGCAAGCAGTGCGGGCTGACCCGCGAGCAGGTCGCCGAGCGCATCGGCTGCGCCCCCGTGACGATCACCAGGGTCGAGACGGGCCAGAGCGGAGCCCGCGTGGGCGAGGTCTCCCTGATGCTGGAGGTCTACGGCGTCACCGGCGACGAGCGCGAGGCACTCCTCCAGGTAGCCAAGGACGCCCGCAAACGCGGTTGGTGGCACCCCTACAACAGCACGATGCCCAAGTGGTTCCAGGTCTACGTCGGCCTCGAAGAGGAGGCTGCCGTGATACTTGACTACGCGCCAGAGACCATCCCGGGGCCACTTCAGGTCGAGGACTACATCCGAGCGGTATCTCTCGCTGGCCTGCAACCCCCGCGCGAGGAGGAACTGGAGCGCCGCGTTGCCCTGCGCGTCAAGCGACAAGAGCGCTTGACCAGCGACGATGCCCCAAAGCTATGGGTGGTGCTGAACGAAGGCGCTATCTGGAGGCAGGTTGGAGGGGCAGAGACCATGCGCCAGCAACTCAGCCACCTCATCGAGATGTCGCGGCTGAGCCACATCAACATCCTGGTTCTCCCATTCAGCGCTGGGGCTCATCCCGCCATGCACGGTCCTTGCACCGTTTTGCGCTTCCCAGAGTCGGCTGACCCAGATGTCGTTTATATACAGTATCGCCGTGGAAGTGTTTACCTAGAGGATCCGGCTGACATCGAACACTACGTCGAACTCTTCGATCAACTCCGTGCTATAGCCCTGAGCCCCGACGAGTCACGCGCCCTGATCGCTAGGGCGGCCAGCGAAATGTCCAGCTAGATCGATGAGAGAGGTATGACGACCGTGGTTCTCTCCCGTGTTACATGGCGCAAGAGCACGTTTAGCGCCGACGAAGGTCATTGTGTGGAGGTTGGCGCGTGGCGGAAGAGCAGTCACAGCGCCCAAGAGGGCAACTGTGTGGAGGTTGGCACATGGCAGAAGATCAGCCGGAGCGCCGACGAGGGCAACTGCGTTGAGCTCGGAGCACGGCGCAACGCCAGCCACAGTGCGGAAGAAGGTCACTACGCCGAGGTCAGCGGCACCTGGAGGACGAGCAGCCACAGCGCTAACAACGGCTCCTGTGTAGAGGTTAGGTCGGGGCAGGTGGCGGTGTTGGCGCGGGACTCCAAGGACCCGGACGGGCCGGTGCTCGGCTTCGGGACCGAAGCCTGGGCCGCCTTCCTCACCACCGTGAAGACCGGCCACCTCGACCTACATTAAGCGGTACCCGGATCACGTTGAGTTGCGGCGTGCTGTGGTTGGACGCCAAGCAGCGGTCAACCACGACGCGACGCAACTGAACGAAGCGCTGAAGAGGGGCACTGCGTGGAGGTCGGCACGCGGCGCACGAGCAGCCAACGGTGGGCAGTGCGTCGAAGTCGCGGCAGAGGGGCGGTGGTGCTGGCGCGGGACTTCGACCATGAGGGACTCACGGGCCGTTCCCAGCGCCACGGCCCGGTATTGGCCAGGGGGTGGACGGTGGCCCGCGCCGGCAACGAGAAGCGCGACTAGGCCGTAGGGCGTGACCTATCAGTTCTGTGCAGGAAGCTTGCGCAGGGCGATCGCCTGACTCGTGGCGAAGAGCGCAATGTCGATGGCTACGGTCACGACTGCCGCAACGATGAGCACCGTCGCGGCGGCGGCCGAGGCGAATCCCACGGCAATGGCCGCGAGCACATTGGCGACCATCACCAGACGAAGCGCGAGCCGCAGCGGTAGCCGGGCGAGCATCCACAAGATGCCTCCGGCCCACACCACCACGGCGATACCGGCGAACGCGATCAGGAGCGGCGAGAACGCAATCCCCTGAGCGATCTGCCCTGCGAAGAGCGTCACCAGAGTGCCGACCACCGCGCAGTAGGCGGCATCGAGGCGAAGACTCCACTGCCCGAACTTTTCACCGTAGATCCGTCGCACAGGCACCTCCCTATCATGGCGTGGCGCTGGTAGGCGGCTTCGCCGCTGGTGCCGATCGTCTCGCCGGCGTCCACCGCCGCCCCCTCCACTGCCGTTGCTCGACGCGAAGGCAGCTGGGTGTAGCTCGTTTTCAGTGAGCGTGCCGGTCAGGCGGTGAGTGCGTATTCATGCTGGTCATGGGTGCGTTCGTGCTCTCGGCGCAGGTGGTAGGCCCAGTAACGGTCGAGGTCGTCGTTGGCGA
>NZ_JABXFD010000259.1 GCF_013372625.1 Actinomadura sp. BRA 177
CTCTCAGGGCGGCGAGGAGGGTGAGGCCCGCTGTGACCCGCTCGGGCTCTATCTCGATGCCAACGACCTCCAGGTGCGGGGCGACGGCGCGCAGCCGGGTGTAGATCTCGAACGTGGTGATCGGCGAGGCGCCGTAGCCGAGGTCGACGGCCAGCGGGGACGGGTCCGCGCGGAGCGCGCCGGTCTGGGTGGCGGCGATCCAGCGGTCGACGCGGCGCAGGCGGTTGGGGGCGGTGGTGCCGCGGGTGACCTCCCCCCGCGGCTTCTGGGCTGGGGGCACCCGGTAATTGTTCCTTCTTGCCCGCTATGCCTTGTACGTCCAATCGCCTCACCGAACGGGATTCGGTAAGTTGTCGGTTACGGTGCTGCCGACGCCGTTCCCCGAGGAGAGTGCCGATGCTCGACCTGGCGACCCTGCACGAGGCCATCGCCGCCGCGATCCCCGACCGCGAATGCCTGGTGTGGCGCGACCGCCGGACGACCTGGCGGGAGCTCGCCGACCGGACTCGGCGGCTGGCGAACGTCCTGCACGGGCACGGCCTCGGCCTGCGCGGCGCGGCGTCCGACCCGTGGGAGTCACCGCACGACCACCTCGCGCTCTACCTGCACAACGGCCCCGAGTACCTCGAAGGCTTGGTCGCCGCCCACCAGGCGCGGGTCGCGCCGTTCAACGTCAACTACCGGTACGTGGACGACGAACTGGCCCACCTGTTCGGCGACGCCCGTCCGGCCGCCGTGATCTACCACGCCCGCTTCGCGGACGCGATCGGACGCGTCGTCGAACGGCTCGACGCGCGCCCACTGCTGCTCCAGGTGGCGGACGAGTCCGGCGCCGCACTGCTGCCGGACGCACTCGACTACGAGGACGCCCTCGCCAAGGCGTCGAACGACCCGCTGCCCGTGCGGCCCAGCGCCCACGACCTGCACATCCTCTACACGGGCGGCACGACGGGCATGCCGAAGGGCGTGCTGTGGCGGATCGGCGACCTGATGCTCGGCCCGCTCGGCCTGCGGCGCCGCGACGGCGCGCCGGTCACGGATCTCGATGAGGCGGTCGGGCGGGCGGTGCGCAGCGACGTCCGGGGCCTGGTCGGGCCGCCGCTCATGCACGGCGCGGGCACGTGGTCGGCGCTCGGCGCGTGGTGCGGCGGCGGGTGCGTGGTGTTCCCCGACCGGGTGGACGGCCTGGATGCCGCCGACCTGATGGCCACCGGCGAACGCGAGCGCGTCACCCGGATGCCGCTGGTCGGGGACGCGTTCGCCCGTCCGATCGTCGAGGCGCTGGAGGCGCGCCCGCACGACCTGGGCACGCTTCGCACGTTCGTGAACTCGGCCGCCGCGATCAGCCCGGGAGTGAAGGCGCGGATGCTCGAACTCCTCCCCCACTCGCGGATCGTGGACGTCCTCGGGTCGTCCGAGTCCGGTTTCCAGGTGACGCGGAACGGCTCGTCGGCGAAGACGTTCGCGGCGGCGCCCGGGACTGCGGTGCTGTCCGGCGACCGGTCCCGGCGCCTCGCGCCCGGCGACGGCGAGATGGGCTGGCTGGCCAAGGGCGGTGACGCGATCCCGCTCGGCTACCTCGGAGACCCGGTGAAGACCGCGTCCACGTTCCTGACACTGGACGGCGAGCGCCTCGTCGTGGCGGGCGACCGGGCGCGGCTGCTCGCGGACGGCACCGTGGAGGTCCACGGGCGGGAGGCCACGACGATCAACACCGGCGGGGAGAAGGTGTTCGCGGAGGAGGTCGAGTCGGTGCTGCGCGGGCTGCCGGGCGTCGCGGACGCGCTGGTCGTCGGCCGTCCGAGCGAGCGCTGCGGGACGGAGATCGTCGCGGTGCTGAGCCCGGCCGGCGGCTCATCCGACGAGGAGCTGCGTGACGGCTGCGCCGCCCACCTGGCCCGCTACAAGATCCCGAAGGCGTTCTTCCGGACGGATCAGGGCCTCCGCCTGCCCAACGGCAAGGCCGACTACGCCGCCGCCCGTGCGCTCATCGACTAAAGAACCCCGTTCGGTTTTGTAGGCGCGGATCCTGTACCGGCGGTGCCGCGGCGGGCGATCCTGGCGAAATGCCGGATCTGCACTCCCTCCTCGCCGACCTCGCCGCCGAGGGCGACTCCATCGACGCCCTCGTCGCGCCGCTGCCGGCCGCCCGCTGGGCGGACCCGACACCCGCCGAGGGCTGGACGATCGCGCACCAGATCGCCCACCTCGCCTGGACCGACGACCAGGCCGTCGTCGCCGCCACCGACGCCGGCGCGTTCGCGAAACTCGTCGAGCAGGCCCTCGCCGACCCCGGCGGCTACGTCGAAGCGGGCGCGCGGGAAGGCGCGAAGGAGGACCCCGCGGATCTCCTCGCCCGCTGGCGCGACGGGCGCCGCCGCATGGTGGACGCCCTGGCCGCCGTCCCGTCCGGCACCCGGCTCCCCTGGTTCGGCCCGCCGATGGGCGCGGCGACGCTGGCGACCGCGCGGCTGATGGAGACGTGGGCGCACGGCGAGGACGTCGCCGACGCGCTCGGGGTCCGCCGCGAGCCCACGCACCGCCTCCGGCATGTCGCGCACATCGGCGTCCGCACCCGCGACTTCGCGTTCCGCAACCGCGGCCTGGAGCCGCCGACCGAGGAGTTCCGCGTCGTCCTGCAAGGCCCGGGCGGCGAGGAGTGGACGTGGGGCCCGGCGGACGCGCGCCAGTCCGTGACCGGCCCCGCGCTCGACTTCTGCCACGTCGTCGCCCAGCGCCGCCACCGCGACGATCTCGCGCTCGTCGCCACCGGCCCGGACGCCGACCGCTGGCTGGACGTCGCGCAGGCGTTCGCCGGCCCGCCCGGCACCGGCCGCGCCCCCGCGTCGGCCTGAGAGATCGGCCACTCGGCGGGGCGTTCGGGTTCGACCAGGAGCGATCTTGGAAATGTTCGGGGTATGACAGTTCTGATTGCCTTTGACGGTTCTGACGACTCGCAAGCGGCCGTCGACTACGCCGCCCGGCACCTCAGGGCCGAGCCGACCGTGATCATGACGGTGTGGGAGCCGCTGGTGGCCCAGCTCGGCTGGGCGCCGCTGGCCGCCGCTGCGCCGGTCCTCCCCGACCAGCTCGATGACAAGTACGAGGAGGAGAAGCAGGCCGAGCAGCTCGCGCAGAAGGGCGCCGAGATCGCCCGCGCCGCCGGGCTGACCGACGTGACGACCCGGGCGGAGCGCGGCGGCGGACCCGTGTGGGCCGCCATCGTCGACGTCGCCGACGAGCTGAACGCGTCCTTGATCGTCACGGGTTCACGCGGCCTCGCGGGCGCCCGCTCGGTCATCCTGGGCAGCGTCTCGACCCGCGTGCTCCACCACGCCCGCCGTCCCGTCCTGGTGGTGCCCCCGCCCAAGGACGACCCTCGTTGACTTGCGGCGTGTTGTTGTCATGCGGACGCTCAAAACAACAACACGCCGCAAGTCAACGCAGCTGGTTGTCGAAGGCGGCGTAGGCGTCCTCCGTGAAGAGGACGAAGCGGGCGTCGGCGACCTGGGTCGTGGTGGAGCGGACGGTGTCCACCGCGATGCGGGCGGCGTCGTCCATGGGCCAGCCGTAGATGCCCGCCGACACGGCCGGGAAGGCGATCGAGCCGACGCCCAGCTCATCGGCGACGCGGAGGGACTCGCGGTAGCAGGAGACCAGCTGCCCGGAGCGGTCGTCGGACGCGGAGTACACCGGGCCGACGGTGTGGATCACCCAGCGGGCGGGCAGCCGGCCGGCCGTCGTCGCGACCGCCTGCCCGGTCGGCAGGCCGCCGCCGTAGTGGGAGGCGCGCAGCTTGCGGCACTCGTCCAGAATGTCGGGGCCGCCCCTGCGGTGGATGGCGCCGTCCACGCCGCCACCGCCCAGCAGCGACGAGTTGGCCGCGTTCACGACCGCGTCGACGTCCTCCTCGGTGATGTCGCCCCGGACGAGAGTGATCTTCATGCGCGTTCCTCCGCTTCGGCCGGACCCGTCAGAAGACATGAATTCTCGCCCGCGCCGGACGTGAAACGCGTTCGGGCGGTTCCCGGCGGTACGCTCATGGCGGACGAGGCTCCGGGGGCGGTGCGGCTCGTCCGACTTCGTCCGGCCGGACGCAGGGGGACTACCATGCCGAACGCCAGGCGCAGTGTTGACAGACGATCTCACAAAGGCGTGCGTGACAGTCGCGGAGGTACCCCCTTGAAGATTCTCCTCGCCGGAGCGACCGGAGTCGTCGGTCGCCGGCTGATCCCGCTGCTCGTCCAGGCGGGCCACGAGGTCGCGGGGACGACGCGCCGGACCGAACGCGCCGGCCTGCTCCGCGATCTCGGCGCCGAGCCGGTCATCGTGGACATGCTGGACGGCCCCGCGGTGCGCGACGCCGTCGCCGCGCAGCGCCCGGACGCCGTGATCCACCAGCTCACCGACCTCAGCGCGGAGGACTTCGACGCCAACTCGCAGCTGCGGATCACCGGCACCCGCCATCTGGTGGACGCCGCGAAGGCCGCCGGTGTCGAGACGATGGTCGCGCAGAGCATCGCCTGGCTGTACGTGCCGGGCGACGCGGCGGCCGTCGAGACCGACCCGCTCGACTCCTCGGTGCCCCCGTACGAGGGCGTCGCGGCGCTGGAGGACGCGGTCGGCGAGATGCCGCGCGGCGTGGTGCTGCGCTACGGCGCGCTCTACGGCCCCGGCACCTGGTACGCCCCCGACGGCGCGATCGCCGAGCGGGTGCGCGCGGGCACGCTGCGCCCGGCGCCCTCGTGGACGTCGTTCGTGCACGCCGAGGACGCGGCGTCGGCGGCGCTCGCGGCGCTCGACTGGCCGGCCGGGCCCGTCAACATCGTCGACGACGAGCCCGCGACCACCGCCGACTGGCTGCCCGTCTACAGCGCGGCCATCGGCGCCCCGCATCCGGGCAGCGCCGGGAAGCACGCCGCGGCGACGGGCCGCCCGGCGTCCAACGCGAAGGCGCTCGACCTCGGCTGGAAGCCGCAGGTCACCTCGTGGCGGACGGGATTCGCCCAGATGGACGCCTCCTGACCGGCGGAGCGATTCAATTGAACTGGAACGAGCGCTTCGCCAGCCCGAGCCAGTAGCCGTCGATCACCGACCGGCGGTCCTGGGACGACTGGTCGGCGTCCGCTCCCAGCGCCACGAACAGCGGCTCGAAATGCTCCGTCCGAGGGTGCGCGATGCGGGCCGCGGGCGCCTTGTCGCGGAAGTCGAGCAGGGCGTCGATGTCGCCGCCCGTCACGGCGAGGTCGGCCCATTCGTCGAACTCCGCCGACCACGCGGGCGGTGCGGCGTCCGGCTCCGGACGAAGCTCGCGCAGGTTGTGCGTGGTGAAACCGCTCCCGATGATCAGGACGCCCTGGTCGCGCAGCGGCGCGAGGCTCCGTCCGACCTCGAAGAGCCGCTCGGGCTCCAGGGTCGGCATCGACATCTGCAGCACGGGGACGTCGGCGTCCGGATACATCTCCACAAGCGGGACATACGCCCCGTGGTCCAGGCCGCGCTCCTCGTCCTGGTGCACCCCGGGAATGATCTTGCGCAGGTCGGCGGCCAGCTCGGGAGCGCCGGGCGCGTCGTAGCGGACCTTGTAGTAGCGCTCGGGGAAGCCCCAGAAGTCGTACACGAGCGGCAACTGGCGGGTCGCGCCGATGCTCAGCGGCGCCTCCTCCCAGTGCGCCGACACCATCAGGATCGCCTCGGGCTTCGGCAGGTCCGCCGACCAGCGGGCGAGCTGGTCGGTCCACAGCGTGTCGTCGGCCAGCGGCGGGGCGCCGTGGCTGAGGTAGAGCACCGGCATCCGGGTCATGTCGTCCTCCCTTTACTTGAGGGCTCAACTATAACCGAGAATGATTGAATCTTCAAGCCTTGAGGGTTCAATCTTTGGGTAGACTGGCGGCATGACCGAGACGCGGTGGCTGGACGACGAGGAACAGGAGACCTGGCGTGCCTTCCTGTGGACGTCGCGGCTGCTCAACGAGGCGCTCGATCGCCAGCTACAGCGCGACTCGGGCATGCCGCACGCCTACTACATGATCCTGGCGATGCTGTCGGAGGCGCCCGGCCGCGCGCTGACGATGACCGCGCTCGCCGAGATCGTCCACTCGTCCCCGAGCCGCCTCTCGCACGCCGTGAACCGGCTGGAGGAGGCCGGCTGGGTGAGCCGGTGCAAGCACGAGAACGACCGCCGCACCACGATCGCGCGGCTGACCGACGAGGGCTACGCCGTCCTGCGCGACGCCGCTCCCGGCCACGTCGCCGAGGTCAGGCGCCACCTGTTCGACCCGCTGACCCGCGAGCAGATGCTCGAATTCCGGCAAACCCTGCACGCGCTACTGTCGTCCCTGGACCCCGACCACGAGGCCCCCTGCGCCCGCGGCGAAGGCTGACTCGCTCACCCGCGCGCCCCCGGAACTGAACGACGCGCCGGGGATGCGGCTAAACGAACTGGACGGCGTGCGACCCGGCCTCGGGATGGGCGGCGGCGAGGAGCCGCATGCCCTCCTCCTCCAGGGCGGCGCGCTCCCGCTTCGGGATCGCGTCGAACGGGTCGATGCGCAGCGTCGCCTCGCCGCGCTTCTTCTCGATCTTCCACATGCCGTGGACGAAGCCGTCCACGAGGAACGTCGCGCGGATGATCCCGTTGATCGTGAAGACGCGCTTGCGGTACTCCTCGCTGATGATCCGGGTGCGGTCGGCGTGCGACAGCAGCAGGTTGTCGAAATCTGGGACGAACCGGACGGGCGCCGGGGTCTCCGGACCGGGTCGCGGCGCCTCGGGCACGTCGTACAGCGCGCGGCCGTTCTCGTCCCGGAACTCCAGCAGCCGCGGTCGCAGCCGCTCGACGACCTCGCCGAGACGCGTCAGCCCCGACCACTGCTGGACGTCCCGGACACTCGCCGGCCCGAACGCGGCGAGATAACGCAGCACCACCTCGTCCAGCGAGGTCTCGGACGCCGGGTGCCCGTCCAGCCAGGTGTCGAGCGTCGTGTGCCGGGCGATCCCCGAGGCGCCCCAGATACCGCGCGGCGGAACCTGCACCAGCGGCAGCCGGAGCCGGACGGCCCACCCGAGCAGTTCGGCGTCGTGGCCAGGCCACCGCTCGGCCAGCAGGGCGCGAAGCTCTTTGTCGGAGCGCGGCTCGTCCGCCAGCAGCGCGCGGGCGTGCGTGGCGACCGCGTCCAGGTCGACGCCATCGAGGTCGGCGGCCCGCGTCTTCAGGTGGTTGTCGAGGAGCACCTGGGTGATCGGCCGCAGCGCCCGGGCGTCACGCGCGCTGACCAAGTGCAGCGTCCCACGCATCAGCACGATCCGCAGCGCACGGCGCTCAGTCATCAGTGGACCGATGTCGTCGAACGCGAAGTCCGCGAGCCGACTCCACAGCCCGACATGCGGCGGGTTCGGCGCCTGCGACTGCATGCCGACCAGATGCTCGACAGCACTCAGAACAGGCATGTCATGCCGCGCCAGCAGCATCTGCCGCGCCAGCAGCGCCCGATTCAGCGCCCTGCGCCCCAGCGTCGCCTCAGTCGTCATAGCGGCCCCGCAGCTCCTGCCAGGTGGGTGGAGGGCCTGGTAGCTCCTCCTTGTCCGTCATGTGTAGTGCGTCCAGCATCAAGGCGAGATAGCGGTGCTGCAGCCGGTTCATCCGCTCGTCGTCACCAATGCGGATGCCGTGCAGATGCTCCAGCATGACCGAGATGTCGCCGACCTCGATCCCCGGACGCAGCGCCCCCGCCGCCCGCGTCCGCTCCAGCAGCCGCTCCGTCGCGAGGTGGATCTCCCGCCCCTTCCGGCTAATGTCCTCGGTGACCTCGAAGCCCCCCGCGAGCCGCATGGTGAGCGAGCCGGCACCGATGTCGAGGCAGCGCCGCATGAACCCGGCGAACGCCTCCCACGCGTCACCGCCCTCGTCCAGCGCCCGCTCGACCTCGGCGAGATACCGGTCCATCCCGTCGTCGGCGAGCTTCTGGAGGAGGTCCTCCTTGCTCTTGTAGCGCCGGTAGAGGGCGCTGATCCCCACCCCCGCCCGCTCGGCCACCGCCGAGATCGGCGCCCCCGGATCAGCCGTGAACACCGCCCGCGCCGCCTCCCGAATAACCGTGTCATTCCGCGCCGCCTGCGCCTTCCGCCCAGCCATCGGCGACTGCGCACTCGTCTCCATGGCTCACCACAATACCGGAACGAAGCATTCCGTTCTACAATGGGGATGACCGCGACCACCTTGTTGCGGTGCACTGAGGTCGGTCCGGGCCCGGCGTCATAGTTAAGCGCCAACGATGATTTCCGATGCATAGATAAGCAGGACTCATCCTCCGTGGATCCGCATCAGCTGCGCACGTTCGTCACCATCGTCCGGACAGCGACCCGCTGCAACTGGACGCCGACGCCTCCAGCGCGCCGGTCGAGGTGGACGAGCACCCGCTCGCGGTCGTGCTGCCCGCCTCCCATCCGCTGACCTCCCGACCTGCACGATCTCGTGGACGCACTGTGGCCGGACGTCCCGGACGCCGCCGCACGCAGGACGGCTTTCGCGCCTCCCTCACCTGCGAGAGCGGTGATGTGGAGCTGCTCGTCGCCCTGGTCGGGGGCCGGGGACGGCCTCGCGCTCGTCCCCACCGGCCTGATCGAGATGCCCGGCCGCGCACTGTGGATCGTCCACCGGACCGAACTCCTGCACTCGCGCACGGCCGATCCGCCGGGCAGGGCGTTCATGGCGGCCTTGACGGGCAGCAGCCTATGAACATACGTTCATGAACATACGTTCATAACGAAGGAGGGGTCATGACGGACATCGTCAACACGCAGCAGGCCGAAGCCTGGAACGGGTACGAGGGCGAGCACTGGGCCGGGCACCACGACCGGTACGACGCGGTCAACGGCGGGTTCAACGACGTCCTGCTGGACGCGGCGGCGATCGGCCCGCGCGATCTCGTCCTCGATATCGGGTGCGGGAACGGGCAGGTCACCCGGCTCGCAGCGCGGCGGGCCGGGCTCGGCGGCGCGACGGGCGTGGACCTATCCGGGCCGATGCTCGCCCGCGCCCGCTCGCTCGCCAAGGAGCAGGACGTCGCGAACGTGACGTTCGAGCAGGGCGACGCGCAGGTGTACCCGTTCCCCGACGGCGGCTTCGACGCGGCGATCAGCCGGTTCGGGGTCATGTTCTTCGCCGATCCGGTCGCCGCGTTCGGCAACGTCCGGCGGGCGCTGCGGGACGGCGGCCGGACGGCGTTCCTCGTGATGACGCCGCCCGGGACGGCCGACCTCGGGACGGTGTTCGCCGCGCTGCCGCCGCGAGCGGAACCGCCGATCGGGCATCAGGGGCCGCTGTCGCTGGCCGATCCCGAACGCGTCCACGAGGTACTGGAGAGCGCCGGGTTCAAGGACGTCCGCACACGCCTGGTGGACGCCGAGCAGATCTGGGGACGGGACGCGCGCGACGCGGCGGAGTTCTTCGCCGGCTGGGGCCCGATCCGCTACAACTACGGCGAAAGCGGCGATCTGGTCGACGCGCTCACTGAGGTGATGGGCCGTTTCGAGCGAGACGGCGCCGTCCGCCTGCGCAGCGTCGCCCGGCTCGTCCAGGCCCGCCGATGAATCGCGCCACGATCCTCGGCGGATACGGCACGGCGCTGCGCGCTGACGGACGCGAATGCAGCAGTTCGAACGCGACGGCCCCATCCGGTTGCGGAGCGATCCGTGACTGATGACGGCATGACGATGAACCGGGTGGTCGTTCTCGCTGCGGCCATCGAGTGCGACGACACCGTTCGGTCGCCGGGCGGGTTCCGGCAGGTGACGACATGGCACTGAACCGGGTGGTCGTTCTCGCTGCGGCCATCGAGTGCGACGACACCGTTCGGTCGCCGGGCGGGTTCCGGCAGGTGACGACATGGCAATGAACCGGGTTGTCGTTCTTGGCGGGTATGGGGCCGTGGGACGTGAGGTCGTCTCCGGCCTGCACGGGTACGTGCCGGAGATCGTTGTCGCGGGTCGGGACCTCGTCAAAGCCCGCGCCGTGGACGGTGCGATACCGATGCGCATCGATCTGCGGAGTGACGACATCGAGCGGCTCGACGCCGATGCGGTCGTCATGTGCGCGGAGAGCGAGAACGTGCGTGTTGCCGAAATGTGCCTCAGGCGGGGCGTCCATTACGTCGACGTGTCCGCGTCGTACGAGGTGCTCGCCGGGATCGAGAAACTGGGCGCGACCAAGGCGACGGGCGTGCTGAGCGTGGGGCT
Organism: Actinomadura sp. BRA 177; assembly: GCF_013372625.1. Classification (GTDB taxonomy): domain Bacteria; phylum Actinomycetota; class Actinomycetes; order Streptosporangiales; family Streptosporangiaceae; genus Spirillospora. The sequence continues at coordinate 10,237 of NZ_JABXFD010000259.1, forward strand.
CGCTCCCGGCGTCACCAACCTGCTGGCCCGCGAGTTCGGCGGCGCGGGTGTGGAGATCGGCGTCCTGATCGGCTCGGGCGAGCGGCATGGGCCGGGTGCCGTGGAATGGACGCTCGACTCGCTCGGCGACCTGGGCGAGTCGTGGCGGATGCGCTTTCCGCCGCCCTACGGGATCCGCACCGTCCGCCGGTTCCCGTTCTCCGACCAGTACACGCTCCCCGGCGACGTAAGGACGGGCCTCTGCCTGGATTCGCGTGCCTTGTCCGCCCTCCTCCCCCGGCTCAAGCGGTTCCGCGATGTGGCCCCGCTGCGGGCCGTGTTCCGGCACGTCCACCTGGGCGGGGACGGGTTCGCCGTGGCGGTCGCGTCCGGCGGCCGAGTGCGGTCGTTCGCCGGGCGGCGGCAGAGCCGGGCGACGGGGCTGGCCGCCGCGCTGGTCGTCCGGCGGCTGGACGGGATGCCGCCCGGCGTCCGGCACATCGAGGACGTCGTCGGCCCCGACTTCCTGCCCGAGTTGGCCGCCCATGGGTTCGAGCTCGGCGAATACGATTCGGGGTGATGTCACCTCGAAAAGCGGCCGCGGTGCGCGCCGGCGACCGGACCTTGCGCGAGCACCTGATCGCCACGGCCGAGCGGATGATGGCCGAGCGCGGGACGGCGGGACTGACCGTCCGGGCGATCGCGCGGGAGGCCGGCGTCGCCGACGGCGTCCTCTACAACCACTTCGCCGACAAGGAGGAGCTGCTCGCGCACGCGTTGCGGGCACGCGCCGAGTCGGTGGGGCGGGCGCTCGACCCGCTGCCCGAGCCCGGCAGCGGGACGGTCGAGGAGAATTTGCGGGCGTATGTCCGACATGGCCTTACAGCGCACAACGCGCTGCTGCCCGCGCTGGCCGGCCTGGTCGCACAGCCGGAGGTCCTCGCCCGGTTCTCGGCGCTGAGCGGCGGCGAGGAGGACTGGCGGTCGTGGCTCGCCGCCTACCTGCGGGACGAGCGCGACCTCGGCCGCCTCGCGGCGGACGCGCCGGTCGACGCCGCCACGTCCATGATCGTCGGCGCCTGCCACGAGCCCGTGCTGTCCACGCTGTTCCAAGGTGAGGAGCTCGCCCACCGGGTTCCGTCCGGCTCAGTGGACGATCTGGTGGCCGTCGTCCTGCGAGGCATCGCCCCAGGCTAGGAGTCCATCGCCTGTTCGGGGCAGTTTCGGCAGGGTGTACAGCATCGCTCCGGGCCAATGGCCATCGCCGCTTCCGGGCCGTCCGGTAGGGCTTACGGCATCGCTCCGGCCAGGCCGGCAGGGGTGCGCGGGCTAGGAGTCCATTGCCGTTCTGACCTCGTGCAGGGTGCGGTCGGCGATCTCGTTGGCGCGGGTGTTGCCTTCGGCCAGGACGCGGCGCAGGTGGGTTCGGTCGGCGATCAGGGCGGTGCGGCGGGTGCGGATCGGGTGGAGGAACTCGTTGACCGAGTCCGTGACGACCTTCTTGAGCGCCGAAGCGCCGCCGGAGCCGATCTCGGCGGCGACGGTGTGCGGGTCGCGGTCCTGGCAGAGGTCGGCGAGCAGGACGAGGTTCGACACCTGGGGACGGGTCTCGGGCTCGTAGGTGATCTGCCGTTCGGTGTCGGTGACGGCGCGCTTGATCAGGCGGGCGGTCTCGTCCGGTCCGGCGGACAGGGCGATGGCGTTGCCGCGGCTCTTGCCCATCTTGTGGCCGTCCGTCCCGAGCAGGAGCGGCGCGGCGGACAGCAGCGCCTCCGGAACCGGGAAGACCGTCCCGTAGCGGTCGTTGAAGCGGCGCGCGACCGTGCGGGTGATCTCCTGGTGCGGGAGCTGGTCCTTGCCGACGGGGACGAGGTTCGCCTTGCAGAACAGGATGTCGGCGGCCTGGTGGACGGGGTAGGTGAACATCAGCCCGCTGACCGACGCCTGCCGGGACGCCGCGATCTCGTCCTTCACGGTCGGGTTGCGGCTCAGCTCGCCGACCGTCACCAGCGACAGGAACGGCAGCATGAGCTGGTTGAGCGCGGGGACGGCGCTGTGCCGGAAGATCGTCGCGGCGGACGGGTCGATCCCGGCGGCGAGGTAGTCGGCGACGAGCCCTTCGACGTGCGCGGTCAGGTGGTCGGCGACGTCCCGGTCGGTGATCACCTGGTAGTCGGGGATGACGATGAACAGCTCGGCGCCCGCGCGCTGCAGCCGGACGCGGTTGGCGAGGGTGCCGAAGTAGTGGCCGAGGTGCAGCGGCCCGGTCGGGCGGTCGCCGGTCAGGATGCGGAACGCGGCCGGGTCGGCGGCGATGCGCTCTTCCAGCTCGCGGCTTCGGGCTTCGGGGGTGGCGGTCTCCATGGTCTCTCCTCTTCGGTCCGGCCGTCCCACTGGACGAGCCCCACCGAACAGGAGAAAGGGCCGTCCAGTGGACGGCCCGATGGCATGCGCGGGTGTCGGCCGTCCTAGGACGGCCACCAGCCCAGGCATGCGGTGCGCTTCACGGCACCAGCATAGGCGAACGAGATGCGGATGCTCACAGATAATCTAGAACGGAACCAGTTGGGTACGCTGGGCGCATGACCTCGATGGCGCCCGGACGGACGAAACCAGACCTGTCGTTCCTGCTCGACCGCACCAGCCACGTCCTGCGCACCCGCATGACGGCGGCGCTCGCCGAGATCGGGTTGACGCCGCGCATGCACTGCGTCCTCGTCCACGCGCTGGCGGAGGAGCGCACCCAGATCCAGCTCGCCGAGATCGGCGACATGGACAAGACGACGATGGTCGTGACCGTGGACGCCCTGGAGAAGGCCGGTCTGGCCGAGCGCCGCCCGTCGTCCACTGATCGGCGGGCCCGGATCATCGCGGTGACCGAGGAGGGCGCGCGGGTCGCCGCCCGCAGCCAGGAGATCGCGGACGGCGTCCATGCGGCAGCCCTCGATTCGCTTCCGGCAGATCAGAGCGAAGCGCTTCTGCGTGCGCTGAACACACTGGTCAGCGGCCATCTGGGCACTCCGGTCGAGAGCCCGCAGCCGGCCCGCCGCGTCCGGCAGCGCAAAAAATAAGTCCGTGGAGGATCGTCTCTAACAAAACTATCTGTTACGGTCTCTCCATGACTTCGGAGACGACCCTCCCTTCCCTGCTCCGCTCCCGGTGGGCGGCGCTCGGCGTGCTGTCCGCGACGATGCTGATGACGATCCTGGACGGCTCGATCGTGACCGTCGCGGCCCCCGCCATCCAGGACGATCTCGGCTTCTCCCCCGCCGGCCTCAGCTGGATCATGAACGCCTACCTGATCCCGCTCGGCGGCCTGCTGCTCCTCGCCGGACGGCTCGGCGACCTCGTCGGCCGCAGGACGCTGTTCCTCACCGGCAACGCGGTGTTCACGGCGGCGTCGCTGCTGGCGGGCGCGGCCACCACGTCCGGCCTGCTGATCGCGGCGCGCTTCCTGCAGGGCGTCGGCAGCGCGCTGGCCTCGGCGGTCGTGCTCGGCATCCTCGTGACGCTGTTCACCGGCGCCCGCGAGCGGGCCAGGGCGATCGGGATCTTCAGCTTCACCGGCGCGGCGGGCGCGTCCATCGGGCAGGTGCTCGGCGGCGTGCTGACCGACGTGCTGAGCTGGCACTGGATCTTCCTGATCAACCTGCCGATCGGCCTCGCCACGATCCTGCTGGCGCTCCCGGCGCTGCCGCGCGACTCCGGTATCGGCCTGCGCGCGGGCGCGGACGTCGCCGGGGCGCTGCTCGTCACGTCCGGGCTGATGCTCGGCATCTACACGGTCGTCAAGGTCGAGGGCCACGGCTGGATCTCCCCGCACACGCTCGGCCTGGGCGCGGTGTCGCTGGCGCTGCTCGCCGGGTTCGCCGTCCGGCAGGCGCGCGCCGCGACCCCGCTGATGCCGCTGCGGATCCTGCGTTCCCGCAACGTGTCGGGCGCGTATGCCGTCCAGTTGCTCACCCTGTCGGCGATGTTCTCGTTCCAGGTGATCGTCGCCCTCTACATGCAGCAGGTGCTCGGCTACAGCGCCCTCGACACCGGCCTGGCGATGCTCCCCGCCGCGCTCGCGATCGGCGCCGTGTCGCTGTTCGTGTCGGCGCGGCTGTCGAACCGGCTCGGGGAGCGATTCGTGCTGATGACCGGGCTGGTGTTCCTGATCGGCGCGATGGCGTGGCTCACGACCGTCCCGGTGGACGCCGACTACGTCACCGACCTGCTGCCGGTGTTCGTGCTGGCCGCCGGGGCCGGGCTCGTGCTGCCGTCGCTGACCGGGCTCGGCATGTCGAGCGCCCGCCCGGAGGACGCGGGGCTCGCGTCGGGGCTGTTCAATACCGTCCAGCAGGTGGGGATGGCGCTCGGCGTCGCGGTGCTGACCACGCTCGCCGCGTCCCACACCGAGGCTCTCCGGTCGGACGGACGGGACGGCGCCGCCGCACTCACCGGCGGCTACCACCTGGCGTTCGGAATCTCCGCGGGCCTCCTGGTCGCCGCGCTCGCCGTGTCGCTGCTCGTCCTGCGCCGCCCGAAGCCCCCGGCGGAGATCCAGGTCAGTGCGGCAGCAGCAGAAGCAGCAGCGGAAGCCCGGCGATGACCGGGACGGCGGCGGACGCGGCGATGCGCGCCTTCCGGGACGCCGGCTCCGGCTCCAGCAGCCGGTTCACCCGTGCCATCACCGGGATGTCGCCGTGCGCGACGCCGAGGGTGCCGGACGGGGCGGCGGACGGGCGGGCGGCGGCGAAGCGCAGCAG
>NZ_JABXFD010000602.1 GCF_013372625.1 Actinomadura sp. BRA 177
GCCACGCCGACACCACCCGCGCCGGCGTGGCGGACGCCGCCTCGGTGACCGTCCCCCACGTCTGGCACTCGCCGCAGCGCCCCACCCACTTGGACGTCTGCCAGCCGCACTCCGAGCACCGATAGGCCGCCTTGGCAGTCTTAGCCTTCGCCATGCGCGGCAGCCTAGAGCCTGCGACCGACAGTGTTTGCCCATGGGGGCGACCCCCCTGGAACCCCCGTCACGACGCAGGCGATCCTCACGCCTTGTTTCTGTCGTTGTGCCCGTTGCGGTCTGTGGGCGCTGCGGTCGCCTGCGTCGTCGGGCATGCCCGTGCTCCGGTGGCCGAGCTTCCTAGGCGGCGAGGGTTTTGCGGGCTCTTTCGATCAGGTCGCCGAGGTGGTCGGAGACCACGCTGGGGCGTTCGAGCATGGCCATGTGGCCGGCGGCGGGGACGACCTCCAGGCGGGCGGACGGGACGCAGGAGGCGATCTTGAGGCTGTGCTCGACCGGGGTGAGCATGTCGTTCTCGCCGCCGAGGACGAGGGTGTCGGCGCCGGCGAGGGAGGCGCAGTCGCTGATCACGTCGGTGGTGATCATGGAGCGGAAGTAGTCGACGAAGGCGTCCATGCGGGTCTCGGTCATCAGCTGCTCGGCGAAGCCGACGGCGGCGGGGCTGGCGTCGGGGCCGAAGGCGACGAGGTCCTCGACGAGGGTGGCGGCGTCGCGGCCGAGGTGGCGGACCCGCTCGATGGCGCCGGAGCCGGCGCCGAGCGCGGCGAGGGCGCGGGGCAGGACGCGGTGGGTGGTGCGCGCGACGAGGGCGGGCATGCCGAGGCTGACCTCGCCGAGGCCGCCGGACGAGGTGCACAGCAGGCCGGTCGCGAGGATCCGGCGGCCGACCAGGCCGGGGTTCTCGTCGCAGTACCGCATGATCGTCATGCCGCCCATGGAGTGGCCGACGAGGACGACGGGGTGTCGGCGGGGA
>NZ_JABXFD010000603.1 GCF_013372625.1 Actinomadura sp. BRA 177
CATCCCGGCCATCGGCAGGACGGACGGGACGCGCCGCGCCGCCCGCAGCCGCCCGCGCAGCCGCGCCGCCCCGTCCACCGCCGCGAGGACGAGCACGGCGATGAGGAACGCGTTGTAGTGGTAATGCGGCTCCCACCAGTTGCCGAAGCGGCTCGCGAGCATCCGCTCGGCCAGCAGCGGGACGGCGGTGAGGGTCAGCGGGGACGCCAGCGGCAGCAGGAGCAGCGGCAGGACGAGCAGCGCCATCGTCACGACCTTCTGCGGCGGGTCGACGAGCACGGTCGCGACGTCCCACGGATGGGTGAGGGCGTGGGCGGCGGCGTGCGGCACGTCCGGCCCGAGCGCCCCGTACGCCCAGTAGTAGCCGTTGTCGCCCCCGAACGCCGCGATGAGCACGCGGGAGCAGACCCAGGTGGCGACCAGCCCGACCACCGCGTAGGCGAGCCCGGCCCGCCGGTCGCCGCGCGGCAGCAGGTCGCGGAGCCCGCGCCGCTCGCCGTCCTGCTCGTCCGGCCGGGTGAGCAGGTAGAGGCCGAAGCCGGCGAGCAGCAGGCCCATGTCCTCCTTGACCAGCAGCAGCGCGAACGCGGCCACCGCCGCCTGGCCGCGCCGTCCGGCGTCGTACCGCTCGACCAGCAGCGCCGACAGCAGCGGCACGAACGCGACCTCGTGGAAGTCGAACGCGAGCGCCTCGGCGATCGGCCACGACAACGCGTACGCGCCCGCCGCGCAGTACGCGGCGCCGGGGCCGAGCCTGCGCTCGGCGAACCGCCAGATCGGCCAGATCGCGAGCGCGAACAGCACGGCCTGCGCGACCAGCAGCGACTCGGGGCCGTCGTGGATCCAGTAGAGCGGCGCGAGCAGCGCCAGGATCGGCGAGAAGTGGTCGCCCAGGACGGAGAAGTCCGGCCCGAACCCGTTATGGACACCTTTGACCATGGCGACCGGCAGGTCGAAGCGGCTGTAGGAGCGCACCGCCTGATCGAAGATGACCAGGTCGTAGCTGCCGGTCCGGAAGGCGCGCAGCCGCATCAGCGCGTACGCCGCGTACAGCAGCGCGCTCCCCGCGATCAGCCCGCTGAGCAGCAGACGACGGCGCCGGGCGCCTCCCCCGGTGCCGGCGGGGACCTCGCGGGCCGGTCCCTGCGCCACGACGACCTCGGCCACGCGCCGGACGCTACCACCGCCCCCACCACCCAACTAACCTCCACCC
>NZ_JABXFD010000594.1 GCF_013372625.1 Actinomadura sp. BRA 177
GGATGTGAATAAGAGACAGGCCGTGGGCGGGCGAGCCGCACCGCCGGCTGCGCTGGCTGCTGGCCGCGCTCGCCGCCGGATACGTCCCGCTCGTCCTCGCGCCGTCGCTGCCCGTCATGTCGGTGCTGGCGTTCGTGTCCGGCGTGTCCCTCGCCCCGGTGCTGGCGTGCAGCTTCTCGCTCGTCGACCGGCTCGCGCCCGAGGGGACCGTCACCGAGGCGTTCGCGTGGGTCGTCGCCGCGGTCGGCGCGGGCGGGTCGCTCGGCTCGTTCGCCGCGGGCATCGGGCAGGACGCGGCCGGCGTCCCGGGCGCGTTCGCCGGTGCGGGTGTGGGCGGCGTCCTCGCCCTGGCCCTCTGCCTGCTAGGCGGCCGGACGCTCCGTCCCGTCCCCGCCGTGGCCTAGACCCAGGACTGGAACCAGATCCGGTCGTGCCACTCGTTGTACGGGATCGTCTGCGCCGACAGGATCGGGTAGAAGTACGCGAAGTTCGCCAGCACCACCAGCAGGAACGCGCCCGCGGCGGCGGCGCCGACCAGCCTGCGCAGGCCCGCCCCCTGCTGGACCGCTGCCGGCGGCGCGTGCGCCCCGCCGTCCCCGCCGTCCCGGTAGGACTCGCCGGGCAGCGCGTAGCCCTCGTCGAGGCTCTTCTCGCCAGGTCCCGCCGCGTGCGCGCCCGCCATCCCGGCGGGCGCCGGACCTATCAGGTACCCGAGGACGAGCACGACCGCCAGCACCATGAACGGGATCAGCGGCGTCGCGTAGAACAGGAACATCGTCCGGTCCTCGAACGCCGACGGGAACCAGGTCAGCCAGCCCGCCAGGAAGCCCAGCAGGATCGCGCCGGCCCGCCAGTCCCGCAGGATCAGCCAGAGGAACACGACGACGATCAGCGCGACGAGCGCGCCCCACCACAGCGCGGGCGTGCCGATCCCGAGGATCTCCCGCGAGCAGCGCGACGCGCCGCCGCAGCCGCTCTTCGGCTCGGTGTAGAAGAACGCGACCGGACGGCGCAGGATCGGCCAGTCCCACGGCCACGACTGGTACGGGTGCTTCGCGTGCAGCCCGGTGTGGAAGCCGAGCATCTGCGCGTGGTACTCCCACAGGTTCGGCATGGCCTCGAACGGCCGCCACAGCAGATGGTCGGACACGTTGCCGCGTCCCCACCCGCCCGGCTTGAAGATCCAGCCCCACCACGTCGCCAGGTAGGTCACCAGGCCCACCACGACGAGCTGCACGAACGCCGGCACGGCCTCCAGCAGCATCGTCCCGGCGAACGGGGCCCGCACCCCGGCCGCGCGGCGGGCGCCGTAGTCCCACAGGACGACCATCAGCCCGAACGCGGCGACGTAGAAGATGCCCGTCCACTTGGTGGCGCAGGCCAGGCCGAGGCAGATCCCGGCCGCCCACCGCCAGCCGTGCGCGAGGAACGGCCCGTACACCGAGGTGGCGCCGCGCTCGATCTTCTCGGCGAGGACGCGGCGGGACCGCTCCCGGTCGTTCACCAGGCACGCGAACCCGGCGAGGATCCAGAACATCACGAAGACGTCCAGCAGCGCGGCCCGGCTGGTCACGAACGCCAGCCCATCCAGCGCGAGCAGCAGCCCGGCGGCGCAGCCGAGCAGCGTCGACCCGGTCATCCGGCGGGCGACCCGGCACAGGATCAGCACCGACAGCGTCCCGACGAGCGCGGGCACGAACCGCCACCCGAACGGCGTCGCGCCGAACATCCACTCGCCGATCGCGATCATCCACTTGCCGAACGGCGGATGCGCGACGAACGCGGGCCCGTTGCCCCAGATGTGCGCGTCCGGGTCGGCGATGAGCAGCTTGTCGGCGTTCTCGACGGTGTTGTGCTCCCAGCCGAACTTCAGCAGGGCGAGCGCGTCCTTGGCGTAGTACGTCTCGTCGAAGACGACCGCCTTCGGCGACCCCAGCCGGTCGAACCGCAGGTATCCGGCGAGCGCGGTGACCAGCAGCGGGCCCAGCCAGGACAGCAGCACGCTGCCCCGGACCGCGGGCGCCAGCCACTCCCGCAGCGGGGCCGGCCGCCGCGGTGCCGCACCCGCCGCGGCGGGAACAAGATCCGTCGTCGCCATTACGCCATCGTACGGGCGCTGCTCGCCCAGGGGGGCGCCCCCCCTGGAACCCCCGTCACGACGCAGGGCATGCCCGCTGCGCTCGCAGAGCTCGCTCCGCGTGCCTGCCCGTGCTCCGGTGGCTCGGGTCTGGTCCAATAGGGCGGGTGACGACGGGGACTCTGGTGCTGGCGGCGGCGCCCATCGGGCGGGTTGAGGACGCGTCGGTGCGGTTGCGGGAGGCGTTGCTGGACGCCCCGGTGATCGCGGCCGAGGACACGCGGCGCCTGCGGCGGCTGGCCGGCGAGCTCGGCGTGGAGCTGACCGCGCGCATCGTGTCCTACAACGACGTGAACGAGCGGACGCGGGCCGCGGGGCTGGTGGAGGAGTTGCTGGCCGGACGGGACGTGCTGGTCATCACCGACGCGGGCATGCCGGGCGTCTCCGATCCCGGGTACCGGCTCGTGCGCGCGGCCGTCGCCGAGGGGGTGCCGGTGTCGGTGGTGCCGGGGCCGTCCGCCGTCACGGCCGCGCTGGCGGTGTCGGGGCTGCCCACCGACCGGTTCTGCTTCGAGGGCTTCGCGCCGCGCAAGGCGGGGGAGCGGGCCCGCCGGTTCGGGGTGCTGGCGGACGAGCCCCGCACGATGGTGTTCTTCGAGTCGCCGCGCCGGCTGGCCGCGACCCTCGCGGCGATGGCGGACGCGTTCGGCGCCGGCCGTCCGGCCGCGGTCTGCCGCGAGCTGACCAAGACCTACGAGGAGATCCGGCGCGGGACGCTCGGCGAGCTGGCCGCGTGGGCGGACGGCGGCGTGCTCGGCGAGATCACGCTGGTGGTCGGGGGCGCGCCGGAGCCGGCCGGGCTGAGCGATCCGGCCGACCTGGCCGCGGCCGTCGCCGTCCGCGAGGAGGCGGGCACGCCGCGCAAGCAGGCCATCGCCGACGTGGCCAGGGAGAACGGCGCGCCGAAACGCGTGGTTTACGACGCCGTTGTCAAGGCCAGGAAATAGTCACCGGCATGGGACCGGTCCAACCAGTTCTTTTTGGGAATAAATCCGATCGGTGGCGGCCGGCGGGGGCACTATGGGCTCGGCGGGGCCACCATGGAACTGGGTGAACCGGACGCGCGCGAGGGGGTGACCGCCATGCAGGAAGCATGGTCGAGCCAAGAGGTATGGGTCTTCGAGTGCCTGAGCTGCGCGACGACCTGGAACGAGGAGTTCGAGGTCCGGCACGCCGGTGACGGGCACGGCAGCGAGGTCGTCGTCTACGAGCGCGGCGGCCAGCCCTTCATGACGCCGTGGATGGACCGGTGCTGCCCGAAGTGCCAGAGCCAGAACGTGAAGGCGCTCTCGGCGATGCGCGGCAAGGAGGGCGAGGTCCCCAAGGCCCGCAGCGGCAGCGATGTGGCGATGGTCTTCCACCTCCGCCGCATGCACGCCTGGTGAAGCGGACGGGGTAAGGGCTCAGTTCGCGGCGACCTCGGGGACCTTGGTCTCGATCTCCGGCGCGTCCGGTGCGGGGGCGTCCTCCGCGCCGGACCCGCGCCGGAGCCGGCGGCCCCACCCGGCGACCGTCGCGCGGACCCCGGGCGTGAACGCCATCCCGGCGGCGAGCGCCGCCAGCGGGACGGCGGGCAGCACGTACCGGTAGTCGAACTCGGCGGTCGCGGCCGGCGCGAGCAGCAGCCCGGTCGCGAGCGTCCACGGCAGCAGCGCCGCGCCGCCGAACCGGCGCCACAGCGGGACCAGCCCCGCCAGGCCGAGCAGGAGGACGCCGCCGAGCATCGTCCCGCGCAGGTAGAACACGTCCTGGTAGCCGCGGGCGACGCCGGCGAACGGCTCCACCACCTGCGTCTGCGCGTTGCCGCGCTCGTACGCCTTGGCCTCCTGGGACGCGACCCCGCCGCCCGGCATGTGCCAGTCGGGCAGCTTCCGGCTCTTCTTCTCGAACTCGTACTGCGAGTAGGTGGCCGGGTCGGGGAAGACCGTCCGCTCCCAGCGGAAGACGCGGAAGAAGTCGTGCGCGACGACCTGCAGGTAGTCGCCGGGCTGCGCGGTGATCGCGCGCTTGGCGAAGTCGTTGCCGAGCGCGTTGTTCTCCGGGCTGAACCGGGTGCCGGTGTAGCGGTTGAGCGGCGACTGGGCGTTCCAGATGCCGTCCTGGGAGTTGGGCAGCCGGTTCGCCGGCTCGGTGCACAGCGGGTACTCGCGGACGGGCAGGTCCTTCATCTGGTGGCAGTCGGCGAACTTGTAGACCCGCGCGTACAGGAAGATCCCGTTGCTCTCGGTGATCGCGAACTTGTCGCTGTCGGCCTTGTACCAGCCCATGTACGCCAGTACCGGCAGCATGCACGCGGCGAGCGTGACCGCGATCGGCTTCCAGCCGCTGCGCCGGATCAGCATGAACACCAGGACGCCGAGCAGCACCGGCATGCCGACCGAGCGGGTCAGCCACGCCATCCCGACGATCAGCCCGACCGCCGCGGCGATCTTCCAGGACGGCCGGTCGTGCCACAGCAGCAGCGTGACCGCGCTCATCACCAGGAAGGTGAACAGCGTGTCCGACAGCACCAGGTGCTCCAGCTGGAGCTGGTAGGCGTCCAGCAGGACCGGCGCGGCGGCGAGCGCCGCGCCCCAGCCGGGCAGCCCGAACTTCCGCCGCAGCAGCGCGTAGATCATCACGCCCATGCCCAGCCCCATCAGGTGCTGCAGGGCCGCGACCAGCGCGAAGCTGTGGAATGGCTTGAGGATGTAGAGCAGGAACGCGTAGCCGTCGGGACGCAGGGGATGCGGATACGGGTCGGTCGCGACGTGCAGATAGTCGAAGCTGTCGTTGAAGAACATCACCGGCTGGTAGCCGAGCATCGCTATCAGCCGGAGCAGTGCCGCTGTGGCAATGATCACACTGAACGCCGGATGCCGGCGCGCCAGCGTCCACAGTCCGCGCGCACGGCGCTTACCGTCCCAAACCGCCGCATCTTCGGCGGTTCTCCTTATCGAGAGCGTGCCGCCGCCCTTTCGCGCCGCGGACAGCAGGCGCTTCTTCAGGCCGTGCTCAGTGGCGGATTCCGGACCGTCCGCAATGGCTTTGCCGGAATGTGCCGCGCCGCTCCCCCCGCCGGGCGTGTCGGTGTCCAGCGCGGTGCCCTGCGGCGATTCCCCCGCCACTGCCGCACCTCCCCTTCGGTGTCCCGCCCCCGGTCCGGTGGCTCTGGTCTGCCCGGCGGCACTGCCTTCTCCGGCGCGCGTCACAGCCGACACACCCCTTCCGGGCCGCCGTGCCCGTATGCTTGACGTCCTAGCCTGCCGCCCGCGACCGTTCCGGAGTGGGTTTTTCGGTTGCAAGTGGGCAACACGATACGGGTGCTCTTGACGAGAGCGGCCATCATGACCCGTCCTCGGCAGGCATCATGAACGAACGACGGGCCGCCCCGCGGAACAACTGAGATTAGTGGAAAACACCGCAGACGGTCACCAGGGGTAACGAAGGAGATCGCGTGGAACTCTCCGTAGTGATGCCATGTCTGAACGAGGCCGAAACGGTCGAGACCTGCGTCCGCAAGACGATCGGCTTCTTTGCGGACAACGGCATCGACGGTGAGGTGGTCATCGCCGACAACGGCAGCACCGACGGCAGCCAGCAGCTCGCCCGCGACGCCGGGGCGCGCGTCGTGCCGGTGATCGACAAGGGCTACGGCAACGCCCTGATGGGCGGGATCCGGGCCGCGCGCGGCAGATACGTCGCGATGGGCGACGCCGACGACTCCTACGACTTCACCACCCTCGGCCCGTTCCTGGACGAGTTGCGCGGCGGCGCCGACCTCGTCATGGGCAACCGGTTCAAGGGCGGCATCGCCGACGGCGCCATGCCGCCGCTGCACCGCTACCTCGGCAACCCGGTGCTCAGCTTCGTCGGCCGGCTGTTCTTCGGCAGCAAGATCGGCGACTTCCACTGCGGGCTGCGCGCGTTCAACAAGGACGCCATCATGCGGCTCGGCCTGCAGACCGGCGGCATGGAGTTCGCCAGCGAGATGGTCGTCAAGGCGACCCTGCAGGGGTACGACATCCGCGAGGTGCCGACCACGCTGTCCCCGGACGGGCGGACCCGCGCCCCGCATCTCAACACCTGGCGTGACGGATGGCGTCATCTTCGCTTCCTCATGCTCTACAGCCCTCGCTGGCTGTTCCTTATCCCCGGATTGGTCTTCATGACTCTCGGCCTGCTCGCCGGGATCGCGCTGTCGACCGGTCCGGTGACGGTCGGGGAGATCGCCTTCGACGTCGACACGTTGGTCGGTGCGGGCGCCGCGCTGGTGATCGGCTTCCAGGCGGTGCTGTTCGCGCTGCTCACGAAGGTCTACGCGATGCAGGAGGGATTCCTCCCGCACGACCGCCGGGTACAGAAGATCATCGACTGGTGGAGCCTGGAGCGCGGCCTGCTGATCGGCGGCCTGCTCGCCCTCGCCGGCCTCGGCGGCCTCGTCGCGTCGCTGCTGCACTGGCGGGTCAACAACTTCGGCGAGCTGGACCCGCGGCACTCGCTGCGCATGGTCGTGCCCGCCGCCACCGCGCTCGTGATGAGCTTCCAGGCCATCTTCGCCTCGCTGTTCGTCAGCATCCTCGGCATCCGCCGCCGCCAGCACCCGCCGCTCACCGACCCGGCCGAGGAGGCCGCGGGCGTCGTGGACGCCGCCGCGCACAAGGCCCGGCGCGCCGCCGAGCAGGCGGACAAGAGCGAAGAGAAGGTCACCGCGGGCAAGGCTGACGCACCGGACGCCAAGGGCGAGGACGGCGCGTCCGAGCGCTGACGCCCGACTCCCATACCGAGAAGTTGCTGAGCGTTTCCGGGCCGGGAACCGGCGTCCCGCCCGCACTGTGACAGGCTTGACCGGCGATGGATCTTCGTTCACCGACAGCCGGCGCCCGGCGCGCCGGCGGCGCCGAGAGCGTCCCGTCCCCGGCGGGCCGCCGCCGCTGGGCGTGGCTGTTCGTGCTCGGCTGGGCGGCGCAGGTCGCGGTGCGGCTGTGGCTCGGCTCGGGGCAGACGATCCCGGTGGCGACGCCGGACGAGTCGGGCTACCTGTTCGCCGCCCGCGTCCTCACCGGCGGTCCCGACGCGGACATGTCGTTCGGGACGGTCTACCGGGGCGGCTACCCGCTGCTGCTGCTCCCCGCGGTGTGGCTCGGCGACGGCCCCGTCGCCGTCTACCGGATCGCGCTCGTCATCAACGCCCTGATCAGCGCGTCGATGCTGCCGCTCGGCTACCTGCTGCTGCGCCGGCTGCGGGTGCGGCCCCGCTGGTCCTACGTGTTCGCGCACGTGACCGCGCTGCTGCCCTGCGTCCTGTTCTACTCCGAGTTCGTGCTGACGGACGCGATCCTGCCGGTCCTGTTCACCGGCTGGCTGCTGCTCACCCACGCGTGGCTGAGCGCGCCGCCGAGGCAGATCGGGCGGGGCGTCTCCCGCCGTCCGGTGCTGTACGGGGCGGGCGCGTCGCTGGTCGTCGCCTACGCCGCCACGTGCCACACGCGCGGCGCGATCCTGCTGGCCGTGCACGCGGTGCTGATCGCGGCGGCGCCCGTGTTCCGGTGGCGGTCGTGGCGGAACGCGTCCGCGGCCGGGCTCGTCCTCGCCGCCGCGACGGCCGCGGGGACGCTGCTGAACCGGTCGCTGCTGCCGCACATGTACCCGTCCGGCGACAACGACCTCGGCGGCAACGTCGTCCGGCGGCTCACCACCCACGACGGGTGGGGCTGGATGCTGTCGCTCGGCACCGGGCAGGTCTGGTACCAGGCCGTCGCGACCGGCGGCATCGCGGCGGTGGGCCTGCTCGCGGTGGCGTTCGCCGCGATCCGGCCGCCGATCATGCTGCCGGGCTCGCCCGGCCGGACACGGGCGCTGGCCCTGTCCGTCCTCGCGATCGTGGCGGGCATCGCGTTCGCGACGTCGGCGGCGCTGCCGGTCGAGTACCGCATCGGCAACTACGTCTACGGCCGCTACCTCGCCTGCATCACCCCGGTGCTGTTCGCGGCGGGCGTCGCCGTGCTGCTGCGCGCCCCGGCCCGGACGCTGCTGCGGGCGGCGACGGCGGCGGTGGCGATGACGGTCGTCGCGGCGTGCGTCGTCCAGTGGTACGCCGGTGACCTGCTCAGCCAGTACACCTACACGTCCTACGACTTCCCGGAGACGTCGCTGCTGACCTGGGACTGGACGTCCTTCCGGCTGTGGCACGCCACCGTGACCGGCCTCGTCCTGCTGGGGCTGTCCGTGGCGGTCGCGCGGCTGCGTCGGCACGGCCCGCTGCTGCTCGCCGGGCTCCTCGCCGTCGTCGCGGTCGCCATGTGCGCCACCGCGATCGACCGCATCGCGCAGCCGCTGGTGCGCGCCGAGACCGCGCACACCGACCTGCGCGACCGTGTCGATCTGCGCGCGCAGCGGTCCATCGCCGTCGACTGGAACGTCCCGTGGACGATCCGGCTGTCGCAGTTCTACTGGGCGTGGTGGAGCGAGGGCAGCGTCTTCGACGCCCGCTGGACCCCGCCGCCGCAGGACGTCGACATGGTGGTGCTGGCGTGGCCGAAGGACGTCCCGGCGACCGCGTCCTGGCCGAAGGGCGCCCCGCCGGGCTGGCACGTCGCCGACAGCCGCCGCACCATCAAGGGCGACTGGGTCGCCTGGACCCGTTGATCCGCGCTAGTCCTCGGGCGGCAGCGGCGGCGGGTTCCACAGTTGCAGGACGCCGTCGGACGAGCGCCACATGAGCGTCCAGCCCTCGGCGGGGGACGGCCGCCAGCCGCCCGCGATCTGCGACTCCATCCCGCGCCACCGCGTGTAGAGCATCGGGCCCTTCATCGCGTCGCGCGGGACCTGCGGCATGTAGTGCGGCCAGTCGCGGATCTCGCCGCGCCAGATCGGGTCGCCCCACATGTCGCGCGTGTAGAAGGTGAGGGTCTGTGCGAGCCGCCGGTCCGCGCAGATCAGCGTGATGTCGCGGTGATCGGCGAGGTAGCCGCGGAACTCGTTCCACGCCTTGTCGCGCGGCAGGTCGGGGACGGCGCGGACGGCCGCGACCGTGTACGTCCCGCCCAGCACCACCGCGAGGATCGGCACGGCGACGGTCTTCAGCCGCCACCGCGACACCCACTGCGCGGGCAGCATCCGGAACATCAGGATCAGTGACCCGAACCCGCCGGCGAGCAGTGCGGGCATCACCGCGAACCAGTACCGCTGGAGCCACGCCCGCAGCTTGATGTCGTTCGGGTCGAGCACACCGGCGAAGAGCGTCAGCGGCACGGCGAGCGTGAAGAACCACACCAGCACCAGCCCGAGGCGCCGGTCGCGGGTGACGGCCCAGCCGATGATCGTGAGGGCGAGCGCGGCGGTGAAGACGAGGCCGAGCGGGTTCCAGTCGTGCATCGCGCGCAGGAACGAGCGGGCGGCGAGCATGCGGGTCACGTAGTCGCGGGACTGGCCGCCGTGCTCGGCCGCCGACACGAGCCCGGCGAGCGGGCTGCCCCACACGATCTGGTTGTGCACGAAGTTGAAGACGAGGATCGCGAGCATCGGCGCGCCGACCGTGACGTTGCGCCGCCACGGGATCCGCAGCAGCGCCAGGTAGGCCGGGATCGCGAGGAACAGGAACGCCAGGAACTCCCGGACGAGGAACGACGCGCCGAGGAACACCCCGGCGGCGAGCAGCATGCGGGTCTGCGCCCGCCCGGTCCTGCGGCTCGCGACGACGAGGCCCGCCATCCCGATCGCGAACAGCCCGGCGCCCGGCATGTCCGGCAGCATCACCCCGGTCGACCAGGTGATCTCGTGGCCGAACGGGTTCGTCATCGTGAAGAACGGGTGGACCAGCAGGATCGCCGCGGACGCGACG
Source organism: Actinomadura sp. BRA 177 (assembly GCF_013372625.1). Taxonomy (GTDB): domain Bacteria; phylum Actinomycetota; class Actinomycetes; order Streptosporangiales; family Streptosporangiaceae; genus Spirillospora. Next base: position 9,960 of record NZ_JABXFD010000594.1, read on the forward strand.
CCCGTCACGTCCCCGAACAGGGACCGGACGACCAGGTACGTCCCGGTGAAGAACGCGATGCCGCCGAGCGCCGCGACGACGAAGTAGGCGGCCTGGCCGGGCCCGAGGACGTCCTGGACGAGCCGCGCCGGCAGCACGAGCCCGATCCGGGTGACCTGGTGCGGGACCTCGTCGAACGGCCACTGGGCGAGCGGGATGTCGGGCCAGTCGCGGGCGGCGAGCCACACGTAGTACGGGTCGAAGTACAGCGGCGGCGGCATGATCACCCACTGGGCGAGCACCGCGGACGCCGCGACCAGCAGGGACAGCCACACCACCCGGCGTGTCCGGCGCACCCGGCCGAGGGCCCGCGCGGGCAGGCCCCGCGCCGCGTCCGGCCCGGCCGGAGCCTGGCCGACGGCCTCGTCGGACGTGGTCTGGGCCATGCCTGGGCTCCCCCGCCTGCGCTGATCAACCTGCCCCGGAACCCGGACCAGGTTACTCGCGTGCCGCGGCCGCCGTGACGCGACTACCCTTGAATCCATGTCCTCGTCAAGCCGTCACATCTTGACCGCGCCCGCCTGGCCGTACGCCAACGGGCCCCGTCACATCGGGCACGTCTCCGGTTTCGCGCTGCCCGCCGACATGTTCAGCCGCTACCAGCGGATGGCGGGCAACAAGGTCCTGATGGTCAGCGGCACCGACGAGCACGGCACCCCGATCCAGGTGCAGGCCGACAAGGAGGGCGTGACCGCCCGCGAGCTGGCCGACCGCTACAGCTCCGTGATCGCCGAGGACCTGCACGGCCTCGGCATGACCTACGACCTGTTCACCCGGACGACGACGCTGAACCACTACGCGGTCGTCCAGGAGGTCTTCAAGGGCCTGTACGACAACGGCTACATCTTCCCGACCAAGACGATGGGCGCGATCTCGCCGTCCACCGGCCGCACCCTCCCGGACCGCTACATCCTGGGCACCTGCCCGATCTGCGGGTACGACGGGGCGCGCGGCGACCAGTGCGACAACTGCGGCAACCAGCTCGACCCGATCGACCTGATCAACCCGGCGTCGCGGATCAACGGCGAGAAGCCGAAGTTCGTGGAGACCGAGCACTTCATGCTCGACCTGCCCGCGTTCACCGAGGTCCTCGGCCGGTACTTGCGCGGCAAGCAGGGCCAATGGCGGCCCAACGTGCTGAAGTTCGCGCTGAACCTGCTGGACGACATGCAGCCCCGCGCGATCAGCCGCGACCTCGACTGGGGCGTGCCGATCCCGCTGGACGGCTGGCGCGACAACCCGGCGAAGAAGCTGTACGTGTGGTTCGACGCGGTCGTCGGCTACTTCTCCGCGTCGGTGGAGTGGGCGCGGCGGTCCGGTGACCCGGAGGCGTGGCGCGCCTGGTGGCAGGACCCGGAGGCCCTGTCGTACTACTTCATGGGCAAGGACAACATCGTCTTCCACGCCGAGATCTGGCCGGCGATGCTGCTCGGCTACAGCGGCCAGGGCGACAAGGGCGGCACGTCGGGCTCACTGGGCGCGCTGAACGTCCCGACCGAGGTCGTGTCGTCGGAGTTCCTGACGATGGAGGGCAAGAAGTTCTCGACGTCCCGCAACGTCGTCATCTACGTGAAGGACTTCCTGGAGCGCTACGACGTCGACGCGCTGCGCTACTACGTCGCGGTCGCCGGGCCCGAGAACCAGGACACCGACTTCACGTGGTCGGAGTTCGTCCGCCGCAACAACGACGAGCTCGTCGCCGCGTGGGGGAACCTCGTCAACCGGTCGGTGAACATGGCGGCGAAGAACTTCGGCGCGATCCCGGAGGCGGGCGACCTCACCGACGCCGACCGGGCGCTCATGGAGCGCAGCCGCAACGCGTTCGCGGCGGTCGGCGCCGAGCTGGGCCGGTCCCGGTTCAAGAACTCGATCACCGAGGCCCTCGACGTCGTCCGCGACGCCAACAGGTACCTGTCCGACCAGGCGCCCTGGAAGCTCAAGGACGACCCCGACCGCGTCAAGTCGATCCTGCACACCGCGCTCCAGGTCGTGGACGACGCCAAGACGCTGCTCACGCCGTTCCTGCCGAACTCGTCGCAGAAGGTCTACGAGATGCTCGGCGGCGAGGGCGTGTGGAGCGGCATGCCGCGGCTGGAGACGGTGTCGGAGGACGGCGGGCCCGACTACCGCGTCCTCACCGGCGACTACGCCACCGAGGCGCGCTGGGAGTCCGCGCCGATCAAGCCGGGCGTGCCGCTGACCAAGCCGACCCCGCTGTTCAAGAAGCTGGAGTCGTCCGTGGTGGACGAGGAGCTCGCCAGGCTGGAGAACACGTGACCCGAGACGCCGACGGGCAGGCCGCACGGTCCTACCCGCCGCTTCCCGAGCGCCTGCCCGTGGACGTCTTCGACAGCCACTGCCACCTCGACATCGTCGAGACGCCGGTCGACGAGCAGCTGAAGGCGGCGAAGGCGGCGGGCATCGCGCGGATCGTCACGATCGGCTGCGACCTGCCGTCCTCCCGCTTCGCGGTGGAGGCCGCCGGCGAGTTCGACGACGTGTACGCGGCGGTCGCGATCCACCCGAACGAGACGACGGGAATCTCCAACGCCGTTCTGGAGGACGTCGCCCGGCTCGCCGCGCACCCGAAGGTCCGCGCGATCGGCGAGACGGGCCTGGACTACTACCGCGACTGGGCGCCCAAGGACGACCAGCACCGCTCCTTCCGCGCGCACATAGCGATCGCCAAGCGCACCGGCAAGGCCCTGGTCATCCACGACCGCGAGGCCCACGACGACGTGCTCGCGATCCTGGCGGAGGAGGGCGCACCGGAGAAGGTCGTCTTCCACTGCTACTCCGGTGATGCCCGGATGGCCGAGATCTGCGCAGAGCACGGCTACCTGATGAGCTTCGCCGGGAACGTCACGTTCAAGAACGCCGAGCCGCTGCGCGACGCGCTGCGGGCCGCGCCGCTCGATCTGCTGCTCGTGGAGACCGACGCGCCGTTCCTCACCCCGATCCCGCACCGGGGCAAGCCGAACGCGTCCTACCTGATCCCGCACACCGTCCGCGCGATGGCCGAGGTCAAGGGCGTGGACGTGGCGGAACTGTGCACGGCGATCGCCGCGAACGGGGAGCGCGTCTTCGGCCCCTGGTGAGCGGGACGCGACGGGGCAAGCGGGGCCGGTGAGGCCGTTGAGGTGGCGAAGCACGCCCCGCTGCCTCTAATCTCTGGCCCATTGAGCGGGCGCCCCCGAGCCCTGCCCCCTGGAGGAGACCCCCCGTGCTTCCGAACACGATTCGTCGCGCACGCGTGCTCCCGGCCGCATCGGTCGTGCTGGCCGCGGCGATGCTCGCCACGGCGTGCGGCGGCGACGGCGCGGCGGCGCCGAAGAACACCGCGCCCGTCGCGGACGCGCCGAAGACCAGCGCGCCGCCGCCGCACAAGGTCGTCATCGTCGTCGACGGCAAGAAGGCCGAGACGATGACGACGGGCACCACCGTCCAGCAGGTCCTCGACCAGGCAAGGATCGCGCTGGGCCCGCACGACCTGATCAAGCCGGCCGTGGACCAGCCGTCCGGCGACGTCATCAAGATCATGCGGCTGCTGTCCGCGCCGAAGCTCAAGGTCGTCAAGACGCCCGCCAAGACGATCCGGAAGAACAGCTCGTCGGTGCCGCCGTGGAGCGAGAAGGTGCTGCGCGAGGGCAAGTCCGGCGTCAAGATCGTCAAGTGGGCGTACGTCAAGCGCAAGGGCAAGAAGGTGCCCAAGGTCATCGCGCAGAAGGTGAAGCGCAAGCCGGTCGCGCGGATCCTCGCGGTCGGCCCGAAGTCGGCCGGCACCGGCTCGGCGGCGCGGCTCAACTGGGCCGGGCTCGCCAAGTGCGAGTCGGGCGGCAACCCCAAGGCCGTGAACCCGGCCGGGTACTACGGGCTCTACCAGTTCTCCATGGCCACCTGGACGTCGGTCGGCGGCACGGGCAAGCCGTCCGACGCCAGCTCCGGCGAGCAGACCTACCGCGCGCAGAAGCTCTACAACAAGGTCAACGGCCGCTGGCAGGGCCAGTGGCCCGTCTGCGGCAAGCACCTGTTCTCCTGAGCCCGCGCCGAGCTGAAACAATCACCGGATGGGGAAGACACGGGGGCTGCTCGGGCCGGCGGACGTCCGGGAGCTGACGGCGCGGCTCGGCATCAGGCCGACGAAGACGCTCGGGCAGAACTTCGTCATCGACGCCAACACCGTCCGGCGGATCGTCCGGTCCGCCGCGCTGTCCCCGGACGACGTCGTCATCGAGGTGGGGCCGGGCCTGGGGTCGCTGACCCTCGCGCTGCTGCCGGAGGTGCGGCGCGTCGTCGCCGTCGAGATCGACCCCGCGCTCGCCGCCGAGCTGCCCGCCACGGCCGCCGCGCGCGAACCTGATCTCGCGGCACGGCTGGAGGTCGTGCACGCCGACGCGATGAAGATCACACACGTGCCGGGGCCGGACCCCACGGCGCTCGTCGCGAACCTCCCCTACAACGTCGCCGTCCCCGTCGTCCTGCACCTGCTGGCGACCCTGCCGTCGCTGCGGACCGCGCTGGTCATGGTGCAGGCCGAGGTCGCCGACCGGATGGTCGCGCGGCCCGGCGGGAAGATCTACGGCGTCCCGTCGGTGAAGCTCGCCTGGTACGGGGACGCGCGCCGCGCCGGGGCCGTCGGCCGCGCCGTGTTCTGGCCCGCGCCGAACGTCGACTCCGGGCTCGTCGCGTTCACCCGCCGCGACCCGCCACCCTCCGCCGCCTCCCGCGCGGGGGTGTTCGCGGTGGTCGCCGCCGCGCTCGCGCAGCGCCCGCGTCTCACACACATCCAACGCTCCCCACGAAGCGCAACGCGCTGCCACCGCCGT
>NZ_JABXFD010000386.1 GCF_013372625.1 Actinomadura sp. BRA 177
CGTCGCCCTCCTCATGGCCGACGGCCCGAAGCCGCCTCCGCCCCCGCCGCCTCCGAAGCCCCCGGCCCGCGTCTCGGGGGAGGCGCAGATCCTCGCCGAAGGGCTGGACCAGGTCGTCGAACGCATCCGGCAGGACATGGCGAACCACCCGGACGCCGAGTTCGAGATCACCTGGCGGAGCCTCCAGTGACCGGAACCGCGGCGGCCCCGGCACGGCGCCCCGCGCCGGTCGCCACCCCCGGGATCGTGACCGCCGAGATCCGGCGGGCCAGGCGCCGCCACCCGGACGGCGGCACCCTGTTCCTGCGCGCCGCCCCGCAGTGGCACGGCCCCGACACGTTCGAGGTCGACGGCGCGGCCGTTCAGGTCGCGCCGTGCGGGACGCTGCTCGCCGTCCTCGACGCCGTGTCGGCGAAGCACACCGACTACCTGGTGGTGCTGTCGCCCTTCGAACGGCGCGACCTCGGCGACTCCCTCCTTGCGCACGCGATCGGGCAGGACGTCGTCGCCGTCAACCGCTGGGACCTCGTCCGGCACGCGTTCGGGGCGAAAACGCTCGACCCGCGCCTCACCACACCCGACCACGGCTGGGTGTCGGACGCGCTGCTGGAAGCCCAGCCCGACGCCGGATGGCCCAAGATCAAGGGTGCGCTGCTCGACTACGACACCGCCCTCGGCGCGGCCGCCTCGGCGCGGCTCGGCACCGGCGGCGCCACCGACGCCGCGAGCCTGCTGGAGTGGGCCGAGGACATCGCCGCCGTGTCCCGCTTCACCGCGCTCGCCGCGGAAGAGCAGACCGGTATCGCCGACTGGCTCGCCCGCAGCGCCGGTCCCGTCGCGGACGTGCTGTTCCGGCTCGTCCGGGCCGGGCACGCCACCGATGCCGTCGCGGCCGGCCTCCTCACCGGGGTCCTGTTCGGCCGGAAGGAGCGGCGGCAGGCCGTGCTGGCCGCGCGGGTGCGGGCCGAGCGGCTGTTCGGCGGCGCGCTGCCCGCCGAACCGGCGCTGACCGCGTTCGCCGAGGCGTGCGAGTCGCTACTGCTGCGCCGGATCGAGGCCGACCTGGTCCGGGCCGACGCGGTCCTGGGGCGGGCCCAGGAACTGCTCGACGAACTGCAGGCCGGTGACCTCGCCGGGGCCAGCCGCGTCCTGGAGGCCGGATACCGGCTGCGGCTCCGGACCCTGACCGACGCCGTCTCGGCGGCCGTGCCCGACCCCCTGTCCGCCGACGTCGCGGAGGTGGACCGGGCGCTCGCCGAGCTCACCGACCACCATCTGCACCGCGCCCGCACCGACGAGACCCGGGCCGCCGAGATGGCGGCCCGCCTCGTCCGGTGGCTGGCGCGCGACCCCGAACCGGCCGGATCGCTGCGCGAGCACGTCGACCGTCACGTGCGCGACGGCTCCTGGGTCGACCGCGCCGTCACCGACATCCGCGACAACGGTGCCGACACGTACGGCGGGCTGCTCGACGCCGTGCAGGCCCGCCGCGACGCGTCCGACGAGGAGTTCGCCGAGCGGCTCGCCGCGTGGAGCGGCGTCTCCGGCGGCGCCGAAGAACTCGTCCTGGTGGAGAACCTCCTGGACGCCATCGCGCGCCCGGTCGCGGCGCGCGCCGCCCCGCTGATCGTCGTCGTGGACGGCATGACCGCCGCGATCGCGGGCGCGATCACCGCCGAGATCACCGAAGGCGGCCGCTGGACGGAGACCGGCCGGCACGCGCAGGGGCGGGAGGGGGCGCTCGCCGGCGTCCCGTCCATCACCGCCTTCTCCCGCACGACCCTGCTCAGCGGGGAGCTGCGCGCCGGGCAGCAGGCCGACGAGGAGCGCGGGTTCCGCGACTTCTGGGGCACCCGCCCGTCGCGGCTCTTCCACAAGGCCGACGTCCGGGACGGACTCAGCGGCGAGGTCCAAGCGGCCGTCGCCGACCGGGGCACCGTCGTCGGCGTCGTCCTCAACGCCGTGGACGACAGCCTCGACAAGGGACGCGCCGACGGCCGCGCCGACTGGCATCCGAGCGGCATCGCCGGACTCGACCGGCTGCTGGACGCCGCCTGGCGCGCCGGCCGCCCCGTCGTCCTCACCTCCGACCACGGCCACGTCCTGGACCGCGGCGACGCGGCGATCACCGTCCGCGCCGAGGCGGCCCGGTACCGGACCGGCGAACCCGGCGACGGGGAGGTCGCCGTCACCGGGCACCGCGTGCTCGCGCCCGGCGGCGCCGTCGTCGTGCCGTGGAACACGCGCATCCGCTACAACTCCCGCAAGGGCGGCTACCACGGCGGCGTCTCCCTCGCCGAGATGGTCGTGCCGATCGTGGTGCTCCTCCCGTCCGAACGGCTCCGCCCGGACGGGTGGGAGACCTACACCCCGGCCATGCACGAACCCGTGTGGTGGACCGCGTTCACCGCGCCCCAGCAGGCCGCGGCCCCGAAGCCGGTCAAGAAGCGCGCCGAGGAGCCACTGTTCGACGTCCCGGCCTCCGGCGGCCTTCCCGAGGCGGACAGGGCGGACGGCATCGGCGCCCGCGTCATCGCCTCCGAGCTGTTCGCCGCGCAGCGCGAGCAGGTCCCCCGCACGCCCGTCGACGACGCGGGACTCACCGCGCTGCTCGACGCGCTCGCCGGAGCCGGCGGGAAACTGCCGCTCCCGGTCGCCGCCCAGCGCGCCGGACAGCTGCCCGCCCGCATGCACGGATACGTTTCGACGGTGGCGAAACTCCTCAACGTCGACGGGTACCAGGTGCTCGCCGTCACCGACGGCGGCCGCACCGTCGCCCTCGACCTGCCGCTGCTGCGCGAGCAGTTCCTCGGAGGGGGAGGCTGATGGCGCCGGTCAGCGCCGCCCGGCGCCGCGAGGTCGTGGACGCGCTGCGCCGCGGCACCGTCCCGCAGGCCGGCCTCGACCTGTTCGCGGTCGGCCTCGGCCGGTTCGAGACCGCCATCGACGACGAACTCGCCACGGCCGTGTCCGGCGGCGCGGTGTTCAAGGCGGTCCGCGGCGAGTACGGGTCCGGGAAGACGTTCTTCGCCCGCTGGCTCGCCGAGCGCGCCAAGCGGCGCGGCATGGCCGCCACCGAGATCCAGATCTCCGAGACCGAGACGCCGCTGCACCGCCTCGAAACCGTCTACCGGCGGCTCGTCGAACGGCTGACCACCGCCTCCTACCCGCCGAGCGCGCTGCGCGACGTCGTCGAGGCGTGGTTCTTCACGCTGGAGGAGGAGGTCCTCGCGGCGGGCACCGTCCCTCTCGGAGCGGACGGCCAGCCCGACCTGGCGGCGCTCGCCGCCGGGGTCGACGAGTTGATGGAGCAGCGGCTCGCGGACGTCGCCCGCACCACCCCGCTGTTCGCGTCCGCGCTGCGCGGCTACCGGAAGGCGCGCCTCGCCGACGACCACGCCACCGCCGAGGCGCTGCTCGCCTGGGTGGGCGGGCAGCCCAACGTCGGCGCGTCCGCCAAGCACGCCGCCGGCATCAAGGGTCCCCTCGACCATTTCGGCGCGCTCGGCTTCCTGCAGGGGCTGCTGACCGTGCTGCGCGACTGCGGCCATCCGGGGCTCCTCGTCGTCCTGGACGAGATCGAGACGCTGCAGCGGGTGCGCTCCGACGTCCGGGAGAAGGCGCTCAACGCGCTGCGGCAGCTCATCGACGAGGTGGACGGCGGACGCTTCCCCGGCCTGTTCCTCGTCATCACCGGCACGCCCGCGTTCTTCGACGGGCAGCAGGGCGCCCAGCGGCTGCCGCCCCTCGCGCAGCGGCTCGCCACCGACTTCTCCACCGACCCGCGCTTCGACTCGCCCCGCGCGGTCCAGCTCCGCCTCGGCGGATTCGACCTGCCCAAACTCGTCGAACTCGGCGGCACCGTCCGCGACCTGTTCGCCGCCGGCGCCCGCCACCCGGACCGCGTCAGCGCCCTCGTCGACGACGCCTACATCTCCGAACTCGCCAAGGCCGTCACCGGCGGGCTGGGCGGGCAGGTCGGCGTCGCGCCCCGCGTCTTCCTGCGCAAACTCGTCGCCGACGTCCTCGACCGCGTCGACTATCTGGACGGATTCGACCCGCGCCGCGACTACCACCTGACGCTGGCGTCGTCCGAACTGAGCGAGGTCGAACGTAACGCCGCCGCGTCCACCGTCCGCGCCGGCAGCGCCGACGACGTGGAACTCGACCTGTGATGGACGGCCTGCACCCGTCCCTGACGCACCACATCGTCAACGTGCTGTGCTGGGCTGGCCGTCACTGCGCCCGCTCCAGGAAGCGGCGCTGGAACCCGTCCTCGACGGCTCCGACGCGCTGCTGCTCGCCCCCACCGCCGGCGGCAAGACCGAAGCCGCGGTGTTCCCGCTGCTGTCGGCGATGGCCGCACAGAACCGGACCGGCCTGTCGATCGTCTACGTGTGCCCGCTGAAAGCGCTGCTCAACAACCTGCTGCCCCGGCTGGAGACCTACGCCGCCTGGCTCGGGCGGCGCGTCGCGCTGTGGCACGGCGACGTCTCCCAGCCGCGCCGCCAGGCCATCATCGCCGACCCGCCCGACATCCTGCTGACCACCCCCGAATCACTCGAATCAATGCTGGTCAGCGTCAAGGTCGACCACGACCGCCTGTTCAAGGGCCTGCACGCCGTCGTCGTGGACGAGGTGCACGCGTTCGCCGGCGACGACCGCGGCTGGCACCTGATCGCCGTCCTGGAACGGCTCACCCGCGTCGCGGGACGGCCCCTCCAGCGCATCGGCCTGTCGGCCACCGTCGGCAACCCCGGCGACCTGCTGACCTGGCTCCAGGGATCGGGGACGCACCGCCCACGCCGGGTCGTCGCCCCCGAAGCCGGACCCGTCCCCGAACCCCACGTCGAACTCGACCACGTGGGCTCCGTCGAGAACGCCGCCAAGGTGATCTCCGCGCTGCACCGGGGCGAGAAACGCCTCGTCTTCTGCGACTCACGCCGGATCGTCGAGCAGCTCGGCGCCGCGCTGCGCGCCCTCGGCGTCACCACCTTCCTCTCCCACGCGTCCCTCTCCCTCGACGAACGGCGCCGCGCGGAAGAGGCGTTCGCGGAGGCGCGCGACTGCGTCATCGTCGCCACGTCCACCCTCGAACTCGGCATCGACGTCGGCGACCTGGACCGCGTCATCCAGATCAACTCGCCGCCCACCGTCGCGGCGTTCCTGCAGCGGCTCGGCCGCGCGGGCCGCCGCCCCGGCACCCGCCGCAACTGCCTCTTCCTCGCCCTCGACCGCGAGGACGCCCTGCGGGCCGCCGCGCTCCTGCTGCAATGGAGCCGCGGATTCGTCGAGCCGGTCGCCCCGCCACCCGAACCGCGGCACATCGCCGCCCAGCAGCTCCTCGCCCTCTGCCTCCAGGAGAACCAGGTGGGGGAGCGGCTATGGCCGGAATGGTGGGGCGGCCTCGGCCCGTTCGGCTCGGCCGCGGCACCCATCGTCCGCCACCTGGTGGAACAGGGCTACCTCGACTTCGACGGCGGCATGCTGTTCATCGGCCCGGAGGCGGAGAAACGCTTCGGCCGCATCCACTTCCGCGACCTCACCGCCGTCTTCACCGCCGCCCCCGAGTTCACCGTCCTCAGCGGACGGACCGAGGTCGGCCGCGCCGACCCCATGCTCCTCACCGAGCGCGTCGTGGGACCGCGCCTGCTGCTCCTCGGCGGTTACAGCTGGCGCGTCACCTGGATCGACTGGAAGCGCCGCCGCTGCCACGTCGAGCCCGCCGAGGGCGGCGGCAAGGCAGGCTGGATCGGCACGGGACCCGGCCTCGTCTCCTTCGAACTGGCCCGCGCCGCCCGCGACGTCCTCCTGGGGGCCGACCCGCCCGTCGCGCTGACCCGCCGCGCGACCGCCGCCCTCGCCGCCGTCCGCGACGACCTGGACTTCTCCGTCCATCCCGGCGGGACGGTGATCAGCCGCAGCCCGTCCGGCGACCTGCGCTGGTGGGCGTGGGCCGGTGACCGCGCCAACGCCACCCTCAAGGCGACCCTGGGCGACCTCGCCGACCAGTCCCAGCGCATCGACCCCGGCCTCATCCGGCTCCGCGGGGACCTGCGCCCCGACGGCTGGCGCGACGCCGTCCGGGAACTGGCGGAGCACCTCGTCCTGCCCGACGTGGACGACCGCGCCGTGCACGGCCTCAAATTCTCCGCCGCACTGCCCCGCCACCTGGCCGAGGCGACCCTCGCCGCCCGTCTCGCCGACCTCGACCACGCCGCCCAGGCCCTCACCGAACCGCACCGCTTCACAACCCTGGCGGGGTAGGCCCGGGCGGTGCGTCAGGTGTCAGGTGCCGTGGATCTGGAGTTCCCAGAGGGAGTAGCCCCATTGGGTGGCTCGGGTGGTGCCGTACATGCGCACGTATCGGCCTGAGCCGGTGACGGCGAGGGTTTGGGCGCCGCCGGTTCCGGATGCCGTGGAGTAGAGGGTCGTCCAGGTGTTCGCGTCGTTCGAGACCTGGATCCGGAATGCCTTTCCGTAGGCGGTTTCCCAGTTGAGCGTCACCCCGCAGATGGAGTGGGTGCCGCCGAGGTCGACCTGGAGCCACTGCGGGTCGCTGAAGGCCGATGACCAGCGGGTGCCGGTGTTCCCGTCGACCGCGTTGGGCGCGGGGAAGGCGCCGGATTCCTGTGACGACGCGGTGGCGGTTCTGCCCTGCGCGAGGTTGCTCGCCGAGCAGGTGTTTCCGCCGCCGCCGGACGGCAGGCTCCATTGCTGTTGCGGGGATCCGGTGCAGGTCTCGATGTCGAGTTGGGCGCCGGTGTTACCGCCCGGAACGGTCAGGCAGAGGCCGGAGTGCGGGTTGGCCAGTTCACCGTTGGGCTGAGGTTGCCAGACTTGGGCGTTGGTGCCATTACAGGCGTACCAGTCGACTTTCGTCCCGCTGGACGTTCCTGCGGCGACCACGTCGAGGCAGCCGCCCTGGACGCGCATGGTGTCGTCGCTATAGGTCGCCCAGGTCTGGCCCTCGGACCCGTTGCAGCCGCTGGCGCGGATCGGGTTGCCTTCGGTGTTCAGGGAGTTCTGGTTGGTCAGGCACTGGCCGTTGATCCCGGTGATCCGTCCCGTCGCGGTGGCCGTGGCGGTGGGTGTGGAGTTGCCGCCCTGCTCGTACACGGCCACGTAGTCCACGCTCATCGAGGCGCCGGAGGTGGTGGCTGACGTCGGCGTGGTGCAACCGCAGACACCGTCGGGGTAGTTACCGCCTACCGCCAGGTCCCAGATGATGAAGAACCCGTGGTCGATGGCCTGCTGCCAGGCGGACGTGCCGACCGACGCCTGGGCGATGGTGCTCGTCACCCTGCCGTCCATGAGGAACTGGAGCGTCTCGGCGCTGGTGTTGGTGCGGTCGATGATGACCGAGTAGGTGTGGTAGCCGGTCTGGCAGGACGAGGACGTGTCCGGGCACGCGATCAGCCCGTGTCCGGGGTTGGTGGCCGAAGTGTGCAGGGTCTGGGACGCCTGGTTCAGGCCGTTGACGTCCTCCATCATGTCGATCTCGCCCGAGGCGGGCCAGCCGCCGCCCGCACGCATCGGCGCGCCCAGTGCCCAGAACGCCGGCCAGTAGCCCAGGCCGTTCGCCGGATTCGGCTGCCTGATCGAGGCCGTCATCTCCATCTTGCCGCCGGGCGGGGCCTGGAAGTCGTCGCGCGTGCTCTCCAGCCGCGCCGAGGTCCAGGTGCTGCCGTTCTTGATGGCCTTGAGGACGAGGTTGCCGCTGCCGTCGAGGTAGGAGTTGGCGGTGGAGCTGGTGGTCTGCTCGATCTCGCCGGTGCCGTATCCGGTGCCGATGTCGTAGAACCAGTTCGCCGACGACGGCGGCGAACCGGCGGCCCCGGCGAAATCGTCGCTGAACACGGTGGTCCAGCCGGCCGGAGGCGGCGGAACGGTGGCGGCGCGCGCGGCGGGGGAGCCGATCGCGGACGCCGTCACCACCGCGGTCAGACAGGCGCCGAGCAGCGCCGTCACGGCGAGGAACGAAAGGCGTCTGAGCGAGTCCGATGAACGACCTAAGGGTGCTGGTGCTGCGGACATGAAGATCTCCAGAGCGGGGAGCGGGTGCCCCTCATGAGGGGCCTCTAGAGGCGTACAGTGATCTGATTCACACCTTATGTCAAGGCTAAATTTAAGCATCGGCATCCTGACCCGATCGAGCCGGTCGCACCCGCCGCCGCGAGGCCGAGTCCGGGCGCGGCCTGCGGACCGTGTCCCTCATGGCCGCCGGCTGGGGCTGGCTCGTGGGGCGGCGGTGGAGCATGAACCAGCCGAGGGTGCGCTCGACGACCCGGCGGCGTGGCAGTGGGGTGAAGCCAGGACTGTCAGCAGGAGTCCGAGGGTGTCGACCACGATGCCGCGTTTGCGGCCGATCTCATCGTCGCGCCAGAGGCTGAAGTAGCCGTACACAGTCTGCCAGGGTGGGTAGTCGTGCGGCCGCCTGCGAAATCAGACACGGGCGGCCATTTTGGAATGAGACAGAAGAACAGTCATAAACGTGGCCCCCGAGGTACTGCTCTTGCCTCGCCTGTCCCAACTGGCTCCTGTGTTGCTCTCCGAGTAAGGCCGCAGCACATAAGGATCCTCGCCTATCGCCATGCTTCAGGATCAAACGCTCTTTAGCGGCGACGCTGTCGCGCATATCTGGTCATTTTGTATCCGAGGTATGCGAGCCAGTATCCGCATATCGCCGAAATTCCGACGATGATGTCTATCACCACATTTGCGTGATGCGTCCAGCCGATGGCAGAGGCGATCAGGTAGCAGGTGAGCCCCACGGCGGCCAGGAGGAAGCCGGTCATGAAGATGGCGTACTGATAAGTAGGCATCAGCGCCGAGTCCGGCACATCCTGCCTAGCTCGCCGTAGGGGCATGACTCTGTCCTTTCGTCCGACGTCTGAACTGCTCGATCAGCCCAGCGGATTCACCCCGAGGGACAACGAGCCTGCGATGCCGATTCCACATCCGAGCGCCGCGGTACCAAGGAGGACCACGCCTTCGCCGACGCCTCCGACCGCGGCCCCCAAGGGTGCCTAGGGGCGGTGGTGAAGCCGCCGCTGATGCAACTGCTCGCGGCTCCGAGGGTCTCCGCCCAGGGGAACCGGCTGGTGGGGACGGTGAGTGCCTGGTCCTGTCGCATAATTTCGCCGGGTTGCCGGGCAGTTGCCGGGTGGCAAGGGAGCACGTCTGTGATCATGCGCCTCTTGTCAAGCCCGGTAAAGGCGTGCAGGGAACTTGCGGCGGGAATGTTCGGGTCGTGAGCGTGCGGGGCCTGCATGTCCTAACGGCCAACACTCACCAGTGGAGCGTGCGAATCGGCGGTCTGGCGCGCGACCGGCACACCAAGCCTGTCGGTCGTCGGGCGTGGCAGGCGGCTGGGTGCGGTGGCCGTGCGTCGTTCCGTGCGGGGACGCCGGCGCGCGGCTCGTGTTCCGGCGTGAGGCCTACGGTTTGCGGCCGATGGCGGCGTAGCCGTCGACCGGGGGGCCGGTCAGGTCGGGGTGGACGGGGCGCCACTGGGTGATCTCGACCAGGCCGGGGGCGACCAGGTCCAGGCCGTGGAAGAAGCCGGCGATCTGGGCCACCGGACGGGCCGTCATGGAGGCCGTGCCGTCCGCCTGGTTCCACATGCGGATCGCCTCGTCGGTGCGCTCGCCGTGTACCACGTTCGTGGTCGCATACAGCGCGAGGTGTGAGCCACGCGGTAGCGCAGACACGAGGTGGTCGATGATGCCGGACAGTTCTCCGTCGTCGGGGATGAACTCGGTGATGCCCATGAGCATTAGGGTGATCGGCTCGGTGAAGTCCAGGGTTCGGGCGGCCTGGTCCAGGATTGCGGCCGGGTCGCGCAGGTCGGCGTGGACGTAGTCGCAGGCGCCTTCGGGGGTGCTGGTCAGCAGGGCTCGGGCGTGCGCCAGCACCAGGGGGTCGCGGTCCGCGTAGACGACGCGGGTCCCGGGTGCGGACCGCTGCGCGACCTCGTGGGTGTTGTCGGCCGTGGGCAGCCCGGTGCCGATGTCGAGGAACTGCCGCATGCCCGCGTCCTCGACCAGGTACGACACGGCGCGGTTGAGGAACTGGCGGGACTCGCGGGCCAACTGGGCCACCTCGGGCAGCACCTCCATGGCCTGGTCGCCCGCCGCCCGGTCGACGGGGTAGTTGTCCTTGCCGCCGAGCAGGTAATTCCACACGCGGGCGGGGTGCGGAACCTCGGTGTCGATCTCTGGTTCGTCCATCGGGGCGGCCTCGATGCGGGGAGGGAGCGTGTCGGTTTCGACCGTACGGGCCGCCGGTGGCGCGCCGGTGCGGGAACGGGGATCGGGCGGCGGCCTAATGCGGCCGGGATGCCTGCCGGAGATGATTTAGTCATACTTCTTGACTGTCATTGATCGTTACTATAGCTTGAGTGCCAGTTGATCCCCCATCCGAGCGGGGATCGGACGAGGAGATCCGCCATGGGCACCACCGGTTTCGACTACGCCATCACCCGCACCCTGGACGCCCCGGTCGGCAAGGTCTGGGACGCCTGGACCGTCGCCGACGACTACGGCAAGTGGGCGAGCGCCGAGGACGTCGTCCTGGACGTCCGGCCCGGCGGTGCCTGGAGCGCGGTCATGGTCATCCCCGGCGGCGGCCGCGTCCCGCTGGGCGGCACCTACACCGAGGTCGTGCCGAACGAGCGGCTGGTGATGGGGATGAACGTCCCCGGCAGGGAGGAGCCCGTCCTGATGACGCTCGACCTGGCCGCCGACGGCGACCGCACCAAGGTCACGCTCTCCCAGACCTTCGACACCGCCGAGGACCGCGACCAGTCCGAGCAGGGCAGCAACATGCTCCTGGACGGCCTGACCGCCTTCCTGGCCTCGGCTTGAACCCGAGCCTGACGCCCGCGCGGACGTCCCGGTGTCCGCGCGGGCATCAGCGTTCCGGCTGGCAGTGGGGGCACCAGACGGTCCGGCGGCCGGAGACGCGGCGGCTGGACAAGGGGGTGCCGCAGCGGGGGCAGGGGCCTTCGGGGACGTCGCGGGCTCCGGTGAGCCAGGTGTCGCGGGGCGGGACGCGTTCGGCCTTAATCGAGTCGCGCAGGACGCGGCGCATCGCGCGGTGCAGGGCCGTGACCTCGGCGGCGTCCAGGTCGCCGGCGGTGCGGAGCGGGTTGATCCGGGCGCGCCAGCAGATCTCGTCGGCGAGGAGGTTGCCGAGGCCGGCGATGATCGACTGGTCGGTCAAGGCCGGCTTCAGGCGTCCGCGGCGGTGTGACAGGAGGTCGGTGAGGTCGGCGCGGGTGATCTCCAAAGCGTCTGGGCCGAGACCTTCTAGCGTCCTTTCGGCCTGTTCGTTGCTGCCGGCGAGATGGACGCCCTGGAGTTTGCGCATGTCGCGGTAGCGCAGTTCGCCCTCGCCGAGATGCCAGATGACGCGGTCGTGCCGGTGCCGGGGCTCGTCCGCCGCGTGCCAGGAGAGCGAGCCGGTCATGCCGAAGTGCAGCAGGAGGACGGGGCCGCCGGCCGGCGCGAGGAGCCACTTGCCGTGGCGGTGCGGCTCCTCGAACCGGTGGCCGCGCAGTGCGGTGCCCAGCCTTCGGGCGGTGACCCCGCGCAGGACGCCCGTGTCGAGCACGGACACCGAGGTGATCGGCTCGCCGGTGTGCTCGGCCAGCACCCGGCGGAAGCCCTCGACATCGGGAAGTTCCGGCATGGCGGGTTCCTACCCGCCGATATCAGCGGGGCACGACGTGGGGGGCGATGCTGGAGAGCTTCTCGCAGGTCTCCTCGTACTCGCGGTCGGGGGCCGAGGCGCTGACGATGCCGGCGCCGGCGCGGAGCCAGGCGCGGCCGTTCTCGCTGTAGAGGGCGCGCAGGACGAGGGCCGAGTCGAGGGCGCCGTCGTGGGAGACGGCCACCACGGCGCCGGAGTACATGCCGCGGCGGTCTTCGAGGCGGGTGATGGCCTCGATCGCCGCGGGCTTCGGGATGCCGGACGCGGTCACGCCGGGGAACAGGGCGTCCAGGGCGTCCCAGGGGGAGCGGCCGAGCGCGAGGGCGCCGGCGGCGCGGGAGCCCAGGTGCTGGACGCTGCCCCGCTCCTTGACCGTCATGAAGTCGGTGACCCGGACGGTCTCGGGGTCGCAGACGCGGTGCAGCTCCTCCACGGACGTCCGGACGGAGACGGCGTGCTCGAAGATCTCCTTCGGGTCGTTCTCCAGTTCGCGGCGGGTGCGGGCGTCCGCGTCGGCGCCCGCCCCGAACGCGCGGGTGCCCGCCAGGGGCTGGGTCATGACGCAGCCGTCGGCGTCCACGGTCGCGAGGACCTCGGGGCTGAACCCGGTGGCCTGGAAACCGCCGAGGTCGAGGAGGAACGAGCGGGCGGGGGTGTTGGCCTCGCGTCCGCGCGCGTAGGTCGCGATGACGTCGACGGGGTGCGGGATGTCCAGCCGGCGGGACACGATGACCTTCTGGTAGCGGCCCTCGTGGATCTCGGCGACCGCCTTGGCGACCTTGGCGCGGTAGGCGTCGCCGTCCACCCGGACGTCGACGGGGGAGGGGACGCCGGCGATCGGGGCCGCGCCGGCGAGGAGCTCGGCGACTTGCTCGGTGTCGGGGCCGGTGATGTGGGCGCGGCCGGCCTCGATGCGGACCTCGGTGCGCGGGACGATCAGGTGCGCGAGGCGTCCGGTGGGGCGGGTCGCGGCGAACTCGAACGCGATCCAGCCGTAGGCGTTCCAGGTGGGGAGCGGGGCCTCGGCGAAAGCGTCGCGGAGCGCGTCGGCGGGCCGGCCGGACCAGGGGCGGGTGGACGGGGCGCCGTCCGGCCAGCGGGTGCGGACGGTTTCGGAGTCGAGGACGACCTCGCCGAGCATCCCGCCCGCGAACGTCCACGAGCCGGGCCGCTCGTACACCACGTAGTCGCCGAACAGTCCGGATCCGGCGAGCCGGGCCATGGCGGCGAGCGGCTCCGAAGGGCATTCCAGCACGAGTTCTGTGGGGTTCGCATCAGTGCGCAGACCGATGGACAAGGCAGCCAACTCCCTTTCGCGACCGGAAGATCAAGTTAGGTAAGGCTAACCTTGTGCGCTTGTCATAGGCAAGGCTAACCTAACTCGCGATCATGAGGTCGGACGAGAGGGCGGGCGTGCAGACGACGGCGGAGCGGCGGCGCGAACTGATGCGGCGGATGATGGCCGAGGCCGGGCTGGGATCCGGTGATGCCGGGCTCGCTCCCCGAGAGTCGGACGGCCCGGCGCCGCTGTCCTACGCGCAGCAGAGCATGTGGCTGCACCACCGGACGTTCCCGGACAGCCCCGCCTACAACGTCTGTCTCCTCATCCGCATGCACGGTCCGCTCGACACCGCCGCCCTGCGGGATGCGCTGCGCGGGTTGATCCGCCGCCACGCCGTCCTCCGCACGACTTACTCGGACGCCGGTGACGAAATGGCGTCCGGTCCCTTGCTCAACGCGTCTGAGAGGACGGTGACCGGCACTCCTGCCCGGCCTCCGCAGGCCGCCACGGACGACGGTGCTTTCGGTCTCCTGCCCGTCGCGTCCCAGGACGCGGATGTGCGGGCGGTGCAGGTCGTTGGCGCGGACGACTCGGTGGGGCTTGAGCCCCGTGCGTGCGAGGACGCCGAGGCGCGGGCGGCGGAGTTGGCCGCAGTGCCGTTCGATCTGCGGAACGGGCGGCCGATCCGGCTTGAGCTGCTCAGGCTCGGTGCGGACGAGCATGCGCTGGTCCTGGTCGTCCATCACATCGCGTGGGACGGGATGACGTGGGGTTCGCTCTCGCGCGATCTCTCGGCGCTGTATCGCTCAGCCGTCACCGGGGAGCCGGACGGGCTGCCGGCGCTGAACGTCCAGTACGCCGACTACGCGGAGTGGGAGCAGCGGCGGCCCGCCGACGAGGGCGATCTCGCCTACTGGCGGGAGCGTCTGGATCCGCCGCCCGCGCCGCTCGACCTGCCCGCCGACCATCCGCGCGGCGCCGTCGTGGACGAGCGGGGCGGGCGGCGGTCGCGGCGGTTCGATGACGCCGTGACCGACGGGATGCGGAAGCTCGCCGCCGAAGAGAACCTCACCCCCTACATGGTCATGATGGCGGGCTACGCCGTCCTGCTGCACCGCTACACCGGCGCGGACGACGTTGCCATCGGTTCGGCGGTGATGAACCGGGAGCACGCTGGAATCGAGCGGCTCGTCGGCAACTTCGGCAACACGCTCGTGCTGCGCACCGACCTTTCGGGCTCGCCGACGTTCCGGGAGGCGCTGCGGCGCACCGGCCGGACGGTCACCGAGGGCTTCGCGCACCAGACGTTGCCGTATGACCGGATCGTCCAGGAACTGCGTCCCGCGCGTGGACGGGGACGGTCGGCGTTCTTCGACACGATGCTCCTGTTCCTCGCGCAGGAGATCGGCGAGCTCGACCTGCCCGGCGTCACGTCGAGCTGGACGCACATCCACAACGGGACGACACATTTCGACCTGTCGCTGGAGGCGTTCGTCCGGCCGCAGGGCATGACGGTCGAGGCCACGTTCCGGCGCGAGCTGTTCGACGACGAGCGCATTGACGCGCTGCTCGTCCACCTGGAGACGCTGCTCGGGGACGCGCTCGCCGACCCGGACCGTCCCATCGGCGCACTGAATATCCTGGACGACGGTGAGCGCGCCCTCATCGAGGACGCCAACGCCACCGACCAGCCGGTTCCCGACACGAACGTCGTCGCACTGTTCGCGGAGCAGGCCGCCCGCGCACCCGCCGCAACTGCCGTCGAGGCCGGGGCGCAGTCCCTCACCTACGCCGAACTGGACGAGCGGTCGTCGGCTCTCGCCGCGCACCTTCGCGCCCGAGGCGCCGGGCCCGAGACTGTCATCGCACTCGCGCTGCCGCGCACGCCCGATCTCGTCGTGGCGCTGCTCGGCGTCCTCAAGGCGGGGGCCGCCTATCTGCCACTCGACCTCGACCATCCCGCCGACCGGCTCGCCTACATGCTGGACGACGCCCAGCCCCTCTGCGCGATCGTCACACCGGAAACCGCGCGAATCCTCCCGGAGGAAACGAGCCTTCTCCTCCTCGACGGCCCCTTGGACTCAAGAACCGCGCCGCCGGTGGAGGTAAGTGCAGACCAGCTCGCCTACGTCATCTACACGTCGGGCTCGACCGGACGTCCCAAGGGTGTGGCGATCCCGCACGGCGCGCTGACGAACTTCCTGCTCTTCACCCGGTCCCAGCTGCGCCTGGATGCCGATGATCGCCTGGTCGCGGTGACGACGATCGCGTTCGACATCGCCGCACTGGAGCTGTTCGCGCCCCTGATCAGCGGCGCGACGATCGTCCTCGCGGACCGGGTCGCCGTCCGCGACCCCGCCGCGCTCGCCGGGCTGCTGGAGGACGCCACGATCGTCCAGGGCACCCCGTCCCTGCTCGGCACGCTAGACCCGGCCGCGCTCAAGCGACTCCGGGTGCTGGTCGGCGGCGAGGCGCTGCCCCCGGCGCTCGCCGAGACCCTCCAGGCGGAGGCGGCGCTCGCGACCAACATGTACGGTCCGACCGAGGCGACGATCTGGGCGACGTCCGCCGACCTTCCCGCGTCCGGCATCGGCGGCCCGTTCTGGAACACCCGCGCGCACATCCTCGACGCGAGCCTCCGCCCCGTTCCGCCGGGCGTGCCCGGTGAGCTGTACCTGGCGGGCGCGCAGCTCGCCCGCGGCTATGCCGGCCGCCCCGACCTCACGGCGGAGCGCTTCGTCGCCGACCCGTCCGGGCCGCCCGGTTCCCGCATGTACCGGACGGGCGACCTCGCGCGGCGCGCCCGCGACGGGTCGATCGAGTACCTCGGACGCACCGACGACCAGGTGAAGATCCGCGGATTCCGGATCGAGCCGGCCGAGACGCAGGCGGTGCTCGCCGCGCAGCCGGGCATCGCGCAGGCCGCGGTCGTGGTCCGCGAAGACCGTCCCGGCGAGCCCAGGCTCGTCGGCTACTACGTCCCATCGGACAACGCGGACGAAACGGCCCTCCGGAACGCGCTCGCCGAAGCACTGCCCGAGTACATGGTGCCGTCCGCCCTCATCGCCCTGGACGCGCTGCCCCGCACCGTCAACGGCAAGCTCGACCGCGCCGCGCTGCCCGCGCCCGAGGCCGAGGTGTCCGGACGCGCCCCGCGCGACGCGCGCGAGGCCGCCCTCTGCGCGATCTTCGCCGAGCTGCTCGGCGTCGAGGGGATCGGCATCGACGACGACTTCTTCGCGCCCGGCGGGCACTCGCTGCTGGCGACCCGCGTCGCGGCGAAGGCCCGCGCCGTCCTGGGCGCGGAGCTGTCCATCGCGGACGTGTTCGAGGCCCCGACCGTCGCCGCGCTCGCGCCCAGGCTCGTCACGACCGACATGGTGCGCGTTCGCGACGTCGGACGTTCCGACATCGTCCCGGCGTCGGCGGCACAGCGCGGGCTCTGGCTGGAGGAGCGGCTGCGCGGCCCGTCCGCGTCATACGCGCTGCCGCTGGGCCTCCGCCTCCATGGGCCGGTGGACGACGAGGCCCTCGGCCAGGCGTTCGCCGACGTCGTCGCCCGGCACGAGGCGCTGCGCACGCTGCTCGTCGAGGGGCCGGACGGCCTGCCCGTCCAGCGCGTCCTGGAACCGGACGCACCCGTGCACCTCTCCGTCATCGACGCACGGGGCGAGACCGGGCAACGGCAGGCCGACATCGAGCGGGACGCCACCGCGCACGTCTTCGACATCGGCCGCGACCTGCCCGTCCGCGGCACCCTCATCCGCACCGGCGACGACGACTGGTCGCTGATCCTCCTCCTGCACCACGCCGCCGCCGACGAGTGGTCGTTCACGCCGCTGCTCGCCGACCTGGCACGCGCCTACGAGGCCCGGCGGGACGGAAACGAACCCGCGTGGGAGCCCCTGCCCGTCCAGTACGGCGACTACGCGACTTGGCAGCGCGAAGCCGCGCCCGACCCGGCGCCCCAACTCGACTTCTGGGCGGAAACGCTCGCCGGCCTGCCCGAGGAGACGGTCCTCCCGTTCGACCGGCCGCGCCCGGCGGAGGCCACCCACCGGGGCGGGCTCGTGCCCTTCCGGCTTCCCGCCGCAGGGGTTCGGGAGCTGGCCCGCGATACGGGGACCAGCGTGTTCATGGTTCTGCACGCCGCCGTCGCCGCGCTGCTCCAGCGGTCCGGCGCGGGCGACGACATCGCGCTCGGCTCGCCCATCGCCGGACGCGCGGACGAGGACCTCGCCGACCTCGTCGGAGTCTTCGTCAACCCGCTCGTCCTGCGCACCGACCTGTCCGGCGACCCGACGTTCGCCGAGCTGCTCGACCGGGTGCGCGCCGCCGACCTCGCCGCGTTCTCGCACGCCGGCGTCCCGTTCGAGCGGGTCGTGGACAGGCTCGCCCCCGAACGCTCGCTCGCCCGCAGCCCGCTGTTCCAGGTGATGGTCGTCCACCAGCGGCTGGACGACGTGCGCCTCACGCTGCCGGACGTCCGCGCCGAGCCGTTCCTGCCGGAGACCGGCGGCGTGAAGTTCGACCTCGACCTCTACTTCGCCGAGGGCGCCGACGAGGTCGAGGGCTTCGCCGCGTTCGCCACCGACCTCTTCGACGCCGCCACCGTCGAGGGGCTCCTGGACGGCCTGAACGAGCTGCTCACCCAGGTCACCGCCGACCCCGAGCGGCGGCTCTCCTCCCTCGGCGCACCCGTGGAGCACCCCGACACCGCCCGCGAGTTCCCGATCCGGACGGTCGCCGCGCTTATCGAGGAACAAATCGCCCGAACTCCCGGCAAGACGGCCGTCGTCTTCGGCGACACCGCCCTCACTTACGCCGACCTCGACCGCCGCGCCGAGCTGCTCGCCGACCGGCTCGCCGCCGCCGGCGCCGGCCCGGAAGAGATCGTCGCGCTCGCCCTCCCACGCTCCGCCGACTTCGCCGTCGCCCTCCTCGCCGTCCTCAAAACGGGCGCGGCCTACCTCCCGATCGACCTGTCCTATCCGCCCGCCCGCATCAAGAAGATGCTGGAAACGGCCCGCCCCCTGCTGGTCGTCCACGCAGACGATCCGCCGGACCTCACGGGGACGGCGATCGGCGTGAACGCCCGGCTCGTGCGCGCACTGCCCGCACCAGGCCGGGACGAGGCGCCCGCGTCCCTCCCAGGCCTCACGGGGACGGCGATCGGCACGGACGCCCGGGCGCTGCCGGCATCCACCCGCACGCCTGCCGTCTCCGGCCGCGACGAGCCGCCCGTGGTGGCCCCACCCCGGCAGCGGGCCGGCATCGACCCGCGCCATCCCGCCTACGTGATTTTCACGTCGGGCTCCACGGGGACGCCGAAGGCCGTCGTCGGCACCCAGCGCGCTCTCGCCAACCGGCTTTCCTGGGGAGCGGACCTCGCGGCCCCCGGCGTGCGCGTTGCGAAGTCGTCGCCCGCGTTCATCGCCGGCACGACCGAGCTGCTCGGCGGCCTCGTCGCCGGTGACACGGTCCTCATCGCCGCCGACGCGACCGCGCCCGACGCCGTCGCGCTCGCCGAGTTCATCGAACGGCACGGCGCTGGCCTCGTCACGCTCGTCCCCAGCCTGCTCGCCGCGTTCGCGGAGAACGGGCTGCCGTCGTCCGTCACCACCTGGATCAGCAGCGGCGAGGCGCTGCCCGCCGCGCTCGCCGAGCAGGTCCCGACTCGCCTGGTCAACCTGTACGGGTGCTCCGAGGCAGCCGGCGACAGCCTCATCGCCGAAGCCGGCGGGCTGACGCCGATCGCCAACACCCGCGCCCACGTTCTGGACGCCGCGCTCCGTGAAGTCCCCGTCGGCGAGCTGTACCTGGCGGGGGACGGGCTGGCGCGCGGCTACCTCGGCGACCCGGCCCGCACCGCCGAGCGTTTCGTCGCGGACCCATTCGGCCCGCCCGGCTCCCGCCTCTACCGGACCGGTGACCGCGTCCGCCGCCGCCCGGACGGCGGCCTCGACTTCCTCGGCCGCACGGACGACCAGCTCAAGGTCCGCGGGTTCCGGATCGAGCCGGGCGAGGTCGAAGCCGTGCTCGGCGCGCTGCCCGGTGTCCGGCGGGCCGCCGTCGCCGCCCACGGATCCCGGCTCATCGGATACGTCGTCGGCGATGCCCGAACCGAAGCCCTGCACGAGTCGCTGCGAAGCCTGCTTCCCGACTACCTCGTCCCGGCCGAACTGGTCGTGCTGGACGAGTTGCCGCTCAACCCGAACGGGAAGGTCGACCGCCGCTCGCTCCCCGAGCCGGGGCGCCCCGCCGGCGGACGCGCACCCGAGACGGAGGCGGAACGCGTCCTGGCCGCGCTCGCTGCGAGCGTCCTCGGCCGCGACGCCGTGGGCGCTGACGACGACTTCTTCCGGACCGGCGGCGACAGCATCAGCGCGGCGCTCCTCGTCGCCCGCGCCCGCCGCGCCGGCCTGTCGTTCACCGTCCGCGACGTCTTCCGCCTCCGGACGGTCGAGGCCCTCGCGCGGACGGCCGCGCCCGCCACCGAGGCGGCCCCCGCCCAGCAGGCCGAACCGGCCGGTGAGCTGCCGCTCTCGCCGCTCCAGGAGGGGCTGCTCTTCCACCTGATGCTCGCCGGCGAAGGCCGCGACATCTACGTCCAGCAGGCCGTGGTGAAACTGTCCGGCCCCATCGACCACGGGCGCATGGCGGGCGCCGCACGGGCCGTCCTGACCAAGTTCCCCAATCTACGCGCCGGTTTCCGGACGGACGGCGACCGCGCCATCCAGTTCATCCCCGACGAGTTCGACCTGCCCTGGACGCACGCCACCGTGCAGCCAGACGAACTCGAAGCCTTCATCGACGCCCAGCGGGCCGAGCCGTTCGACCCCGGCGAGCCGCCGCTGATCCGGTTCGCACTGGCCAGCCTCGCCGCCGACGACCACCGCCTGATCCTGACGTCCGAGCTGATCCTCCTGGACGGCTGGTCAGGCGGCCTCCTCGTCACCTCCCTGCTTGACTCGTACACCGACGCCGCGGCGGAGGAGGCCCGCCCCGTCCGGCCGTTCGGCGCCTTCCTCGACTGGGTGAACACCCGCGACAAGGCCGCCGCCGTGGACGCGTGGCGCCGCGCGCTCGACGGTTTTGACGAGCCCGCCCTCGTCCGTCCCGGCCTGGTCGACAAGCCCGCCGACCTCGCGAACGCCGGCGAAGTGCACCGTCCGCTCCCGCCCGCCCTCGCCGAACGCCTCGACGCCGTCGCCCGCGACCAGGGAGTCACCCCGAGCACCCTCTTCGAGACCGCGTGGGGCCTGGCCCTCATGGGCCTCACCGGACGGGACGACGTCGTCTTCGGCGCCTCCGTCTCCGGACGCCACCCCGACGTGGACGGCGTCGAATCCATGGTCGGCCTGCTGTTCAACACCATCCCCGTCAGGGTCCAGGCAGGCCCGGCGGACGCGCTCGCGGCCGTGCTCGACCGCGTCCAGGCCGCCCAGTCCGAGCTGTTCGACCACTCGTACGTCGCGCTCGCCGACGTCCAGCGAGCCACCGGCCTCGGCACGCTCTTCGACACGCTGTTCGTCTTCCAGAACTTCCCCGGCATGCCGACCGACCGCGGCTTCGGACCGGACGGCGATCTCCGCGTCCTCGGCCGCGAGGTCCGCGACGCCACCCACTACCCGATCACCATGGTCGTCGAACCGGGCACCGGGCTCCGCGTCATGTTTCGCGGGGACGCGTTCACCGAGGCCGAAGCCGAACGCATCACCGACCGCTACCTCAAGGTTCTCCACCAGCTCGCCGACGACCCCGGCACGCCGTGCCACCGCCTCGACCTCCTCGTCCCCGAGGAACACGACCGGCTCCGCCGCGACTGGGACGAGGCGTGGCATCCCGTCCCCGAACTGACGGTCGCCGAACTGCTCGCCGAACAAGCGGCCGACCAGCCCGATGACCTCGCGCTGGTCTCCCTGCCCGACGTCCGCCTCACCTACGGGGAGCTGAACGCCGAGGTCAACCGCCTCGCCCGTCTCCTCATCGCGAACGGCGCCGGCCCCGAACGGGTCGTCGCCCTCGCGCTGCCCCGCTCCGCGCAGATGGTCGTGGCGCTGTTCGCCGTCCTGCGCACCGGTGCCGCGTACCTGCCGCTCGAACTCGACTATCCGGCCGACCGGCTCGACTACATGCTCCAGGACGCCGCCCCCGCCTGCCTGGTGTCGCACCGAGACATCGCCGCCGGCCTCACCCACTCCGGGACGACCCTGGCGCTGGACGATCCGGACACCGCCCGAACCCTCGCCGACCTCCCCGGCACCGACCTGACCATGGACGAACTGGGAGATTTCGCCCCGGGCACTCCCGGCCGGCTCGACCATCCCGCCTACGTCATCTACACGTCCGGCTCGACGGGGCGCCCCAAGGGCGTGGTGACGCCGTACCGCGGCCTCACCAACATGCAGTTCAACCACCGCGCCAACATCTTCGACCCGGTCGTCGCCTCCGCGGGACGGCGCCTCCGGATCGCGCACACCGTCTCCTTCTCCTTCGACATGTCGTGGGAGGAACTCCTCTGGCTCATCGAAGGCCACGAAGTGCACGTCTGCGACGAGGAACTGCGCCGCGACGCCGAAGCGCTGACCGCCTACCTCCGCCGGCACCGCATCGACGTCATCAACGTGACCCCGACCTACGCCCAGCAGCTCCTGGACGAGGGACTCCTGGACGGCGACCACCGCCCGCCGCTCGTCCTCCTCGGCGGTGAGGCCGTCCCGACCTCCGTGTGGGACAGGCTCGCCCAGGCCGACGGCGTCCTCGGCTACAACCTGTACGGGCCGACCGAGTACACGATCAACACGCTCGGCGGCGGCACCGGGGACAGCGCCACCCCGACCGTCGGCAAGCCGATCTGGAACACCCGCGGGTACGTCCTGGACGGCTGGCTGCGGCCCGTCCCGCCGGGCGCGCCCGGCGAGCTGTACATCGCGGGCGCCGGCCTGGCGCGCGGCTACCTCGGCCGCGCCGACCTGACCGCCGAGCGCTTCGTCGCCGACCCCTTCTGCGGCGGCCGCATGTACCGGACGGGCGACCTCGTGCGCGTCCGCGCGGACGGCAACATCGACTTCCTCGGCCGCACCGACGACCAGGTCAAGATCCGCGGCTACCGGGTCGAACTGGAGGAGATCGAGACCGCGCTCGCCGCAGAACCCGGCGTCGGGCAGGCCGCGGTCGTCGCCGCCGACACCGGCGTCCCCGGCGTGAAACGCCTCGTCGGCTACATCGTCCCGGACGGCACCCGCGAGAGCGCCGCCGACGAGCAGCTCGCCGAATGGCGGCAGATCTACGACGCCGAGTACACCGAGGTCGGCACCGTCGTCCACCACGAGGAGTTCGCCGGCTGGGACAGCAGCTACGACGGCGCCCCCATCCCGCTGGACGACATGCGCGAATGGCGCGAAACGACCGTCGAACGCATCCGCGCACTGCGTCCTCGCCGCGTCCTGGAAATCGGCGTCGGCGCCGGACTCCTCCTCACCCGCCTCGCCCCCGAAAGCGAGGAGTACTGGGGTACCGACTTCTCCGAACCCGTCATCGACAAGCTCCGCGCCGACCTCGGCCCGGACTCGCCCGTCCGGCTGAGCTGCCGCCCCGCCCACGACACCGCCAGCCTGCCCGAGGAGTACTTCGACACGATCGTGATCAACTCGGTCGTCCAGTACTTCCCGGGCGCCGCTTACCTTCAGGACGTCATCGCCAGGGCGATGCGCCTACTCGTCCCCGGCGGGATGCTGTTCATCGGCGACGTCCGCGAGCTGCGCACCGTCCGCTGCCTGCACACCGCGATCCAGCTCGGACGCGGCTCCGCCGACCTGGACACCATCGAACGAGCCGTCCGGATGGAAAAGGAACTCCTCCTGGACCCCGCCTTCTTCACCGCTTTGGACGGTTGCACCCGCGTGGACATCCTCACCAAACGAGGCACCCACCACAACGAACTAACCCGCCACCGCTACGACGCCATCCTCCACAAAACCACCCAACCCACCACCACCCCACCCACCCCGACCATCGACTGGACCACGCTCGACGACCTCGTTGACTTGCGGCGTGTTGTGGCTATGGAGGCTCCGATAACAACAACACGCCGCAAGTCAACGGGGGGGACCCTGCGGGTGCGGGGGATTCCCGACCCGAGGCTGGCTGGTGAGGTCGCCGCTTTGCGCATGCTCCGCGAAGGGGGATCGGCGGACGAGGCGCGGGAGGCGCTCGACGTCCTGGACGGGATCGAGCCGGAGACGCTCTACGCGCTGTTCCCGGATGTCGTTCTCACTCCGTCCGAGCAGGTCGGGTGCTATGACGCCGTGTTCGGTGGGGGAGTGGCGTGCCTTCCGGCGGAGCCGGGGCGCGCGCCCGCCTCGTATGCGAACAATCCGGTCGCCGCGCGTGATCACGGGGTGCTGGCGGCGCGCGTCCGGGAGAGCCTCAAGGGCAGGCTGCCCGGTTACATGGTGCCTAGCGCGATCATGACCCTGGACGCGCTGCCGCTCACGGTCAACGGCAAGCTCGACCGGCGTGCCCTGCCCGATCCCGGCCAGGACGGTCCGCGCAAGGCGGGCCGCGCGCCCCGCACACCCGTCGAGCGGCTGCTGTGCACGCTGTTCGCCGAGGTCCTGGACGCGCCGGGCGCAGGCATCGACGACGACTTCTTCGACCTCGGCGGGCACTCGCTGCTCGCGACGCGGCTGGTCGGCCGCGCGCGGGCCGTGCTGGGCGCCGAGCTGGCGATCCGCGACCTGTTCGAGGCGCCGACGGTCGCGGAGCTCGCGGAACGCGTGCACCGCAACGCGGACGCGGAGCCCCGGCCCGTCCTGGAGCCGAAGGAGAGGCCCGAGCGCATCCCGCTGTCGTCCGCGCAGCGCCGGCTGTGGCTGCTCGACCAGCTGCTCCGCGAGGACGACGGGCCGCGCGGCGCCTACCATCTGCCGCTCGCCGTGCACCTGCGCGGTGACCTCGACCTCGCGGCGATGGAAGCGGCGATCAGGGACGTCACCGCGCGGCACGAAAGCCTCCGGACGGTCTTCGCCGAGCACGACGGCACCCCCTACCAGCGGATTCTCGACCCGGAAGAGGCGCGTCCCGTCCTGGAGGTCGCCACCTGCGCGCCCGCGGACGTGATCGCCAGGCCGTTCGACCTCGCCAAGGACATCCCGCTGCGGGTCGCCGTGTTCCCCGAGGGTGAGCGCGAACATCTGCTGCTCGCCGTGTTCCACCACATCGCGTTCGACGAATGGTCGTTCGGGCCGTTCGCCCGCGACGTCGCCGAGGCTTACGCCGCCCGGCTGGACGGGGAGGCCCCGGCCTGGGAGCCGCCGCCCGTCCAGTACGCCGACCACGCGCTGTGGCAGCGGGAGCTGCTCGGCGACCCGCTCGACCCCGGCAGCGTCCACGCCCGGCAGCTCGACCACTGGGCCCGGACCCTCGCCGGCCTCCCGGAGGAGATCCCGCTCCCGGTGGACCGGGCCCGCCCCGGCACCGTCGGGCAGCGCGGCGGGACGTTCACCGCCGACCTGCCGCCCGGCCTGACGCGGCGCCTCCGCAAGGTCGCGCGCGACGCGAACGCCAGCATGTTCATGGTGTGCCAGGCCGCCGTAGCCGCGCTGCTGCACCGGACGGGCGCCGGCGACGACATCCCGCTCGGCAGCCCCGTCGCCGGGCGCACCGAGGAGGCCGCGCGCGACCTCGTCGGCTTCTTCGTGAACACGCTCGTCCTGCGCGCGGACGTGTCCGGCGACCCCGCGTTCGCGGAGCTGCTCGGCCGCGTCCGGGACGCCGACCTCGCCGGGCTCGCCCACCAGGACCTGCCGTTCGAGGCGGTCGTCGAGGCGTTGCGCCCGCGCCGCGTCCCCGGACGCAACCCGCTGTTCCAGGTGATGGTCGGCTACGAGAGCCAGGGCGTCGGCGACGTGCGGTTCCCCCGCCTGGAGCAGCGGGAGGCGCTGTTCGCGCCGGGCGCGGCGAAGTTCGACCTGGACTTCATCTTCCGCGAGGCGGCGGACGACCTCCGGCTGATCGTCGACTACTCCGCCGACCTGTTCGACCGGGACACCGTCGCCGCGATGGCGGACGGGCTGATCCACCTGCTGGAGGCCGTCGCTGACGATCCCGGTGTGAAGGTCGGCGTGCTCCCCGCCGTGCTGACCGCCCGCGCCGTGACGGAGGAGACCGCCCCGGCGGAGGCGAGAAGGGACGACGACCGGGAGGCGGTGCTGTGCCGCATCTTCGCCGAGGAACTCGGCGTCCCCGGCGTCGGCCCGGACGACGACTTCTTCGACCTCGGCGGCCACTCGCTGCTCGCCATGAGACTCGTCCGCCGGATCAGGAGGGAGCCCGGCTGCGCGGGACTGAAGATCGCCACGCTGATGTCCGCGCCCACCGTGGCGGGGCTGCTGGCCCGGCTCGGGTGAGAGGGCTCATACCGCCGCACCCATTGCGTGGTTAGGTGAGCCTAACCTAAGATCCTTGATCAGTAATCCCCCGAAGATCCTGGAAGGACACCGGTCCTCTATGCGCACCATGATGCGGCGCCTGGCCATCACCGCCGCGCTCGTCCTGAGCCTGGGCACGGTCGCCGCCTGCGGCGACGACGAACCCGCGGGCGGCTCCTCCGGCGGCGGCACGGCCGGCGGGGCGTTCCCGGTCACGATCACCCACAAGCTCGGCACCGCCACGATCGAGTCCGAGCCGAAGCGGATCGTCGCGCTCGGCGAGGTCGACCAGGACACCCTGCTCGCCCTCGGCATCACCCCCGTCGGCATGGCGGAGCTGACCGGCGTCCAGCCCGACGGCCTCGCCCCGTGGACCGCGCCCAAGCTGACCGGTGAGAAGCCGAAGCTGCTCAAGGCCGGCGAGGCCGGGTTCAACCTGGAGGAGATCGCCGCGCTGCGGCCCGACCTCATCCTCGCGGGCGGCGACTTCTACATCGACAAGGAGTACGACAAGCTCTCCAAGCTGGCGCCGACCGTCGCCTACGAGACGGGCCCGGCCGAGGACTCCTGGCAGAAGATCGCGATCCAGACCGCCAAGGCCGTCGGCAAGGAGGCCGAGGGGCGCAAGATCGTCGCCGAGGTCGACGGGGCGATCTCCGGAGTGCAGACCAAGTACCCGCAGCTGAAGGGCACGGGCTTCGCGTTCACCAGCGTCTTCCCCAACGGCAACATCGGCGTGATGAAGTCCAAGGACGACACCAGCGTGAAGCTGCTGGAGCAGTTCGGCCTGAAACTGCCCGAGCAGCTCGCGAAGCTGCCCGGTGACGGGTTCGCGGCCGAGCTGAGCATGGAGAAGATCTCCGTCCTGGACGTGGACGTCCTGATGAGCTACTACAACGACGACCCGGCCACGCAGAAGAAGATCGAGGGCAACAAGCTGTTCGAGGGCCTCGACGTCGTCAAGCGCGGCTCCTACGTGCCGCTCGACCTGAAGTCGTTCTGGCCGCTGCGCACCCCCACCCCGCTCGCCGTCCCGTACGTCATCGACAACGTCGTCCCGAAGATCGCCGAAGCCGCCGCCAAGGCGAAGTCGGCCTGATGCCGGAGGAGCGCATGCAGCCCCGCGTCCACGACGTGGTCGGGATCGGCTTCGGCCCGTCCAACCTCGCGCTCGCCGTCGCCCTCGACGAAGAGCACGAGGAGAACGGCACCGGCGTGGACGCGGTGTTCTTCGAGAAGCAGCCGGAGTTCGGCTGGCACCGGGGCATGCTGATCGACGGCGCCACCATGCAGGTCCACTTCCTCAAGGACCTGGTGTCGCTGCGCAACCCCGCCAGCAGGTACTCGTTCCTCGCCTACCTGCACGCACGGGGCCGGCTGGTCGACTTCGTCAACCACAAGACGATGTTCCCGACGCGGGTGGAGTTCCACGACTACCTCGAATGGACGGCCGCCGCGTTCGCCGACCGCGTCCGCTACGGGACGGAGGTCGTCGCGCTCCGCCCGCACGACGACGAGACCCTCGAAGTCGTCGTGCGCCAAGACGACCGGTTGGAGACGCACCTCGCCCGCAACGTCGTCATCGGCGTCGGGCTCGAACCCGTCCTGCCCGAAGGCGTGCAGGCGGGCGAGCGCATCTGGCACACCGAGGACCTCCTCACCCGGCTGGACGAGCGCGAGGAGTGGAACCCGCGCCGGGTCGTCGTGGTCGGTGCCGGGCAGAGCGCCGCCGAGGCGGTCGAGTACCTGCACCGCACGCTCCCGGACGCCGAGGTCTGCGCGGTCTTCGCCCGGTACGGGTACTCGCCGGCCGACGACAGCTCGTTCGCCAACCGCATCTTCGACCCGCAGGCCGTCGACCACTACTATGCGGCCCCCGACGACGTGAAGCGGATGCTGTTCGAGTACTCGCGCAACACCAACTACTCCGTGGTGGACCTCGACCTCATCGACGAGCTGTACCGGCGCGCCTACGCCGAGAAGGTCGCGGGCGCCGAACGGCTGCGCATCCTCAACGTCTCCCGCCTGCTGGACGTCCGCGACGGCGCCGGGGGAGTGCGCGTCAAGGTGGGCTTCCTGCCCACCGGCGAGGTCGCCGACCTGGACGCCGACGCCGTCGTCTACGCCACCGGGTACCGCGAGCGCGACCCGTTCGGCCTGCTCGGCGAGGCGGGCGGCGACTGCCTCGCCGGACCGGACGGGCGGCCCGTCGTCGAGCGCGACTACCGCATCGCCACCGTCCCCGGCCGGTCGTGGGGCGTCTACCTGCAGGGCGCGACCGAGCACAGCCACGGCATCGCGTCGTCGCTGCTGTCCATGACCGCCGTCCGCACCGGGGAGATCGTCCGGTCCATCGCCCGGCGCTCCGCACGCATCGCCCAGGAGGCCTGATGACCAACCCGTTCGACGACGCGGACGCGCAGTTCCGGGTCCTTGTCAACGCCGAGGGGCAGCACTCGCTGTGGCCTGCGTTCGCCGACGTCCCCGCCGGATGGACGACCGTGTTCGGGCCCGAGTCGCGGTCCGACTGCATCGGCTACATCACGTCCAACTGGAAGGACATCCGCCCGCGGAGCCTCGCCGGATGACCCGGGGCGGGCGGCGTCCCCCGCGCCGCCCGCCCCTCCGGCTCGTCAGCTCTTCGGCAGCGACGGCCGTTCCGCGAAGAACCTGCCGATCATCTCGCTGGCGTAGGGCGGCCATTCGTGCCCGCCGCGCTGCTCGGTGCACAGCGCGACCACGAGCCGGCCGGGCCCGGTGCCGACGCAGCCCTCCGGGCCGCCCGGGACCGGCCACGACAGCGGGCCCAGACCGTCCACCCAGCGCCAGAACTCCATGACGACCTGGACGGCGATGAACGGGAAATGGACGTCGGCGTCCATGTCCCCGCCGCCCGTGTAAGGGACGGACGGGTCCCAGGTCCCGTGGAAGGCCAGCACCGACATCGGCTTCGACGGCGTGCAGCCGATGGCGAGCGCGCCCGACACCACGGCGATCCCGGCGAGCCGGTCCGCGCGCTGGCACGCGTACCGGTAGGCCATGCCGCCGCCGTTGGAGAAACCGGTCATGAACACCCGGCGGCGGTCGGCGATGCCCTGTTTCACCAGCGTGTCGATCAGCGTGTCGAGGAAGGCCATGTCGTCGATGCCGGCCCAGCGGGCGAACGAGCAGCAGGCCCCGGCGTTCCACGTGCCGAGGAAGCCCTCCGGGTAGGCGAGGACGTAGCCCTGCTCATCGGCGACCTTGTCGAGCCCGCTCTGCCTGCGGACGTACTCGGGATCGTTCAGGCCGCCGTGCATGACCACGATCAGCGGCAGCGGTCTCCCGGCCTTGGCGCCGGGTGGGACGTGCAGGAGGTAGGGGCGGTCCCAGTCGCCCATCGCGATGGTGTGCTTCGTCGTTCCTGGGGCGTCCTCGGACGCCCCGGCGGGCAGGGGGTGGGCGACGAGCGCGGCGAGCAGGGCCACGATCGTCGCCGCCCGCGCGGCGATCTTCATAGCGCCGATCTAACGCCCGCCGCGCTCCCGCGGCTACGCATCCGCGAGCGGAAAAGATCAGCGTCTTTTGGCGCCCGGGTGCGTAGTAAGTGAACGTTCTACGACCCCGATCCGGAACCCGCCTCCGCCGCCTCGGTGACCTCGGCGTCCACCTCGCCCTTGCCGGCGTGCGCGTCCACCTCGGCCTGCCTGCGCTCCGCGTTGGCGAGGTCACGGTGCCCCGTGGTCAGGATCGCGATGCCGAGGACGATCACGCCCGCGCCGATGGCGAACGGGACGTGGATGTTCGTGTGCTCGACGAGTCGTCCCGCCGCGTAGGGGGCGAGGCCGCCGCCGATGAACCGGACGAACCCGTACGCGGCCGACGCCACCGGGCGCTCCACCGGCGAGACCATCATGACGGCCTGCGTGGTCACCGTGTTGTTCACGCCGATGAAGACCCCGGCGACGATCACCGCGACGACCAGCACCGTCTGCGAGTTCACGAAGATCGCGATCACCGCCGCGGCACGGTGAAGAAGCCCCAGTTTTGACGCGCTCCCCGCCCTGAAGTGAAGGGCGGGGATTCGGCCTGCGCCGCGCCGCTGTGGGCGGGGCACTTCCGTGGCTTCCTGCTTCAACGAGCCAGCCCCCGAAGGCCGGGGGTCTTACCTGCCCTCCATCAGGCGTTTAAGGTCTCCGCCTCCCCCGAACGCCCGGGGGTTTCCGTCCAGCGGCGACCAGCAGGCATCACCTGGTGGTGATGCGGCGTCCTTCGTTCAGGATGTTGCGTGCTGCGTTGACGTCCCGGTCGTGGGCGGTCCCGCACTCGCTGCAGGACCATGCGCGGACGTGCAGGGGTTTAGGGCCGTCGAGGTGCCTGCAGTGCGAGCACAGTTGCGAGGACGGGAAGGCTCGGTCCACGCGCGCGAACGTGCGGCCGTACCGGGCCGCCTTGTACTCCAGCATCGCGGTGAAGGCCGACCATCCGGCGTCGTGCACCGATTTGGCCAGCCGGGTGCGCGCCAGTCCCTTCACGCACAGGTCCTCGACATAGACCGCTTGGTACTCGCGGACCAGTGCCGTGGACAGCCGGTGGTGGAACTCGCGGCGCGCGTCGGCGACCCGCGCATGCGCACGGGCGACCTTGGTGCGGGCCTTGTCGCGATTGCTCGAGCCCTTCTGCTTACGGCACAGGGCCTGCTGCGCCTTACGCAGCTTCTTCTCGGCGCGGCGCAGGAAACGCGGCGAAGCGATCTTGCGGCCGTCCGATAGCACGGCGAAGTGCTCCAGCCCCAGATCGATCCCTGTTTCGGTGCCGGGCTCTGGGAGCGGTTCGTCGCCGGTCTCGACGACGAAGGAGGCGAAGAACCTCCCGGCGGCGTCCTTGACCACGGTCACCGTCGAGGGGATTGCCGGCAGCCGCCGCGACCAGCGCACCTTCACCTCGCCGACCTTGGGCAGCGCGAGCTTGCCGCCCGGCGTGATCGACCAGCGGGCGTTGGCGGTGAACCGGACCGACTGCCGGTTGTCCTTGCGGGACTTGAACCGCGGCGCCCCCACCTTCGGGCGTCTGCCGGCCAAGCCTTCAAAGAACGCCCGGTAGGCCGTCTCCAGATCCCGCAGCGACTGCTGCAGCACCACCGACGACACCTCACCCAGCCAGCAGCGCTCCGGCGTCTTCTTCGCCGCCGTCATCGCCGCCGACAACGCGGCCGCCGTCGGGAACGGCAGCCCGGCCTCGTGAGCGTCCCGGCGCGCTGCCAGGGCGTCGTTGTACACCACGCGCGCGCACCCGAACGCCCGCGCCAGCGCCTGCCGCTGACCGGCGGTGGGGTAGAGCCGGAAGGAATACCGAAGCTGCACATGACCACCCTATTACCGTCCGGAGGTGAATGTGCGCACAACGTGAAGGCCGCTTGGGACGCGGCGAGCCCCCGGCCGGGGGGAGGGCCCGGCCGGGGGCTCGTGATCCGAGATGGTCTGATCAGTCCTTGCCGAGCGCGGCCAGCTCCTTCTCGATCGCCCGCTGGTGCGCCTCGGCGTCCTCGCGGGCCCGCTTCGGGCTCCAGCGCCCCGTCATGATGAAGATGAACGGCAGGAAGACGATCTGGCCGCCCAGGCAGACGTACCACCACGTCCGCCACTGGCCGGGACCCTCCTCCGACGCCTTCTGCACCTCGGCGCCGTGCTCCTTCAGCACCGCCAGCTGCGGCTGCGCCTTCTGCACGGTCGCCAGGCCGGGCAGGCCGACCTCCTTCGCGGCGCGCGCCTGCAGCTCCTGCGGGGCCTGGCCCGGCGGGTACTTGCCCAGCTCGGCGAAGATCTGCGGGTGCTGGTTCACGATGGCGAGCGCGGGGGCCGCCTCCTTGGACGCGACCTGCACCTCGTGCCCGTGCTCGACGAGCGGGGTCACCGACGTCACCACCAGCGGGACGAAGGCCGCCGAACCCGCCACGACCAGGCGCAGGATCCAGCCCCACACCGCGAGGCCGGTCGCCGTGGCCGCCGGGTTGTGCTTCTCGACGGTCTCGGTGAAGCCCGCCATCCACGGCGCGTAGGCGAGGCCGCCGAACACGCCGATGGCGATGAACAGCCAGGCGAACGTGTAGTAACCGGTGTCGGGGTGGACGGCCAGTTGCGCGAAGTACGCCGTGGCCGCGACCGAGCCGATGCCGCCGACGAGCATCAGCGGCTTGCGGACGCCGAGCCGGTCCGACAGCAGCCCCGCCACCACCAGCGCGATGGCGTTCGCCGCCCAGTACCAGTTGGCGAGCCCGTTGGTGCGCTGCTCGCTGTACCCGAACGTGGCGGAGAAGTAGATGACGAAGTTGCCTACGGCCGCGTAGTACAGCAGCAGGTAGACGCTGATCGCGAAGGCGGACCCGACGACGTCCAGCCGCATCCTCTGCCGCCAGTGGCCGGACGCCTGCGCGGCGGGGTCGATGCCCTTCGCCCGCGCCTCGATCAGCGCGCGGTCGCGCATGCTGACCATGATCTGGTCGCGCAGCGCCGGGGACAGCTCGCGCAGCCCGAACAGCGCGATGACGAACACCACCAGCGCGGTGTAGCCGGAGTAGCGCAGCTCGTCCTGCCAGCCGGAGGTGTCGAGCGTCGCGCTGGTCACGGTGGTGACGACGAGGCTGCCGAGGACGGGGCCCATCGTCCAGAAGCCCATCGCGGTGGCGCGGCCGAGCTGCGGCGAGAAGTCGCGGATCAGCGCCGGGGTCGCGACGAGGACGATGCCCTCGATGAAGCTGAGCGCCGCGAACAGCACCAGGAAGACGTGCTTGCCCGGCGAGTGCGGCAGCGCCAGCACCAGCAGGCCGGCGATCAGCAGGCCGTACACGACGAGGTTCGCGCGGCCCCACCGGTCGGCGAGCCCGGCGAGCAGCGACGCGAACGCGCCGATCACGTTGCCGATCACCGACAGCAGGATGAAGTACGCGAACGACATCGAGTAGTGCGTCATGATCGACGTCGCGACGGCGTACTGGATGTAGAGCAGGTAGTACAGGACGATCGTGGTGACGACGACGATCGCGAGATATCCGTAGCGGCGCCCCGTCTCGGGATAGTGCGGGAGGTCGCGGCGCCACAGCCGGGCGGCGAGGCCCGGTGCGGGGCCGCCCGCGGCGGCGCCGGCGTCGGTGGACGACGAGGAAACAGACATTCTAGGGACTCCTCCGGGCGCTGTTCTCCCCCGAGAACCGGTCCTGGCGAGAGCGGTGAAGTGCGCCTTCACCGTCCGCCGTGCGGTCACGGTAATCCCGCTCCACCATGAATGGCAATAACTTCCGCCATTGAAACCGACCAGTCGGTATGGTCTCCTCTACGTGTGGATACCTGCCCGGGGACGGGTGCGGTCCAGGACTTCGCCATGCGCGCCCGGCGCCGCGTCCCCACGGCATCCTGCGCCATACCGACCGGACGGTACAAGGCTTTGGACGGCTGAGGAGATACGGTGCGGGCATTCGAGGAGAACGACGTCCCCGGGCTGGCGCTCGACCGGTTCGGCGAATTCTTCGAGCGGGTCCGCCCGGGTATGTCCGCCGGGCCGCTGCGCGCGCGGCTCGTGGACGGCGGGCGCTCCAACCTCACCTACGAGGTGACCGGCGGGCGCGGCTCCTGGATCGTCCGGCGGCCGCCGCTCGGGCACGTGCTCGCGACCGCCCACGACATGGCGCGCGAGTACCGGGTGATGACCGCGCTGGCCGGCACCGCCGTCCCCGTCCCGGAGACCTACGCCCTCTGCGAGGACCCGGACGTGATCGGCGCGCCCTTCTACGTCATGGAGATGGTCGAGGGCACCCCGTACCGGAGCGCGGCCGAGCTGGCCGCCCTCGGCCCGGACCGCGTGGCGCGGATCGCCGACCGGATGATCGAAACGCTCGTCGCACTGCACGGCGTCGACCCGGCGGAGGTCGGCCTGACCGATTTCGGCCGCCCCGAGGGGTTCCTCGCCCGCCAGGTGCGGCGCTGGAAGAAGCAGCTCGACGCGTCCCGCAGCCGCGACCTGCCGGCCGCCGGCGAGCTGCACGCGCTCCTGGAGGCGAACCTGCCGGCCGGGTCGGCGCCCGCGATCGTGCACGGCGACTACCGGCTCGACAACCTCCTCGTCGACTCCGGCGACCGCATCGCGGCCGTCCTCGACTGGGAGATGGCGACGCTCGGCGACCCGCTGACGGACCTGGCGCTGCTCCTGGTCTACATGGGACGCGGCGCCCCGGTGCCCGGCGCCCGCGACGCCGCGAGCGCGCCCGGCTTCCCCGCGCCGGACGAGGTGGTGGCCCGCTACGCCGAGCGCAGCGGCCGGGACCTGTCGTCGATCGGCTTCTACGTGGCGCTGGCCTGCTTCAAGCTGGCCGTGATCTCCGAGGGCATCCACTACCGCTACCTCCACGGCCAGACCGTGGGGGAGGGGTTCGACACCGTCGGCGCGGCCGTCGAGCCGCTGCTGCGCTCGGGCCTGGCCGCCCTGGGCCGCTGAGGCGCTGGTCCTCGGAAACCGCCGCAACGCATCGCGCCTGGTAGACCACCATACCGCCTGCGTGTGTGACACATCACGGGCTGTATGCGCTGTGCATGATGGAGCCGGTTCGCGGCGGTGCCGGCGGGCGAGGAGGGGAGCCCGCGCGTCCCGCGTCCGCGCCGGCGACCTGCCGGCGGGCTGGACGGTTCCGCGGTGCCGGGGCGGACGCCGCGGAACCGTCCCGTCCGCCGGCCTCCGTCCCACCGTTGCATACCAACCGGTCGGTATGTTGTCATCGAGGCGTGCGCCCGGCGGGCGGGCGCCCGGACGGAGGTCCCCCATGCGGACGTTCAGCGGCGTGGACGAGTACGAGAAGGCGGTCGGCACCCATCTCGGCCACAGCGAGTGGCACACGATCACGCAGGAGCAGGTGGACCTGTTCGCGGACGCGACCGGCGACCACCAGTGGATCCACATCGACCCGGAACGCGCCGCCGAGGGGCCGTTCGGCGCGACGATCGCGCACGGCTACCTGACGCTCTCGCTGATCCCGATGCTCGCCGCGGAGATCTACCGCGTCGAGGGCCTGCGGATGGGCGTGAACTACGGCGCGAACAAGGTCCGCTTCCCGGCGCCGGTGCCGGTCGGCTCCCGGGTCCGCGCGGGCGCCGAGCTGCTGTCGCTGGACCGCGGCCCCGCGGGCGCCCGCGCAACGGTCCGCGTGACGATCGAGCGCGAGGGCGGCGAAAAGCCGGTCTGCGTCGCCGAGATCCTCTCCGTCCTCGTCGGCTGATTGACGGCGCCGACCCGCTGAAATTATCGTGAACCGACCGGTCGGTATGTGCGGTATTCCGCCGACCGGCCCTTCCCTCGCGCGTCTTCGGAGAATTGCCATGATCCCCAGCACGATGCAGGACTTCCCGCTGTCGGTCGCCGCGATCCTGCGGCACGGGGCGCGCGTCTACGGCGGCAGCGAGTGCGTGACCTGGACCGGCGGCGGCCCGCCCCGCCGCGCGACGTTCGCGGAGATCGCCCGCAACGCCGAGCGGCTGGCGTCCGCGCTGGCCAGACTGGGCGTCCGCCGCGGCGACCGGGTGGCGACCTTCTGCTGGAACAACCAGGAGCACCTGGAGGCGTACTTCGCCGTGCCGGCGATGGGCGCGGTGCTGCACACGCTGAACATCCGGCTGTTCCCCGAGCAGCTCTCGCACATCATCAACCACGCCGACGACCAGGTCGTCATCGTGGACGACAACCTCGTCCCGCTGCTGGCGCGCGTCGTGAACGAACTCCCCGCCGTCGAGGCGTTCATCGTGGTGGGCGACGGCGACGCCTCGCCCCTTGAGGCCAACGGCGCCCCCGTCCTCCGCTACCACGACCTGCTCGCCGCCGAAGAGCCCGGCTACGCGTGGCCCGACATGGACGAACGCTCCGCCGCGTCCATGTGCTACACCAGCGGCACCACGGGCGACCCCAAGGGCGTCGTGTACTCGCACCGCTCCACGTTCCTGCACGCGATGGCCGTGCAGTCGGCCTCCATGGTCGGCATCACCGAGGCCGACCGCGTCCTGACGATCGTCCCGATGTTCCACGTCAACGCCTGGGGCCTGCCCTACGGCGCCTTCCTCTCAGGCGCGACACTGCACATGCCGGGCCCGTTCATGCAGCCGGAGCACCTGACGAAGTTCATCGCCCAGGAAAAGAGCACACTCGCCTCCGCCGTCCCCACCATCTGGAACGGGATCCTGGCCTACGGCGAACAGCACGAGATCGACCTGTCGTCGCTGCGCTCCGGCACCTCCGGCGGCGCCGCCGCGCCCCGCGTCCTGCTGGAGCGCTTCGAGGAGCGCTACGGCCTGCGCATCATCCAGGGCTGGGGCATGACGGAGACCAGCCCCCTCGGCGGCATGGCGTTCCCGCCGCCCGGCGTGGAGCCCGGCACCAGCGAGGACATGGACTGGCGCCTCAAGTCCGGCCGCGTCGCCGCCGGCGTCGAGATGCGCATCGTGGACGACTCCGGCGCCGAACTCCCCTGGGACGGCGAGGCCGTCGGCGAGATCGAGGTCCGCGGCCCCTGGATCACCGGCTCCTACCACCGCGACCCGGCACCGCAGAAGTTCGACGACGGCTGGCTCCGCACCGGCGACATCGGCACCATCGACGACCGCGGCTTCTTCCAGATCACCGACCGCGCGAAGGACGTCATCAAGTCGGGCGGCGAATGGATCTCCTCCGTCGAACTGGAGAACCACCTGATGGCCCACCCCGCCGTGGCCGAGGCCGCCGTCATCGGCATCCCCGACCCCCGCTGGGACGAACGCCCCCTGGCCTGCGTCGTCCTCCGCCCCGACACTACGGCGACCTCCGACGAACTCGCCGCCTTCCTCGCCGGCAAGGTCGCCCGCTGGCAGGTCCCCGAGTACTGGACGTTCATGGACGAGATCCCCAAGACCACGGTCGGCAAGTTCGACAAGAAGCCCCTCCGCGCCCACCACAAAGACGCGACCCTGAAGATCGAACACATCGAGCGCTAAAAATGGCGGTCTCCTCGGTGGCCCGGCGCCTGGCGGCGGCGGGCCACCGAGGGAACCGCGTAGATCACTGCTCCCGCAGGGGGACGCGATCGCTCGGCCGTTCGGGGGCGAGCCGGGTCAGGCCTCCTTGAGGCCGTTGAGGAACAGGTCGACGTAGTGGTCGCTGATGGCTTCGGTTTTCAGGGTGCCGCCGGGGCGGTACCAGACGCCGATCTGGTGGACGGTGCCGAAGAAGAAGTGGACGGCGATGTCGGCGGGGGTGGCGGTGCGGAAGGTGCCTTCGCGCTGGCCCTCCTCGACGAGGGCGCGGAAGCGCTCGTGGTAGCGGCGGCGTTCGGCGCGGACGGCCTCGCGGCGGTCGCGGGGGAGCAGGTGCGTGGAGCGGAAGAAGACCGTGAAGTCGTCGAGGTAGAGGAACGAGGTGTTGAGGACGTCGACGGCGGCGGCGCGGAGGCGGTCCTCGGCGGTGCCGGGGCCGCCGGCGATCTGCTCCAGGCGTGACATCTGCAGGCCGAGGAGCCGGTGGTAGA
Source organism: Actinomadura sp. BRA 177 (assembly GCF_013372625.1). GTDB lineage: Bacteria > Actinomycetota > Actinomycetes > Streptosporangiales > Streptosporangiaceae > Spirillospora. Next base: position 36,944 of record NZ_JABXFD010000386.1, read on the forward strand.
TCTCGTAGAGGAGATCGTCCTTGGAGCCGAAGTAGTGGTACATGGCTCCCTTGGTGACGCCGGCGGCGTTCACGATCTCTTGGACGGAGGTGTTCTCGAAGCCCTTCTCGGCGAACATGCGGGTCGCCACGGCAAGCAGCCGGTCGGGCAGCGGCAGATTGCCGGGCAGCCGACCTGCGGGCGCCTGCGTCATCACTCCTCCTCGTGCCGGGAATGCCCCCGGGGTCGCGCCGCCCCGGCACGGCCGCCCGCAGTCCGCCGATCAGCCTACCGGCCGCCGGATGGTTCGGCGCACTAGGTAATCGGGCCTGCGGATCGGCTGTTGACCGGAGCCGCCCGATGATTCTATCTTCATGGAATCCGACCAGTCGGTATGTGTATTTCGGCCCCGGCGGATTTCACGCCGATTCATCGGCGAGGTGAGGCGTTGTGTCCGGCCCCTCCGCAAACCTGGAACTACGAGAGGTGACCGTCCGATTCGCCGGGCTGGTCGCACTGGACGGCGTGTCGCTCTCCGCGCCGAAAGGCCGGGTCACCGGCGTGATCGGCCCGAACGGCGCCGGCAAGACCACCCTGTTCAACGTGGTGTGCGGGTTCGTCCGGCCGGAGTCGGGCGAGGTGCGCTGGCGCGGGAAGGTGCTTGGCCGGCATCGGCCGCATGATCTGACCCGGCTCGGCATCGCCCGGACGTTGCAGGGGCTCGGGCTCTTCCCCGGGCTGACCGTCCTGGAGAACGTGATGGTCGGGGCCGACCGGCGGGCCAGGGCCGGGTTCTGGTCCGGGCTGCTCGCGCTGCCGCGCGCCGACCGGGACGAGGCCGCGCTGCGGGAGCGGGCGATGGCGCGGCTGGCGGAGCTGGGCGTCGAGGGGGAGGCGGGGCGGCTGCCCGGCCAGCTGCCCTACGGCGTGCAGAAGCGGGTCGCGCTGGCGCGGGCGCTGGTCGCCGAGCCCGAGCTGCTGCTGCTGGACGAGCCGGCCGCCGGGTTGTCGGCCGCGGAGATGGACGAGCTCGCCGAGCTGATCCGCGGCCTGCGCGGCGGGCCGGCGGTCGTCCTCGTCGAGCACCACATGGACCTCGTGATGAACGTCTGCGACCAGGTCGTCGTGCTGGACTTCGGCAAGGTCATCGCCGGCGGCGCGCCCGCGGACGTCCGCGACGATCCGGCCGTCCTCGACGCCTACCTGGGCGAGGAGGTCGCCGGTGCTTGAGGTGAAGGACCTCACGGTCCATTACGGGGCGGTCCGCGCGATCGGCGGCGTGGACCTGTCGGTGGACGAGGGCTCCCTGACCGCGGTGCTGGGCGCGAACGGCGCGGGGAAGACCACGCTGCTGCGCGCGATCTCCGGGCTGCTGCGGCCCCGGGCGGGACGCGTCGAGCTGGACGGCAAGGACCTCACCAGGCTGGCGGTCGAGGACATCGTCCGGCGCGGCGTCGCGCACGTCCCGCAGAGCGGCGGCGTCATCGTCGAGCTGACCGTCGAGGACAACCTGCGGCTCGGCGGCCTGTGGCGGCGCGACCGGGGCGCGCTCGCGCGGCGGGTCGGCGAGATGTACGAGCTGTTCCCGCCGCTCGCGGAACGCCGCGCGAAGACCGCCGCCACCCTGTCCGGCGGGGAGCGGCAGATGCTCGCGCTGGCGCGGGCGCTCACCGGCGCGCCCCGGCTGCTGCTGGTGGACGAGCCGTCCCTCGGCCTGGCGCCGCGCGTGGTCGCCCAGCTCATGGCCGTGCTGCGGCGGCTGTGCGACGAGGACGGCCGCACCGTGCTGCTCGTCGAGCAGAACGCCCGCAGCGCCCTGTCGGTCGCCGACCGCGCGGTCGTGCTCGACCTCGGCGCGGTCGTGGCGGCGGAGGCCGCCGCGACCATCGCCGCCGACGACCGCCTCCGCCACGCCTACCTGGGGTTCTGATGGTGCGCTTCATCAATCTCACGCTCGCCGGCATCACCTCCGGCGTGGTGTTCGCGGCGGTCGCGCTCGCGCTGGTGCTGATCTGGCGGGCCACCCGCATCGTGAACTTCGCGCAGGGCGGGATGCTGATGTTCACGACGTTCCTCGCCTGGAGCGTCATCGACGCCGGCGGCTCCTACTGGCTCGCGCTCGGCGTCGCGCTGGCGTCCGGGCTGGTGCTCGGCGCCGTCATCGAGCGGGTGGTGGTCCGGCCGGTGGAGAACAAGCCGCCGCTGAACGCCGTGATCGTCACGCTCGGCCTGTACGTGCTGCTGCAGGCGGCCGCGGGCATGATCTGGGGCGACACGCCGCACTCCTACCCGCCCGCGTTCACGATCAAGGGCCTGTCGGTGGCCGGGACGCGGCTGCTGCTGTCCCCGTTCGACCTGTTCGTCATCGGCGCGGTCGCGGCCGTCATGGTGCTGCTGACGCTGCTGTTCGTCCGCACCGACCTCGGGCTGCGGCTGCGGGCGTCCGCGTTCGCCCCGGAGATCGCCCGGCTGCAGGGCGTCCGCGTCGGCCGGATGCTGACGCTTGGGTGGGCGCTCGCCGCGCTCGTCGGGTCGCTCGCCGGGGTGCTGATCGCGCCGTCGGTGTTCGTCGGGCCCGCCCAGTTCGACGTGATGCTCGTGTTCGGGTTCACCGCGGCGGTGATCGGCGGGCTGGACAGCCCGGCGGGCGCCGTCATCGGCGGGCTGCTGCTCGGCTGCGCGCTCAGCTACGTGTCCGGCTACGTCAGCTCGGACCTGGTCACGTTCGGGGCGCTCGCCGCGCTCATCACCATCCTGATGATCAGACCCAACGGCCTGTTCGCGGCGACCACGGGACGGAGGGTGTAGAGGGTGGACACCGTTCTGAACGTCCTGCGCCGCTCCACGCTGACGCGGCACACCGCCGGGGCCCTGGTCGCGATCGTCGCGCTGTACTTCCTGACGACGGCGGTCGGCCCCTACCGGGACCTGCAGATCGCGCAGGTCGCCTACCTCACCTGCGCCGTCGCCGGCCTGACCGTGCTGACCGGCCTCGGCGGGCAGATCTCGCTCGGGCACGGCGCGTTCATGGCCGTCGGCGCCTACACGGCCGCGCTCGTCATCGGGCACTGGGGCTGGCCGCTCGCCGCCGTCCTCGCCGCGGCGGCCGGCGTCACCGCGCTCGCGGGCGTGCTGGTCGGCGCGGTCGCCGCCCGGCTGCACGGCCCCTACCTCGCCGGCGCCACCCTCGCGTTCGCCGTCGGGCTGCCCGGCCTCGCCAACTACGAGCCGCTCACCGACCTGCTCGGCGGGCAGAACGGGCTGACGCTCGTCCCGCCGATCCCGCCCGAGTCGCTCGGCGCGACGTTCCCGCTGGAGCGCTGGCAGGCGTGGATCTCCTGCCTCGGCGCCGTCATCACGCTGTTCCTGCTCGCCAACCTGACCCGCGGCCGGTTCGGCCGGACGCTGCGGGCCAGCCGCGACGACGAGATCGCCGCCGCGCTCAGCGGGGTCCGCGTCGCCCGGCTGCGGATCGCCGCGACCGTCGTGTCGGCGGCCTGCGCCGGACTCGGCGGCGGGCTGCTCGCCGTGGTCGCCACGCTCGCCGCGCCGGGCGCGTTCCCGCTCACCCCGTCCCTCCAGCTGATCGCCGCGATCATCATCGGCGGCCTCGGCAGCCTGGCCGGCGCCGTGTGGGGTTCGCTGATCCTGGTCTACGTGCCGACGTGGGCGTCCGACCTGTCGTCCTCGTCCGGCCTGTCGCACAACATCGCCTCCAACCTGCCCCTCGCCATCTACGGCCTCGTCCTCATCGTGGTGACGCTGGCCTTCCCGCGCGGCCTCCAGGGCGGGCTGCGCGGCATCGGCGGCGCCGTCCGGCGCCGCGCGCGCACGAGGCGCGACCGGGCTCCCGGGCCGCGCGGTTCCGCATCGACAGCCACATCGGGGCCCACTACCACGCACCCAGGAGGAGCAGATGAAGCGATTGCGGACCAGGGCGCTCGCCCTGATGACCGCGGCGACGCTGGCGGCCGCGGCGAGCGGCTGCGGAGGTGACGGCGGGGACGGCGGCGACTCGGGCGCGCCCGGCGTCACCGCCACCACCGTCACCATCGGCAGCCACCAGCCGCTGACCGGCCCGGCGGCGCCCGGCTACAGCGCCAACTCCGCCGCGTCCAAGGCGTTCTTCGACTACGTCAACGCCAACGGCGGCATCCACGGCCGCAAGATCATCTACAAGTACGTGGACGACGCCTACAACCCGACGCAGACCGTCAGCGTCGTGCAGAAGCTCGTCCTCCAGGACAAGGTCTTCGCGATCTTCAACGGGCTGGGCACGCCCACGCACTCCAAGGTCGTCGACTACCTGAACGCCCAGCGCGTCCCCGACCTGTTCGTCGCGTCCGGCTGCGGCTGCTGGGACCAGCCCGAGAAGCACCCGCAGACGTTCGGCTGGCAGGTCGACTACATCCGCGAGGGCAAGATCCTCGGCGACTACATCGAGAAGAACTTCGCCGGCAAGAAGGTCGCCTACTTCTACCAGAACGACGACTTCGGGCAGGACGGGGTGAAGGGCCTCGACAAGTACGTTCCGAAGGGCGACGTCGTGTCGCGGCAGTCCTACCAGCCGGGCAGCACCGACATCGGCGCGCAGGCCCAGGCGATCGCCCAGTCCAAGGCCGACGTCGTCGTGCTGTTCAGCATCCCCACCTACACCGCGCTGTTCCGGCTCGCCGCGCTCAAGCTGAACTACAAGCCGACGTTCGTCGTCAGCAACGTCGGGTCCGACCCGATCACGCTCACCGGGCTGCTGGAGAGCTTCGCCAAGAAGGGCGGCAACGAGGTCAAGGGCAACCCGCTCATCCAGGGCATGATCACCGACGGGTACCTGGCGGCGCCCGGCGACGCGTCCAACAGCTGGACGCAGCTGTTCAAGAAGGTCCACGACCAGTACATCCCGGACCTGCCGTTCAACGGCAACATCGTCTACGGGATGTCGGTCGCCTACACCTTCGTCCAGGCGCTGCAGGCGGCCGGGAAGGACCCGACCCGCAAGGGCCTCGTCGAGGCGCTGGAGAAGTCGCACTTCACCGGGCCGGGCGTCGTCCCGTTCGCGTACAGCGCGGACTCGCACGCCGGGTACACCGGGGCGGTGATCGGCAAGATCCAGGGCGAGAACGTCGTGCCCGAGGGGCAGCCGATGACGACCGACGACGGTGACGGCCCGATCCAGCCCTACACCACCCCGCAACCGCAGGCGCCCGCCAACGGCATCCCCTCGGCCGGCTGACGGGGACCGCGCCGCCGTCTCGCGTGACCGCCCCCGTGGCGCGGGACGGCGGCCCCTCCCGCTGCTCAGGCCCGCTGCTCAGGCCCGCCGCTCAGGCCCGGACGACCTCCGGGCCGGCGGCGGCGAGGTCCGCGGCGAGGTCGGTGTCCAGCCCGGTGTCGGTGATCAGCACGTCGATGTCGGACAGCCCGCCGAACCGCACCAGGTGGTCGTGCCCGATCTTGGTGCGGTCGGTGAGCAGCACCCGCCGCCGGGACGAGGCGATCATGGCCCGCTTCACCGCCGCCTCCGCCTGGTCGGACGTGGTCAGCCCGCGCTCGACCGAGCAGCCGTTGGTGGCCATGAACGCCACGTCCACCCACAGGTCGGCGAGCGGGCGCAGCACCCAGTCGTCCACCGTGGCGAGCGTCCGGCCGCGCACCCGGCCGCCCAGGATGATCACGGTCAGGTTGGCGCGGGTGGCGAGCACCGACGCGTGCGGCGGCGAGTTCACGATCACGGTCAGCTCGCGGTCGGTGGGCAGCAGCTGGACGAACCGGGCCATCGTGGTGCCCGCGTCCACGATGATCGACCCGTCGGCGGGCAGCTCCTCCAGCGCGGCCTTGGCGATGCGCTGCTTCTCCTCGGTCATCACCGCGTCCCGCGCGGCCAGCTCCGGCTCGAACCCGAGCCGCTCGACCGGCATCGCGCCGCCGTGCACCCGCCGGACCGTCCCGGCCCGCTCCAGGACGGTCAGGTCCCGGCGGATCGTCTCGGTCGTGACCGAGAACTCCTCGGCCAGCGCGACCACGTCCACCCGGCCCTTCGAGCGCGCCAGCGCAAGGATCGCCTGCTGTCGTTCCTCGGCGTACATGACCGTCCCACCCGTCCCGCGTCAGCTCAGTCCGCGTTCATTGTGGCGGTTCCGGGCGGTCTCCCGCGCCTCCGCCGGATCATCGGCGGCGAGGACGCGCTCGGCCAGCTCCGCGCACTCGGCGAACGTGCACCGCAGCAGGGCGGCGCGGACCGCCGGCAGCGCGCGCGGCGACATCGACAGCCGGGTCACGCCGAGCCCGGCCAGGACGGGCGCCAGCAGCGGGTCGGCGGCGGCCTCGCCGCACACCCCGACCGACTTGCCCGCCGCGCCGCCCGCCTCCGCGCAGCGCGCGACCAGGTCGAGCACGGCCGGCTGCCACGGGTCGAGCAGCTCGGGCAGGCCGCTGTGCTGCCGACCCACCACAAGGGTGTTCTTGGCGAGGTCGTTCGTGTCGCTACTGTGGGTCCGGTCCCACCCACAGTGGGCAATGTAATGATACGGTAACGGACTGTGAAACTGGTGGTGCAGGTGAAGCTGCTGCCGACGCCCGAGCAGGCGGCGGCGCTGGCCGACACCCTCCACCGGGTCAACGCAGCCGCCAACCAGGTTTCCGCCGTGGCTTTCGAGCAGTTCGGGCTCCGGGGCCGCGAAACACCGCTGCGCCGATTGTGCTACGGCGACCTCAAGGCTGGTGGGCTGGGAGCGCAGGCCACCCAGCACGTGATCAAGCGGGTTGTGGATGCCTACAGCACTTTGCGCGGCAACATCCGGGCCGGTCGTCTTGGTGGCCCGGCATCTCGGCGCCGACGTAAGGCTGAGTCCAAAGCCGTCGTCTTCCGTCCCGACGCCGCGCATGCCTTTGACGATCGCAATCTTTCGTGGCAGCTGGACGCGGGCACGGTCAGCATCTGGACCACGGCCGGGCGGTGCAAGAACCTGCGGTTCGTCTGCTCGCCCGAGCAGGCCAAGACACTGGCCGCCCACCGGAAGGGCGAATCCGACCTGGCCTACCGGGACGGGAAATGGTTCCTGATCGCCACCTGCGACATCCCCGAACCCCTGGTGCGTGAGCCCGCCGACTGGGTCGGCGTGGACCGCGGCATCGTCAACCTGGCCACCACCAGCGACGGCGACAACCACCAGGGCCGCCGCCTGGACCGGTACCGGCGGTGGCAGGCACACAAAAGGGCGGAGATACAGGCCGAGCGGACCCGGTCGGCGGCCAGGCTGCTGAAGAAGCGGGCCCGCCGTGAGGCGCGGCACGCCCGGCACGTCAACCACAAGATTTCCAAGCAGGTCGTCGCCGTCGCGGCACGCACCGGACGCGGCATCGCACTCGAAGAGTTGAGTGGGATCCGCGGACGGGTCACGGTTCCTCGCGACCAGCGGGCACGCCTGTCGTCCTGGCCGTTCCACCAGCTGGGCGAGTTCATCGCCTACAAGGCCCGCCGCCAAGGGGTGCCGTTCATCGAGGTGGATCCGGCCTACACCTCGCAGCGCTGCCCGCGCTGCGGCCACACCGAGCGGGCCAACCGGCCCGCCCGGGACCATTTCTGCTGTCGCCGGTGCGGTCTCGCTGGACCCGCCGACGTCGTCGCCGGGGTCAACGTGCGCGACCGCGCACGCTCGGCGTGGGTATTCGTCAACATGCCCCAACCCGCCCCCGCCTAGCAGCGGGCGGGTGGATGCGACCCGTGACCGCCCCTCCGTAACGGGCAGTCGGGAGCGCGAACAACGCCCATGAGGACCCAGCAGACAAGCCGGGTCCTTAGGGTTGAGTAGTTGACGCATGGTCGGGCTCCTCGGCGTCCAGGTCGCGGGAGAGCAGGTCGGCCAGCTCGTCCAGGACCTCGGCGGCGCCGTCCCCGTCGGCGGACAGCGTCACCTCCGTCCCCTGCGCGGCGCCGAGCGACAGCACCCCGAGGATGCTGTTCGCCGGGACGGGGGCGCGGTCCCCGACCCGGATGGACACCGGGACGGGCTGCTGCGCGGCGATGTGCACGAAGATCTTCGCGGGCCGGGCGTGCAGGCCCTGCGCCGAGCCGATGATGACGCTGCGTTCGGGCACGGCTGCCTCCTTCGGGGTGGGACGGGGTCAGGGTTCGATCGTGACCTTGATGGCCGCGCCCCGGGTGACGAGGTCCAGGGCGTCGTGCAGGGCGTCCAGCGGCAGCCGGTGGGTGATGAGGTCCTCGACCGGGACCTGCCCCGAGCCGATCAGCTCCAGCGCTCGCGCGTTGTGCGCCGGGCTCGACCCGTTCGCGCCGACCAGCGACAGCTCCCGGTGGTGGACGCGGTTGGCGTCGACGGAGATCACCGGGTCGTCCTTCGGCAGCCCGCCGAACAGGCTGACCCGGCCGCCCGGCGCCATCAGCCGCTGCGCCTGCTCCTGCGCGGCGCCCGACGCGGCGGCGGTGATCGCGACGTCGGCGCCCCGGCCGCCGGTGCGGGCGAGGACCTCCTCGACCACGTCGGTGACGCTGCCGTCGATCGCGGCGTCCGGCTTGACGATCGCCGCGGCCTGCGCGAGCCGCTCGGCGTTGACCTCGACGAGGAACACGCGGGCGGCGCCGCGGGCCCGCGCCACCCGCACGTGCAGGCAGCCGACCGGGCCGGAGCCGAACACCACGACGTCGTCGCCCTCGCCGACGCGCGCCAGCTCCTGGCCGTTCAGGACGCAGGCGAGCGGCTCGGCGACCGACGCCTCGGCGAACGACACGCCGTCCGGGATGCGGTTCACGCCGTCCACGGCGAGGACCTTCGCCGGGACGATCATGTACTCGGCGAACGCGCCGTCGTAGTGGTACCCCATCGACTCCTGCGCGGTGCAGACCGTCATGCGGCCGCGGCTGCACTCCGAGCACGTCCCGTCGGGGATCGCGGCGATGACCTGGACGCGGTCGCCCGCCGTCCATCCCTCGACGCCGTCGCCGGCCGCGGCGACCTCGCCGGCGATCTCGTGCCCCATCACCCGCGGCGGGACGATGTGGTGGTGCCCGAAACGGGAGATCTTGACGTCGGTCCCGCAGGTCGAGCAGTTCCGGACGCGGATCTTCAGCTCGCCGGGGCCGGGCTCCGGCTCCGGCGCGTCCTCCAGGCGGATGTCGCCGGGTGCATAGAAACGGGCGACCTTCATACGGTGTGTCCCTGTTCTGTTGGTTCCTGGGTTTCTGTCTGCGGGGCGAGCAGCGCGAGGACCTGCGCGGGCTCGGTGGCCTCGCGCAGCGCGCGGGCCCGGTCCGGGTCCATCAGGATCTCGGCGAGCTCGGCGAGGATCGCCATGTGCCCGCCGCCGCGCGCGGCGATCGCGATGCACACGGCGACCTCGTTGCCGTTCCAGTCCGCCCCCTCGGGGAACCGGACGACGGCGAGGGCGTCCCGGTGGATGAGGTCGCGGCCCTCGTTCGTGCCGTGCGGGATCGCCACGCCCTCGCCGAGGTAAGTGGAGATCGAGCGCTCCCGCTCCAGCATCGCGTCGATGTAGCCGGGCTCGACGGCGCCGACGTCCACCAGGACCTGCCCGCACAGCCGGACGGCGTGGTCGCGGCCGGTCGCGCGCGCGTCCAGCCGGATCGCCTCCGGCGCGAGCAGGCCGGCGGCCCGGTCAGGCACCGACCTCACCGCCGTCCTTGATCGCCTTGACCAGCCGGTCGACGGCGGGGTCGCCGATGTACACCTCGAAGGTGATCACCGGGATGTCCCCGGCGCCGCGCCGGGCGCGCTCGGCGAGCCCGGTGTGGGTGACGACCACGTCGGCGTCGCCGGGGATCGAGTCGACGGGCGTGTGCTCGACCGTCACGTCGTTCTTCTTCAGCGCCTTGCGCAGCTGGCCGGCGAGCATGACGCTGCTGCCCATCCCGGCGTCGCACGCGATGACGATTTTGCGGATGTCCTTGCCGTTCATCGTGCCTCCCTAGGAAGCGGTCGTGGTTCAGGAGGCGGGCGTCTCCTGCGGGGTGCCGCCGGCCGCCTTCTTCGCGGCCGCCTTGTTCTCGGCCGACTTCTCCGCGGCCTCCTTCAGCTCGTCCTCGGCCGTGGACTCCTCGTCCTTGGGCTCGGCGAGCTTGCCGAAGCCGAGCAGCGCCGCGCCGACCCCGAAGGACACCGCCGCGGAGGCGAACACGCCGACGTAGACGCCGATCCAGTTGCCGACGCCGCGCGGCGTCTGCGCGAGGTAGGCGAAGATGCTGCCGGGGGACGGGGTGGCCACCAGGCCGACGCCGGTCGCGACGAAGATCGCCACACCGGTCATGCCGCCGGCGATCGCGGCGAGGATCATCCGCGGCTTCATCAGGATGTAGGGGAAGTAGATCTCGTGGATGCCGCCGAAGAAGTGGATGATCGTGGCCGCCGGGACGCTCGGGCGCAGCCGCCGCGGCCCGAAGAACCAGTAGGCGAGCAGGACGCCGAGGCCGGGCCCGGGGTTGGACTCCAGCATGAACAGCACCGACTTGCCGTGCTCGGCGGCCTGCTGCACGCCGAGCGGCCCGAGCACGCCGTGGTTGACGGCGTTGTCCAGCCCTGTTCTTACGAGGGACCCCAGGATTGATCTCCGGGAAGAATTGCGTCCTTCGCCTGCGGACCGTCGATTCGATTCAGTAACCTCTCGATGTCCGTCCGTGAGCTTGGAAGGCACGAACCGGCTTGCCGGGGATACGGTTCAGATGGCGTTGAACGGTCGGATGTCGCTGGGCTCGCACCAGCGTGGGGCTGAGTCAACGGTCCCGCACCGCACATGTGTGGTGGATGCGACTCCGTCGCGGCGGCCAGCCGTGAGCGGAGAGCGTAAATCGGTGGAGACGATCGAGTTAGCAAGCTCGTTCGTTCACGGCCGAGAAGCTGACGAAGAGTACCTTCGCGCCGCCGGCATGACCGATTACCAGCGGGCCAGAATTTGATCACCGGGCCGACCGGCTCGCCCAACTCCTGTCGGGCGAGCCGGTCGGAGTTGACAGCACGGTCGATTAAACCCCCAGGTGACGTTCCGCATCACCATCCCGACTATCTTGCCGCCGACGCGCTGGACGTTCGCCCGGAGCCCGCTCCCGGTGGGCTCCGGTGTGTACGTGTTGGCCATCTCTGGCCTCCTGTCGATCGGGGGTGGGTACTGCGAGTCGTCAGGTGAGGAGGGGCCGGGTGAGGTCCGGCCGGGGGTGGATGCGGACGATGTCGCGCCGGACGTCGGCCGCGCCGGGCATCCGGCTGGCCGGCATCCGCA
>NZ_JABXFD010000369.1 GCF_013372625.1 Actinomadura sp. BRA 177
CTTGGTATTTTGACTGTGCGGGCGCCCACCGTGATCTAGCCTACCCTCTTCGTCGGCAGCGTCAGAGGTGTATAGGAGACAGCCCTCCAGCGGGCGGCCGGCGCGCCGCCGGCCGGTGCCGCGCGGCTGCTCCCGCGCACGGTCGCGTCCCGCGTCCGGGCGCTGACCGCGCTGTCGCTCGTCCTGCTCGTGGTCCTGCTCGGCGTCGGCTGGGCGGCGATCGCGAACTCCCGCGAGGGCGTGCGGGTCATCGGCCACGACGCGGGCCCGCAGGTCGTCGCGACCGGCGACCTGTACTTCCAGCTCACCGACATGGACGCGCAACTCGCCAACGCGCTGCTGATCGGGGACGCGGCGGGCGGCGGCCGCGCGCAGGCCCTCGCGCGCTACGACGACAACCGGCGCAAGGCCGGGGACGCGCTGCTGAAGGCCGCCAAGCTCGCCGACGAGACCACGGAGAACAACACCGCGCGGGACCTGCTGGACGCGCTCGGCCGCTACGAGCGCCTCGCCGGGCAGGCCCTGCTGCTCGACCGGCAGACCCCGCACGCGTCCGGGCCGCCGTCGCAGCAGGTCACCGACCTGTACCGGCAGGCGACCGACCTGATGAAGCTGGACCTGCTGCCCAAGGCGTACAACCTGACGCTCGACAACGGGACCCTCGTCCGGCACACCTACGAGGACAAGCGGTCGGCGGTCCTCATGGGCCGCACGGGGCTCCTCGTCGCGGGCGTGGCGCTGCTGGCGACCCTGGCCGGTTTCCAGCTGTACCTCGCCAAGCGTTTCCGTCGCCTGCTGAACGTGCCGCTGGCGCTGGCAACGCTCGGCACGCTCGTCCTGGTCGGGGCTGGCACTCTCATGTTGTCGGGCCAGGCGGACCATCTGCGGAAGGCCAAGGAAGAAGGTTTCGACTCGATCCTGGCGCTTTCGCGGACGCGCGCAATCAGCAACAGCGCGAACGCCGACGAGACCCGCTTCCTGCTCGATCCCGGACGGGCGGACGCCTACGAGCAGGTGTATCTGAGCAAGTCCCAGACCGTCCTGTATCTGAAGGCCGGCAACCTGACGCAGTACAACGACGCCGTCCAGAAGGGCCTGTCGTACGAGCCCGGACGGGCGCCGTTCCTCGGGTTCCTCGGCACCGAGGCCAACCGTCCGGCGGAGTCGCCCGAGCAGAGGGCGCAACTGGCGGACGGCATGAACAAGGCCCTGGGCGCCTACCAGAAGGGCCAGGCGAACGACCGGCGGATGAGGGACCTCGTCAAGGCCGGGCAGCGGGACCAGGCCGTGGCCGCCCGCGGCACCGCCGCCGCGGATTTCGCCCAGTACGACCGTTCCCTGCAAGACCTGGCCGGGATCCACCAGAAGGCGTTCGACGAGGCCGTCAAGGACGGCGACGGCGGGACGAGCGGCTGGTACGCCGTCCTGCCCATCGCCGGCGTCGTGATCGCCCTTCTCGTGCTCGTCGGGGTGCGTCCCCGCCTGGCCGAGTACCGGTGGTCGAAGTGAGGGCCCGGCGCATCGTGGCCGCCGTCGCGGCTTTGGCCGTCCTCGCCCCCGGAACCGCGTGCAGCATCGCGGAGGCCGACGACGGCTCCGTCGTCGGCAAGGACCGGCTCGTCATCGGCGTCAACGCCGACCAGCCCGGCGTCGGCGAGCGCAAGGGCGACCGGTACGAGGGCTTCGACATCGACATCGCCAAGGAGATCGCCGGGCGGCTCGGCGTCACCGGGTCGGACGTCACGTTCAAGCGCGTGTACTCCGCGACGCGCGAGAAGATGCTGCAGAACGGCGAGGTCGACCTCGTCGTCGCGAGCTACTCCGTCACCCCCGAACGCAAGGTGAAGGTGTCGTTCGCGGGCCCCTACTACGTCGCTCACCAGGACATCCTCGTCCGCGCGTCGGAGGCCGGGAAGATCTGGAGCATCCACGACCTGAATGGCCGGCGGCTCTGCAAGGTGCGCGGCTCGGTGTCGTTCCCGCGGATCCACGACGAGCAGGGCATCGCCGCGCTGCCGGTCGAGGAGGACGGCTACTCCGACTGCCTCACCGACCTCGTCGACAGGAGGCTGGACGCGGTCTCCACCGACGACCTGATCCTCGCGGGCCTCGCGGCCAAGGCGTCCGGAAGCGGCCACAAGCTCCGGATCGTGAACGCGCCGTTCACCGACGAGCCGTACGGCGTCGGCATCCGCAAGGGCGACGTGGACGGCTGCGAGGCGGTGAACAAGGCGATCACCGGGATGTACCAGGACGGCACCGTGCCGCGCCTGCTGAAGCGGTGGTTCGGGGACACCGGGCTGAAACTCACCACCACCGTCCCGCAGTTCGAGGGCTGCGTCTGACCGGCCGTCACCGTTAGCACGAAATCGGTTACCGAGTGGCACGGATGGGGGCGCTGAGACCGGACGGTCACGGAGATCAGTCGGTTACGTAAGTTCATGTCGGCGCGCGTGATCGTAAGTTATGGTCGCGATCAAAACCCGATCCGGAAATCACCGTCACGGGTGAGGAGTGTCATGACGACGGCCATCCTGGTGGTGATGTGCGTCGTGGTGGCGGCGCTCGAACTCTACGCGGGCAAGCAGAGCCGCGACCAGTCGAACGCCTTCACGCGCCGGATCGACGAGTTGAACGACCAGGTCACCAAGCAGAACAACGTGCTGGTCACGGTCGGCGAGCAGCTCACCGCCGAGCTGTCGCGGGTCAAGCAGGACGTGCTGCCCGCGCTCGACAACCGGCTCCGGCAGAACACCGGGCAGGTGGAGGAGCTGGCGGGCCTCGTCCACCAGGCCGACGACTACCTGCGCACGCAGGCGGGCCGGCTGCACGAGCTGGAGCAGCAGCGGATCACCCTCGCCGCGCTGCGCCGCAAGCTCGGCGAGGTCGAGACGTCGGTGCGCGCCGTCACCCGGTCGCACGGCGAGTCGGCGGCCGGGAAGGTCGACGCGGCCATCGACCGGCTCACCGACCTGGAGCGCGGCGGGCAGGAGATCCTGGAGCTGCAGCGCACCCTCACCCGCACCCTGGAGGACGTCGAGGACGTCGTCGCCGAGCTGCTCCAGTTCACCGAGGGCGAGCTGGACGACACCGTCACCGCCGCGCTCACCGGCCGTCCCCGCGCCCACGGCGACGCCGTCACCGCCACCGGGCGGCTCTGGGCCCGCGACGGCCAGCTGGAGGACATCCTCTGCGAGATGTACGAGCGGTGCGTGCGGGCGAGCCGGCTGAACGTCCGGTTCCGCACCGCCGAGGGGCCGGACGGCCCCTCGCCCGACTCCCCCGAGCGCCGCCGCTACTTCCTCGGCGGGCACGCGTCCGAGGACCTCGCCGGGGTGTTCAGCGCGCTGCTCATCTCCACCGGGGCCGACCTGCCGCACAACGGCGTCCACGAGTCCAAGCGCGGCCTCGCCCGGGTGGAGCCGGGCCTGCCGCCGGGGGTCGAGCCGACGCGTCCCCCCGAGGACGAGGCGGCCCTCAAGTCCCTCCTGCGGACGCTGTCGGAGTGCTCCGGCGCCGTCGCGCAGATCGGCCCGCTCATGGCCGTCCGGACGCGGGACGAGCTGCTGTGCGCGGTGCTGACGGCCGCGCAGTCGCTGGAGCTGGAGAGCGACGAGGTGTTCTGGGACCCGGCCGCCGCGACCGTCCGGCTGCGGCGGCTGCCGTCCCATCAGCTGTGGGACCTCACCGCCTGGGCCGGCGCGTAGGCGCGGACGGTGCGCTGCGCGGGGTCGCCGATGCGCACGTACAGCGGGCACGCTGCGGTGCGGGTGAGCGGGTCGACCTCGGCGCACAGCCCGATCCCGGCCGCGCGGTCGAGGAACACCACGTTCTCCACCGCCCGCGCCCCGCGCACCGCGTACGGGACGGAGTCGGCGTCGCCGGTGTCGAACAGCTCCTCGAACGTCAGCCGCCGCGCGAACCGCATCAGCGCGCCCGCGTCCACGACCCGGCTGCCGATCGCCGCCGCCGGGCCCGCGACCACGATGCCGAAGCTCGGGTTCTCCCGGCCGCGGACGTAGATCTCCCGGTCCGGCTCCAGGCCCCGCCGGCGGCCCGGGATCTGCACGCCGAACCCCGCGTCGCCGTCCAGATAGGCGGGCGGCCCGAAGCCGCCGGCCGCCGTCCCCGGCCGGACCCGCAGCGCGCCCGCCGGCATCTCCCAGCCCGGCAGGTACACCCCGAGGCCGCGCAGCAGCAGCCGCCAGATGGGACGTCCGGTCACGTCGGGCGCGAACTCCATGGGTTCCATCATCCGGCGCGGAAACTCCCGTCCACAAGATCCTCTCGGGGGCCAGAGCCCTTACCGCGCGGCCCCTGCGCGGCCGGCGGCGCGTCGGCTACCGTTGTAGCGACCGGATCATGACGAGGACGCCGCCGTGAATCTGCAGGACATGATGGTGCACCGCGACAACTCGTCGCGCACCGTCGACAAGTATCTGATGTCCTACGAGGGACGCGTCATCGCCGTGCGCAAGCATCCCGCCGTCCTGCTGGTGCCCGTCGCGGCCTTCGTCGCCGGGCTCGTCGCCTGCGGCGCGGTCAGCGCGGTGACCGGCATCGCCTGGGTCTGGTGGCTGTGGCTGATCACGGTCGCCTACCTGGCCTGGAAGGTCGTCGCCTGGTCGGTGGAGTTCTTCCTCGTCACCGAGCACCGGGTGATGGTGATCAACGGCGTGTTCAACCGCAACGTCGTGATGATGCCGCTCACCAAGCTCACCGACATCACGCTGAACCGGTCGATGGCCGGCCGGATGCTCGGCTACGGCGAGTTCCGCACCGAGACCGCGGGCCAGAAGCAGTGGCTGCAGAGCATCCCGTACATGCCCTACCCGGAGCAGCTCTACCTGGAGGTCTCCTCGGTGATCTTCGGGACGTTCGACGAGTCCCCCGACTGATCCGTCCCCGGCGTCACGAGTCGAAGCCGAGGCCGAGGCGGTCGAGGGTGCGCAGCCAGCGGCCGCGGCGGCCCGCGTCGCGGTCGGCGCGGGCGATCTCGCGGCGGGTCAGCTCGATGACGCCGTACCGGAGCGGCTCCGGCGGGAACGGGACGGGCTTGGTCCGCACCATCTTCAGCCGCGTCCGCTCGGTCTCCTCTCCTGGGTTCAGGCCGACGTGCAGGAGGTCGAGCATGACGTCCGCACCGAATCGGGTGGCCCCGACGCCGAGACCGGTGTAGCCGGCCGCGTAGGCGAGCCTGCCGTTGTAGGCCGTACCGAAGAACGCGCAGAAGCGGCTGCAGGTGTCGATGACCCCGCCCCATGCGTTGGTGAAGCGAACACCCTCAAGCTGAGGAAACGTCTCGAAGAAGTGCCGCGCAAGGGTATCGAACGTCGCGGGACGGTTTTCCAGCTCGGGCCTTATCCCGTTGCCGTAGTGGTAGATGGCGTCGTAGCCGCCCCACAGGATCCGGTCGTCGGCGGTGAGCCTGTAGTAGTGGAACTGGTTGGCGCTGTCGCCGATGCCCTGACGGTGCCGCCAGCCGAGGGCCTCCCGCTGTTCCGCTGTGAGCGGTTCCGTCATCAGCGCGTAGTCGTACACCGGGACGACGAAGTTGCGCAGGCGCTTCACGAGCGGCGGGAACGCGCCGGTACCGAGGACGACCCGTCGAGCGGTGACCGTCGCCCCGTCGCGGGTTACCAGGCGGAGCTCGCGCCCCTCCGAGCGCAGACCCGTGACGGGGCTCTTCTCGTAGATGCGGACACCAAGTGAACGGCACGCGTCCGCAAGCCCCCAGGCGAGCTTCGCCGGATGGACCATCGCCGTGGAAACGGGATTCCACAGACCGGCGTGATAGGTGGGCGAGTCGACCTCGGCACGAACCGCGTCCCGATCCAGCAGAACGGGTTCCCAGCCGAACTCGGCCGCCTTCCCCGCCGCCTCTTCGAGACCCGGGACCTGCCATTCCTCGGTGGCGACGTCCATCTCGCCAGTGAGTTCCCACTCGGCGTCGATCCCGTACTTCGCGAGGGTGTCGCCAATGGCCCCCAGGTTGTCGCGGCCGAGGCGTTCGAGCGCCGGCATGTCGTCCGGCCACCGTCCCGCGCCGTTCTCCAGCCCATGCGTGAGACTGGCCGCACAGAACCCGCCATTACGCCCGGACGCGGCACCACCGACACGCCCCGCCTCCAACACGACCACGTCCAGGGACGGGTCGCGCTCCTTGGCGAGCAGCGCCGCCCACAACCCGCTGTACCCGCCGCCGATGACGGCGAGATCGCACGCTCCCGTCCCGTCCAGCGGTGCCGCCGCGTCCGGACGGCTCTCGTCCTGGAGCCAGAACGGCGTCAGGTCGACATCGGCGAGCGCTCTGTCAATGTCCATCTCAATCTCCGATTCCGAGCCCGGCACAGTTGGCACGGCCGGCGCCGCCGACCCGCCCCGCACACCCCGACATGCCCGGTGTGCCCAGTGGCCGCGCGATCAGCGGGAGGCTCGGATGTTGCGGCGGGCGGAGATGACGGCGATCACGATGCCGACCGCGAAGATGAGCGTGCCCATGACGTTGACCTGCGGCGGTGTGCCCGTCCTGGTGGAGCCGTAGATCCACAGCGGGAAGGTGACGGTGGTGCCGCTGGTGAAGTTGGTGATGATGAAGTCGTCGATCGACAGCACGAACGCCAGCAGCGCCCCCGCCAGCACGCCCGGCATGATCATCGGGAGGGTGACCAGGCGGAACCGCGTCCACGGGCCGGCTCCGAGGTCCTGCGCCGCCTCCTCCACCGCCGGGTCGAGGCCGACCACGCGGGCCCGGACGGTGACGGCGACGAACGCGATCGAGAACATCACGTGCGCGACCAGGATCGTCAGGTAGCCGCGCGGCAGGTTGAACGTGACGAACATCGACAGCAGCGAGGCGCCCATCACGATCTCCGGGCAGGAGATCGCCATGAACAGCACGAGGTTCGTCGAGCCCTTGCCGCGGAACCGGTAGCGGCCGAGCGCGAGGCCCGCGAACGTCCCGAGGACCGTGGTGATCAGCGTGCTGAGCAGCGCGATCGTCAGCGAGTTGACGACCGCGGTGGTGAGGTCGCTCTTGTCGAACAGGTGCCGGTACCACTTGAGCGTGAAGCCCTGCCACTCGAAGTTCTGCTTGCTGCGGGTGTCGTTGAACCCGAACAGGATCATGATCGCGATGGGCAGGATCAGCCAGGCGATCAGCACGAGCGTGTAGACGTGCAGGCCGGAGATCCTGCGGCGCGGGCGGGCCGGGGTCTTCCGCTCCGGCGCCTCGCCGCCGGCTCGGGGGGTGGTGAGCGTCGTCATCGTCCCGCCGCCTCCAGAACGTCCTGCGTGCCGAGGGTCCGCGCGTAGGCGAAGATCCCGACGAGCAGGATCGCCATCAGCGAGAACGACAGCGCCGACGCCATCGGGTAGGCGCTGTTGTTGAAGTACTCGGTCTGGATCACGTTGCCGATCATGGTGTTCTGCGGCCCGCCGAGGACCTCGGCGTTGACGTAGTCCGACGACACCGGCACGAACGTCATGATCACGCCGGCGAAGACGCCGGGCAGCGACAGCGGCAGGATCACCCGGGTGAACGCCTGCAGCCGGCTCGCGTATAGGTCGTAGGCCGCCTCGACCACCCGGTGGTCGATCCGTTCCAGGGCCACGTAGATCGGCAGCACCATGAACGGCAGGAAGTTGTAGGTGAGCCCGGAAACGACTGCGACACCCGTGTCGAGGATGTGGAAGTCGTTCGGCAGGATCGTGCCGCGCAGCGGCCCGAGGATCGGGCCGTTGTCGGTCAGCACCAGCTTCCACGACACCGTCCGCAGGATGAACGAGACGAAGTACGGAAGCAGGAGCAGGAACAGGTACGTCGACTTGTGCCGTCCGCCGCGGAACGCGATCCAGTACGCGGCCGGGTAGGCGATCGCGATGCACAGGACCGTCGACACGAATCCGTACCAGAGCGACCGGACGAACTTGTCGCCGTAGGTGTCGATCCCGTCGATGTAGTTCTGCCAGTGGAACGTCTGCCGGAACCCGTCGATGAGGTTCCCCGTCTGCAGCGACAGGGACACCATCAGCACCATCGGGACGAGGAAGAACGCCGCCATCCACAGCCCGCTCGGCAGGATCATGAGGTACGGCGTGAGCCGCCCCCGTCCTCGCGCCATCACGACCCCTTGGAGATGGGCTCGAAGATCTTCTGGTACTCCTGCTCCTCGGCCTGGGTGAGCCGCCGGTAGTGCCGCAGCCGGGCCAGGTCCGCCTCGGACGGGAAGATCAGCGAGCTGGTGCTCAGCCTCGTCAGGTCCTTCTTCTCGTCGCCGGTGGCCTTCGCCGCCTTCTGCTTCAGGATCTCCTGGGTGGACGGGATCGGCGGCATGTAGTTGATGAACTCGGTCAGCGGGACGTTGTTCTCCGGGACGTACAGCCAGTCCATGAGCGTCAGCGCGTCCACCGGGTTCTCGGCGGTCTTCGGGATGCACATGTTGTCGGTCCAGATCGTGCCGCCCTCCTTGGGCACCACGAACTTCACATCCGGGCTGGTGAGGCTGTAGACGTCACCGGACCAGGCCATCGTCATCCACACGTCGCCCTTGCTGACCGCGTCCACGTAGTCCTGGCTGTAGTACTTGCGGACGATGCCCTTGTCGCGCTGCTCGCGCAGCTTCGCGGCGGCCTTCTCCCAGTCGGCCTGCGTCGACTTCTCCGGGTCGATGCCGAGCAGGAACATCCCGAAGTTCCCGAGTTCCTGGGAGTCGCCCATCATGCCGACCTTGCCCTTGTACTTCGCGTCGAAGAGCTGGGCGATGCTCGTGATCTC
This sequence comes from Actinomadura sp. BRA 177, assembly GCF_013372625.1. GTDB lineage: Bacteria > Actinomycetota > Actinomycetes > Streptosporangiales > Streptosporangiaceae > Spirillospora. The sequence goes on from NZ_JABXFD010000369.1 coordinate 8,777, forward strand.
CTCGTCCACGTACTTGGTGTTGTACGCGATGCCGGTGACACCCGACTCGTACGGGATCGTGTGCGCGTTCCCCGGGTCGTAGGACGGGTTCTTGAACGACGGCCCCACGTTCTTCTGGAAGTTCGGCAGCTTGGCGAGGTCGAGCGGCGCCAGGTAGCCGAGCTGGCGGCACTGCTCCAGCTGGATCCCGTTCGTCATGATCATCAGGTCGAAGCCGATGGACTGGCCGGCCGACAGCGGCGCCTGGATCTTGCCGAACCACGGGCCCATCTCCTGGATGACCTCCTTGTAGGTCACCTGGATACCCGTCTCCTTCTCGAACGCCTTGATCGTCTCCCGGTCGTCCTGCATGTAGCCCGGCCAGTTCGCCCAGTTCAGCTTGCCGTTCTTGGCCTTGCCCGCCCAGTACTTCTGGACGTCGGTCTGGCTGACCTTCTCCTTGCCGCCCTGCCCCTGCACCCCGCAGGCCGACAGCGCGACCCCCGCGCCGGCCGCGCCCATCATCCGGAGGACGTCCCGGCGGGCGTAGCTGGAACGTGCCAGGCGCGGCCGCGTGAGTCCGCGCAGGAAAGCGGGGTCGATGTTGCTCACTGGGGGGCTCCTATGGCGTAAGAGTGGCGCGGGTCCCACGACAGCCAGACGCTGTCGCCGCGGGTGGCGATGTCGTCGGCGGACGTGGCGTTCTGCAGGAACACGACGACGTCGGCACCGGCGGAAGTCGTGATGTTGTAGTTCGTGGACGTCCCGAGGTACACGACCTCACTGACGGTGCCGCGGACGCCGCACAGGTCGTCCGCCGGCCGGGCCAGCCCGATGCCGATCTTCTCCGGGCGGACGGTCAGCTCCAGCCGCTCCCCCGCCGCGACCTTCAGCCCGTTCCGGATCGGCACCTCGATCCGCCCGTCCGGCCCGTAGGAGATCACCGCGCTGCCCTGGCCGGCCTCGGCGATCTCCCCGCCCAGCAGGTTGGACGTGCCGATGAAGCCGGCCACGAACCGCGACGCGGGATGCTCGTAGATCTCCCGCGGCGTCCCGAGCTGCTCGATCAGCCCGTCGTTCATGACCGCGATGCGGTCCGACATCGTCAGGGCTTCGCCCTGGTCGTGCGTCACGTACACGAACGTGATGCCGACCTCGCGCTGGATCCGCTTCAGCTCGACCTGCATCGCCTGCCGCAGCTTCAGGTCGAGCGCGCCGAGCGGCTCGTCCAGCAGCAGGGCGCGCGGCCGGTTCACCAGCGCGCGGGCCAGCGCGACCCGCTGCTGCTGGCCGCCGGACAACTCGGCGGGACGGCGCTTCTCCCGTCCCGCCAAGTCGACGATGTCCAGCATGTCCCCGACCCGCTCGCCGATCTCGGCCTTCGGGACGCCGCGCCGGCGCAGGCCGAACGCGACGTTCTCGAAGACGCTCATGTGCGGGAACAGCGCATACGACTGGAACACCATGTTCACGTCGCGCCGGTTGGGGGACACGTCCGTGACGTCCTGCCCGTGCAGGTGGACCCGGCCGGCCGTCGGCTCCTCGAACCCGGCGATCACGCGCATCGTCGTCGTCTTGCCGCAGCCGGACGGGCCGAGCAGCGAGAAGAACTCGCCCTGCGCGATCTCCAGGTCGATGCCGCGGACCGCGGCCACGGTCTCGCCATGGGCGTGGTACGCCTTCTCCACTCCCGTGAGCTCGATGGCGGGAACTGCGCGACCCGGGTCGTCGCGCGCCGGGGCCTGCTGGGTCTCGGTCATGGCCGGTCTTCCTTCACGGGCTCGTTCGGCGGTGGTCAGCCGCCGATGTAGTGCATGACGTGCTTGACGCGGGTGTAGTCCTCGATGCCGTACATCGACATGTCCTTGCCGTAGCCGGAATGCTTGAAGCCGCCGTGCGGCATCTCCGACACGAACGGGATGTGGGTGTTGACCCAAACGGCACCGAAATCGAGGGCCTTGCTCATGCGCATGGCGCGGCCGTGGTTCTGCGTCCACACGCTCGCGGCGAGGCCGTACTTGACGCCGTTCGCCCACGCGATGGCCTGCTGCTCGTCCGAGAAGCTCTGCACGGTGATGACCGGTCCGAACACCTCGTTCTGCACCAGCTCGTCGTCCTGCTTCAGGCCGCCGACGACAGTGGGCGCGAAGAAGTAGCCGCGGTCCCCGACGCGCTCGCCGCCGGCCAGGACCTTGGCGTGGTTGGGCGCCCTTTCGATGAACCCCTGGACCCGCTGGAGCTGGTTCTCGTTGTTGACCGGCCCGTAGTAGGCGTCGGCGTCACTCGGCGGCCCCACCACGGTCCCCTTGGCCGCCTCCACGAGCGCCTCGGTGAACTCGCCCTGCAGCCGCTCGGCGACGAGCACGCGCGTAGCGGCGGTGCAGTCCTGCCCGGCGTTGAAGTAGCCGGCCTCGGCGATACCGGTCGCCGCCGCCTCGACATCGGCGTCATCGAACACGACCACCGGCGCCTTACCGCCCAGCTCCAGATGCACGCGCTTGAGGTCCTTGGCCGCCGACGCCGCGACCTCCATACCGGCCCGGACACTGCCGGTGATCGACACCATCTGCGGCGTCGGGTGCTCCACCAGCGCCCGCCCGGTGTCGCGGTCACCGCAGATCACGTTGAAGACGCCCGGCGGCAGGAACTCGGCCGCGATCTCCGCCATCAGCAGCGTGCTCGCCGGCGTCGTCTCGGACGGCTTGAGGACGACGGTGTTGCCCGCCGACAGCGCCGGCCCGAACTTCCAGACCGCCATCATCATCGGGTAGTTCCAGGGCGTCACCTGCGCGCACACCCCGATCGGCTCCCGCCGGACCGAGGACGTGTGGTCCGCCATGTACTCGCCGGTCGCCTTGCCCTCCAGCACCCGTGACGCACCCGCGAAGAAGCGGAGATTGTCCACCATCGGCGGCATCTCCTCGTCCAGGGTCAGCTGGACGGGCTTGCCGGTGTCGCGGACCTCGGCCCGGACGAGCTCCTCGGCCCGCGCCTCCACCGCGTCCGCGAACCGCAGCATCGCGAGGCTCCGCTCGGCCGGAGTGGCGTCGCGCCAGGCGGGGAACGCGTCCGCCGCCGCGCGGAACGCGGCGTCGACGTCCGCGGCGCCGGACACGGGCGCCTCCGCGTACGGCTCGCCGGTGCTCGGGTCGACCACCTCCAGCGTCCGCCCGTCCTTGGCGTCCACGTACTCGCCACCGATAAAGTTGCGCAGCCGCTCGCCGCTCATCCTCAGGTCCCTCCTGGGCACCGTCGCCCGATGTGTCCTGTAGGCCCAGACCCTTACAGAGGATCCAGTCCAACACAAGTGATTCCGTTGTTACGATCCAGTTTCACGACTGATTCACTTGACCCAGAGGCCTCACACTCCCGATGCCGCAGCTAGGAGACGATCGATGGAAGGCGCAGCCCGCGTCCAGCTCGACGAGACCGCGAAGCACATCATCGAGCAGCTCCAACAGGACGGCCGCCGCTCCTACGCCGCCATCGGCAAGGCCGTCGGGCTCTCCGAGGCCGCCGTCCGGCAGCGCGTGCAGAAGCTCCTCGACACCGGCGTCATGCAGATCGTCGGCGTCACCGACCCGCTGATGCTGGGCTTCTCCCGGCAGATGATGATCGGCGTCAAGTGCGAGGGCGACCTGGAGAAGATCGCCGATGAGCTGGCCGGCCTCCCCGAGATCGACTACGTCGTCATCACCGCCGGCTCGTTCGACATCCTGGTCGAGCTCGTCTGCGAGGACGACGAACGCCTCCTGGAACTCCTCGGCCGCATCCGCGCCGTCCCGGGCGTCGTCTCCACGGAAAGCTTCGTCTACCTCAAACTGCGCAAACAGACCTACTCCTGGGGAACCCGCTGACTCCTCCGCCCGATTCTCGTTCTTAATGGGGATGCCCTGGCAACACCTCCCGGCGTACTTTTAGATGCCGCAAGGAGGGAGACCGGCCATGCCCGAGCTGGTCCGCCAGGACCTTCCCGCCACCGAGCACATCGCCTTCGGCACGTCCGCCGACCAGTTCCTCGTGATCCGCAAGGCCGCGGAACTGATCGGCTGGACGGTCACCGAGTACGTCCTGTCCGCCGCCCTGGACCGCGCCGAACGAGACCTGTACGAACACGCCGCCGCCGTAGAGGCCGCCACCCCCGCCGACGCCCCGGACCCGTCCAGCCCTTTCGTCGCACTCCTCACCGCACTGGCCTGACGCCTTCAGCGCAGCAAAACCAAGGCAAGGCCCCTACGCCCTACCGATGCCCACGCCCCTGACCGCCATCCAGCACGCCCGCAGGTACTGCCGCCCTTCAACCGCCACCCCCAGTGGGAACTACCAGGCGGCAGGATCCCCCCGGCACAGGCGGCCGCCCGTGGACAACACGATCACCGCCCTTTCCCTACCAACGCTGATCCCGGCGCTCCCCCGCAATGCGGGCACCGGCTTCACGCAGCAGCGGCCAAGCAACCTACGGTCTCCGCGTGTCCGGCTGGACGACCACCAACGCGCCCCAGCTCCTCAACGCCGACCCACTAAAAGAGCGGCTCGGCGTCGCCGACTACAACGCTTCCACCACGCCCTTGTGTCCCGCTGCTGGATCGGACTGATCTCGTTTGGCGGTGAATGGTCCCCGCGACGCCCACAACCTGGCCCCCGTGTCAGGCAGACAGGCCCTAGCCGGCCAGCCCTTCCATCAGCCGCGCGGCATAGTCGGCGGCCTCAGCATCCGACTCGTACTTCTGCCGCGGCCAGAAGAACCCGCGAAGCCCGTCCTTGCGGTTCCGCGGAACCACATGAACATGCAGGTGCGGCACGCTCTGGCTCACCCGGTTGTTCATGGCCACGAACGACCCCGCCGCGCCGAGCACCGACTCCATCGCGCCCGCGATCCGCTGAGCATGCCCGAAGAACGGCCCCAGAAAATCGGCAGGCAAATCCCCAAGCGTCTCAAAGTGAGCACGCGGCACCAGCAACGTGTGTCCCTTGAACAAGGGCCGCACATCAAGAAACGCCATCACATCCGGCGCATCCAACACAACATGGGCACCCCGCTCCCCCGCAACGATCGCGCAGAACACACAACCCTCACCCGCCACCGAACCCATCCCTCCATCCTCCCGCACCACCACGCCCACCACACCCCACCAAAACCACCCCCAACCGCTCACTGTGCGAAGCAGCCTTCGCGGCCAGCGGGGGCGTGGTTGGGTTACTAGCCCAGCCACACAGAACTCCCACGACTTCGTACTGCAGCCGCCCCTGGACAGACCAGTCAGCCCGAGCCAGGCATAGACGAACCGGACACAAACGGGCCAGACACGAGCGGACCACGCCAACACGCGCACGCAGACACGCGCCACGCAAAAAGGGACCACGCAGGCACACACCGGACGGGAACGGGGGCGGGCACACACCGCACGGGCACACACCGCACGGGCCACGCCGCACGAGCACACGCTGGACGGGCACGGGCCGTGGGGAAACGGGCGAGCGGGCACACACCGGCGAGAACGGCGAGCCGACACCCGCCACGCAGGAAGGGACCACGCAGGCGCGCACCGTGCGGGCACGGGACGGGCGGAGACGGGCGGGCGCACACACACCGGACGCGCACAGGCGCCACGGGATAGGCAGGCAGGCGACGGGCGCGCGCACGCCGCACAGGCACACGCCGCACGGGCTCGGGCGAGCGGTCACGGGTGGGCGGACACACGCCGCACAGGCACACGCTGGACGGGCAGGGGCCGTGGCGAAACGGGCGAGCGGGCACACACCGGCGAGAACGGCGAGCGGGCGCACGCCATGCAGGAAGGGACCACGCAGGCGCGCCGGACGGGCACGGGACGGGCGAAGACGAGCGGGTGGGCACACACCGGGCGCGCACACGCCGGGCGGCCACACGCCGCGCGGGCACGGGGACCGCCCATGCGCCGGGCGGCCACACCGGACGGGAACGGGGCGGGCGGGCACGCGCGGGCAGGCCAACCGGCAAGGACGGGCGGGGCAGGCACCCACCCGCCCCCCCCGGGGCAGGCACCGGCAGGGCAGGGCAGGGAGGGGGGAGGCCGAAACCGGACGCGGACGAGACGACACCCGGACCTTAGAAAAATTCGGCGCACCACACGCAGTACACAGACACACTACAAGCACGACGAGAA
>NZ_JABXFD010000277.1 GCF_013372625.1 Actinomadura sp. BRA 177
AGGTGTGTAGAAGAGACGTGTGTTGCTGGTGTTGTGAGAATCTCTTCGGGTTGATCTCGGGCTGGGGTAATTTGGGTCTGGACATATTGTGTGTTAAAGCCTAGCTTGAATGGGACGCCGGTCGCCGGGCCGATGCGCCGATTGTGGTGTGCGCATGTCAAGGTGGCGAGAAAGTAAGGGTTGTCTAACCCGGGCTGACCTGGGGCGATGGCGGCTGGACGGGCGTATGGGGCAAATTCCGGCGTACCGCCCGTTGCATTTCGGCGACATCTTCATCAAGGGCCGGGCGGCCTTAACATTCGACTTGCGCGTGCGTAGACTCCCGGCACCCGCGTTGCCGTGCGAGGCGTTCGAAATCATGACTCGCGGGGTACGCGGTAAAGATCGTCTTCTTTGTGACGATCGAGTCGCAATGCCCCTGTCGAGGAGGACGGATGTCCGGGTTTTCCCTGTCAAGCCCGGCCAGCGCAGAAGTGGATCTCGGCGGCGGCGACCTCTCCCTGGTCGTCGTCGTCGCTGTGATCGCACTGCTGGCACTGGCCGTCGCCGCGGGTCTCGTCCGCGATGTCCTGGCCGCGGGCCAGGGCACCGCCAAGATGCAGGAGATCGCGCGCGCGGTACAGGTGGGCGCCAGTGCCTACCTGAAACGCCAGTTCCGAACGGTCGCGGTCTTCGTCGTACTGATCCCGCTCGTACTGCTGCTGCTCCCCGCCGACTCGACGAGTGAGCGGATCGGACGCTCGGTCTTCTTCGTCATCGGCGCGCTGTTCTCCGCCGTCACCGGGTTCACCGGCATGTGGCTCGCGGTCCGCGGCAACGTGCGGGTCGCCGCCGCCGCCCGCGAGGCGGACGGCGAGAAGACCGCGATGCGGATCGCGTTCCGGACCGGCGGCGTCGCCGGCATGTTCACGGTCGGGCTCGGCCTGTTCGGCGCGGCGATCGTCGTCCTCGCCTACCAGGGCGACGCGCCGAAGGTGCTGGAGGGCTTCGGGTTCGGCGCCGCGCTGCTCGCCATGTTCATGCGTGTCGGCGGCGGCATCTTCACCAAGGCCGCGGACGTGGGCGCCGACCTCGTCGGCAAGGTCGAGCAGGGCATCCCCGAGGACGACCCCCGCAACGCGGCCACCATCGCCGACAACGTGGGCGACAACGTCGGTGACTGCGCCGGCATGGCGGCCGACCTGTTCGAGTCGTACGCGGTGATGCTCGTCGCGGCGCTCATCCTGGGCACCGCGGCGTTCGGCACCGAGGGCCTGGTGTTCCCGCTGATCGTCCCGATGATCGGTGTGATCACGGCGGTGATCGGCATCTTCGCGGTGGCGCCGCGGGCCGGCGACCGGTCCGGCATGACGGCGATCAACCGCGGGTTCTTCATCTCGGCGGGCATCTCGGCGGTCCTCGTCGCGATCGCCGCGTTCGCGTACCTGCCGTCGTCGTTCGCCGACCTGAGCGGCGTGACGGACCAGTCGATCCGGAACCTGGACGCGGACCCGCGCGTGGTGGCGCTCGGCTCGGTGATCATCGGTATCGTGCTGGCGAGCCTCATCCAGCTGCTCACCGGCTACTTCACCGAGACCAACCGCAAGCCGGTCCAGGAGGTCACCGACAGCGCCCGGACGGGCCCGGCGACCGTCATCCTGTCCGGTATCTCGCTCGGCCTGGAGTCGGCCGTCTACACCGCGCTGGTGATCGGCGGCGCCGTGTACGGGGCGTTCCTGCTCGGCTTCGGCAACACCACCGTCGCGCTGTTCGCGGTGGCGATGGCCGGCACCGGGCTGCTGACCACGGTCGGCGTGATCGTCTCCATGGACACCTTCGGGCCCGTCTCCGACAACGCCCAGGGCATCGCCGAGATGTCCGGGGACGTGCAGGGCGAGTCCGCGGCCGTCCTGGAGCGGCTGGACGCGGTCGGCAACACCACGAAGGCGATCACCAAGGGCATCGCGATCGCGACGGCGGTGCTCGCCGCGACCGCGCTGTTCGGCTCGTTCCGGACGACGGTCATGGCCGCGCTGGACGGCGCGTCCGCGAGCGCGAAGGACGCGATCGGCACCGACTTCCTCAACTTCAACCTGTCGATCGCCAGCCCGAACGTGCTGATCGGGCTGATCATCGGTGCCGCGGTCGTGTTCCTGTTCTCCGGTCTGGCGATCATGGCGGTGGGCCGGGCGGCCGGACGGGTCGTGGAAGAGGTGCGCAACCAGTTCCGCACCAAGCCCGGGATCATGGACTACACCGAGCAGCCCGACTACGACCGGGTCGTGGACATCTGCACCCGGGACGCGCAGCGCGAGCTGGCCACCCCCGGACTGCTGGCGATCATGGCACCGATCGCGGTCGGTTTCGCGTTCGGGTACGCGCCGCTCGGCGCCTACCTGGGCGGCGCCATCGCCGCGGGCGTGCTCATGGCGGTGTTCCTGTCCAACTCCGGCGGCGCCTGGGACAACGCCAAGAAGCTCGTCGAGGAGGGCCACCTCGGCGGCAAGGGCAGCGACGCGCACGAGGCGACGATCATCGGCGACACGGTCGGCGACCCGTTCAAGGACACCGCCGGCCCCGCGATCAACCCGCTGATCAAGGTGATGAACCTGGTCGCGCTGCTGATCGCGGACGCCGTCGTGACGTACGCGGGCAACATGGTGCTGCGCGTCGTGGTGGCCGTGGTGTCCGTCGGGGTCATCGTCGCGGCGATCGTGATCTCCAAGCGGCGCGCCGACCCGATCGCCGAGTCGGCCGCCGACCCGGTCGCCGGTGGCACCAATCTTGAGAAGGGGGCCGTGGACGGCGGCGCGGACAAGGCCGTCGAGGCTCCGGAGGAGGCTGCCGTCGGCGCCGACTCCAACGGCGCCACTACCACCGAGGAGGAATCGGCCAAGAACGGCTGACCCATCACCCTGAGAGGGCCGGCGGTGCACCTGCCGCCGGCCCTTTCGCCTGCCCTGTGCCGCAGGGCGGGGTCGTGTCGGGAGCATGGGGGATCGGCCGTACGCTCTTAGGTGTGAGGGCCGGACGTTCCCGGCCCCGGACGGGAAATCGGGAGGCGCTGTGGCGAGCAGCGGCGGCGACAGGCCGACGATGTCGGGCCCCAAGGGTTTCGCGATCATGATCGGCGGGATGCTCGGCATCCTCCTCCTGCTGTGGGGGCTCGCGGCGCTCGTCGCCCCCTAGCCACCGGCCGGGTTCTAGTGTGGCGGTCATGCCCACGCTCATCGTGCTCCGTCACGCCAAGGCCGTCGCCGGGTTCGGCACGGCCGACATCGACCGCGTCCTCAACGACCGCGGGCGCCGCGACGCCGCGGCGGCCGGGGACTGGCTGCGCGCGAACGACCTCGTCCCGGGACACGTCCTGTGCTCCCCCGCCGCCCGCACCCGCGAGACGCTCGACCTGCTGGCGGCCGGCGCCGGCGTGAGCTACGAGCCGGGGATCTACGCAGGCGACCCCGACGGGCTGCTCACCCTGGTCAACGAGGCGCCGGACGACGCCGGGACGCTGCTGCTGGTCGGGCACAACCCGTCCGTGCACCAGTTCGTCCACGACCTGACCGGTGAGGCCCCGGACGCCTTCCCCACCTGCGCGCTCGCCGTGATCGACCTGCCGGGCGCATGGGACGGCGTCCGCCCGGGCCTGGGCACGCTCCGCACCGTCCGCACCCCGAAGGACTAGGGGCGGGTGACCGCGGCGATGAGGGACGACTCGACGGCCGTCCCCGCGTCCCGGCGCAGCGACCTGATCGTGTAGCGCGTGCTGGACACCTGCAGCAGCGCCTGCCGCAGCGGGGTGACCTCCTCCCGGTCGACGCCCGCCTTGATCTCGGCGCGGCGCCGCCGGGTGATCGTGGACAGGTGGGTGTCGAGGTCGGCGAGTTCCTCGTCCAGTTCCTCGACGGGCGCGAGGTCCTTCGGGTCGAGGTCGTCTGGCTCGTCCAGCAGCGCGGCGGCCTCCTCGAACCGGTCGGCGAGCCGGTCGAGGATCTCGGGGACGGGTCCGGTGTCGACGGCCTCCGCGCGGGACAGCCGGGCGACGGCGATGAGGTGGTCGCGGGTGCGGTGCGCGGCGTCCACGGCGGTGCCGAGCTCGTCGATCAGGCCGGTGTCGGGCAGCCGCTCGTGGCCGAGCCGGAGCCGGGTCTCGGCGACGGCCTCCGCCGCCCGCTCGGCCGCGACGATCGTGTCGTGCGGCAGCCGCGTCCGCTCGCCCGCGAGGACGTCCGCCGTCGCGCGGACGAGGTCGGCGTGCGTGCCGAGGAGCCGCCCGAGCTGCACGGGCAGCCGCTCCACGTGCCCGGCGGGCCACAGCAGCCGGACGGCGAGGTACGACATGACCGCCCCGGCGAACGTCAGCGCGATCCGCTCCCCGGCGGTGCGCCAGTCGGCGGGGGCGGAGAAGTCGAGCAGCATCATCGCCAGCGGCGTCCCGAACAGCGCCCAGTGGACGTAGTTGACCGACCGCATCGCGAACCCGGCGAGCGCGAACACGAAGGCGATCACGGCGACGGTGATCTGCCCGGGCGCGAGCGTGAGGATGACGGCGGCGACGGCGGACCCGGCCGCGGTGCCGCCGACCCGCTGGACGAGCCGGTCCATGGTCTCGCCGTAGGTGGCGCGCAGGCTCAGCATCGCGGTGATCGTCATCCAGTGCCCGTGCGAGAGGCCGAGCGCGGCGGCCACCGCCATCGACACGACCGCCGTCACGAACACCCGCGACACCTGCCGGAACGCCGGGGACCGGGTGCGGACGGCGCGCCGGACCCGCTCCCACACCGGCATCGGGTCGAGGGTGCCGGGCATCCGCGGCGGCCCGAACCCGATCCGCAGGCCGCCCGCGACGAGGCGGCGGTTGGCGGCGACCTCGCCGGCGATGCGGTCGATGGAGCGGCGCACCTGGCTGATCAGCGCGACCGCGACGAGGTCCTCGTCGCCGGCGAGCCCGGCGCGCCGGATGTGCTCGGCGGCCCGTCCCATCCGCCGGACGGCCGCGGACTCCTCCCGGCCGAGCGGCGCCTCGCCCGCCGTCGCGATCCCCCCGGCGATCAGCCGCAGCCGCGCGGCGAGCGCCGAGATCGCGGTCTGCGTCTCCTCCCGCCACTCGCGGTCCGGCGGATAGTTCTTCGCCGCCTCCAGGACGGCCTGCAGCGTCACCGTCTCGTGCAGGACGCGCGCCAGCCCGTCGATGAGCCGCTCGGGCCGCGTCGGGTCGCTCTTGCCGCGTCCCGTCCGGTACAGCCGGTAGGTGGCGCGCGCCGCCGTCAGCGACTCGGACGCGGCGCGCCGCTTGGCCTCCCAATCCGGTACCCGCGTGACGGCGAGCAGGTCGGGGTTGGTGAGTTCGACGGCGTCGAGCGGCTCGGGGTCGGGCGCGCCGACGTCCTCCGCGACGGCGTCGAGCGCCTCGGCGACCGCGTCGGCGCACTCGCTCAGCGACGCCCGCAGCGGACGCAGCCGCCGCGCGGGCCACGGCGCCAGCAGCAGCCCGGTCATGAACAGGCCGCCGAGCAGCTCCAGCAGCCCGATGCTCAGCACGTCGGCGGACGGCGGCCGGACGGCGCTCAGCAGCACCGCCAGCCCGGCCGTGGACCCGATCCGCGGCACCGCCACGCCGAGCGCGATCAGCGGCGGCACGACGATCACCGTGGGCCACAGATGCCCGCTGAGCAGCCCGCCGACCGCCGCCCCGACCGCGACGACCACGACCCCGATCGCGAGGCTCCGCGCCTGCGCCCCGTACGGCCCCTCCGGCGCCCGCAGCGCCACCAGGTACGCGCCGAGCGCGATCATCGACCCGGACGCCGCGTGCCCGCTCAGCGCCCCGGCGAGCAGCGGCACGGCCACCGCGAGCGCCGCGGCCACCCCGTACATGGGCGACGCCTGCCCCTGCACCTGGGCAAACGCGTCCCGCACCCGCCGCAGCACTGCCCGCCGTTCCTCCGCCGTCGGTTCCCGCGGAGACGACAACTCCGCGCGCTTCACCCGTACCCTGGTGATCATCGTCTAAGGCCCGGACGGACGCTCGGACGGGTGCTTCCGGCTTATCGGGGCGCGATGTCCCGGGAATCGGCCGCGTCGGCGGCTTCTACCTCTTCGCGGGAGATGCCGAGGAGGAAGACGATCGTGTCCAGGTAGGGGACGTTCACGGCCGTGTCGGCGGCCTGGCGGACGACCGGTTTGGCGTTGTAGGCGATGCCGAGGCCGGCGGCCTGGAGCATGTCGAGGTCGTTGGCGCCGTCGCCGATGGCGACCGTCTGGCTGATGGGGACGCCGGCCTCGCGGGCGAAGTTCTCCAGGGCGGTGGCCTTGCCGGCGCGGTCGATGACGCGGCCGGTGACGCGGCCGGTGAGCTTGCCGTCGACGATCTCCAGGGTGTTGGCGGCGGAGTAGTCGATGCCGAGGTCGTCGACGAGGGCGTCGGTGACCTGGGTGAAGCCGCCGGAGACGATCGCGAACTTGTAGTCGAGGCGCTTGAGGGTGCGGACCATGGTGCGGGCGCCGGCGGCGAGGCGGAGTTCGCCGCGGACGTCGTCGATGGCGGAGGCGTCCAGGCCGGCGAGGAGGGCGACGCGTTCGCGGAGGGAGCCCTCGAAGTCGAGTTCGCCGCGCATGGCGGCCTCGGTGACCTTGGCGACCTCGTCGAGGCAGCCGGCGTGCTCGGCGAGCAGTTCGATGACCTCGCCCTGGATGAGGGTGGAGTCGACGTCCATGACGATGAGGCGCTTGGCGCGGCGGCTGAGGCCGCTCTGCTGGACGGCGACGTCGACCTGCTGCTCGGCGGCCTCGGCGGTGAGGGCGGCGCGGAGCGCGTCGGGGTCGGCGCCGGAGACGTCCATCTCGATGCAGGTGACGGGGTTGGACGCGAGCCGCTCCATGCGGTCGATGTTGGCGCCGTGCGCGGAGATGCGGCCGGCGATCCCGGCCATGGCGGCGGGCTTGAGGGGCGCGCCGAGGACGGTGACGTGCAGGCGTCCGGTGCGCTTCGGCATCCGCCGGTTGCGGCCCGTGGAGAGCTCGATCTCCATGTCGAGGTCGTTCGCGACGTGCTCGGCGGCGTTCCAGACGCGTCCGATGTCGGCGCCCTCGGTGTAGTCGAGCAGGACGCCGAGGACGAGGCGGCCGCGGATCACGACCTGCTCGACGTCGGCGACCGTGAGCGGGAACTCCGAGAGTGTGCGGAACAGACGCGATGTCACGCCGGGGCGGTCGCGTCCGGTGAGTGTGATGAGGAGCGTGCGCTGTGCTGACCCGTCCATAGCTGTTTTCCACGGTACCGGCCGTGACGTGGGGCTTGTGCGGCAGGTCCGGCATGCGAGACGGTCACAAGATCAAATTGAGGTCGCCGAACTCGTGCCAGAGGTAGCGTTCGGCGAGGGCGGCCGCGTAGGTGGTGGCCAGGAGGTCGTGGCCCGCGATGGCGGTGAGCATCATCAGGTGGGACGACTTGGGCTCGTGCAGGCCGGTGAGGAGGCCGTCCACGGCCCGGACGCCGTTCTCAGGCGTCACGATGTGCTCCGTCCAGCCGGAGGATGGGACGACGCGTCCGGTGGCGTCTACGGCCGTTTCCAGGGCGCGGACGGCGGTCGTGCCTACGGCGATCACCCGGTGGCCTCGGGAGTGGACGTGCCCGACCAGCGCCGCCGTCGGCGACGGGACGCTGTAGCGCTCCGCGTACGGGGGTTCGTGAGCCTCGGGGGACGCGACGCCGGTGTGCAGCGTGATCGGGGCGATCAGCACGCCGTGGGAGACGAGCCGGGCCACGAGTTCGGGCGTGAACGGGCGGGCGGCGCTCGGCATCTCCGCGCTGCCCGTGGAGCGGTCGTAGGCGAAGGCCGTCTGGTAGGCGGCGGACGGCCAGTCGCGGCGCACGTACCCGTATCTAATCGGCATGCCGTGGCGCCGCAGGTAAGGGACGACGTCCGCGCTCAGGCGGGCTTCCCAGAGCCGGTCGGTCCGCCGCTTGACGAGGGTGAGGGTCGCGTCGCCCGGTAGCGGGATCCACTCGCCGGGGGTGCCGCCCGAGTAGGGGTGGCTGGCCTTGCCGGCGAGGCGGCGCAACTCGACGAGCCACAGCCGGGCGTCGGCGCCGGGCACCGGGGTGGAGAAGTGCACGCTGATCCGGTCCAGCCGGACGGCGGCGGGCAGCGTGGACGAGGTGTTCACGACGAGGAGGTCGCCGGGGTCGAGCAGCGACGGCAGGTCGCGGAACGCGTGGTGGGAGACGGCGCCGGTCGCCCGCTGGGAGACCAGGAGGCGGACGCCGTCCCGGGTCCGGCCGCGTGCTTCGGGCGGCTCGTGCGCCTCCAGCGAGGCGGGCAGGGTGAACTCGACGGTCATTTCCGGACCTCCAGCCGGAGAGCGGCGATCACCCCGAGGAAGGCGATCGCGGCGAACATCGCCCCGGCGACGGCGAGGCCGGTGCCGATGCGGGCGGCCCCGAAGCCGGTGACGAGCGCGCCCGCGACGCCGACCACGAGGGACGAGCCGAGGGTGTCGCTGATCTGGAGCGCGGACGAGTTGACGCCCTGCTCGTCCTCCGGGGACAGGTCGAGGAGCAGGACGGAGAGGCTGCCGATCGAGAAGCCCATCCCGGCGCCGCCGATGATCCACGCGGGCGCGGCGAGCCAGCCGGACAGCTGGAGCGCGACGGTGGCGAGGACGATCCCGGCGGTGACGAGCACGGCGCCGAGCAGCGCGTAGAACTCGCGGGGACGCTTCGACCGGCCCTGGATCTGCGAGGCCGCTGACCAGCCGAGCGCGCCGACCGTGAGGACGATGCCCGCCCGCGTCGCGCTGAAGTGGTGCAGCCGCGTCAGCGCCAGCGGGATGAACACTTCGGCGCCGAAGAACGCGCCCGAGAGCATCCCCCGGACGAGGATGACGCTCGGCAGCCCGCGGCGCAGCCGCAGCGTCCCGGCGGGCAGCAGCCGCGGCAGCCCGAAGGCCAGGCTCGCGAGCCCGACCAGGACGGCGGGCAGCATCGTCCAGCGCGAGCCGTCGAAGCCGTAGAGGAGGACGCCGGCGCCCGCCGCCACGGCAACGGCGGCGAAATATCGCGACTTGCCGGGACCTGGGCCGGTGTCGACCGGCTTGATGCCGCGCAGCGCCGGCACCAGCAGCAGCGTCGGCGGGATGACCAGGGGGATCAGCCCGAGGAAGACCCAGCGCCAGCCGATGTGCTCGGCGACCACGCCGCCGACCGCCGGGCCGATCAGCGACGGCAGCACCCACGCCGCCGACAGCGCCGCGAAGACCCGCGACCGCAGTTCCTCCGGGTACACGCGGGCGATCACGACGTACATCGCGACGAGCGAGACGCCGGTACCGAGGCCCTGCACCGCGCGTCCGGCCACGAAGACCCACATGGACGTCGCCGCGCCCGCGACCACGAGCCCGGCGACGAACGTGCCCAGCCCGATCATGAACGGGCGGGACGGCCCCGACCGGTCGACCCACCCGCCGGCCAGCACCGTCGACAGCAGGCTGGTGATCAGGGTGGCGCTGAAGCCCCACGCGTACAGCGCCAGCCCGTCGAGGTCGCCCGCGACCAGCGGCATGACCGTGCCGACGGCCATGCTCTCGAACGCCAGCAACGTGACGACCAGCACGATGCCGAACGTCGGCCCCCGAAACCCCACAGTAAGGACACTTCGCCCCGAATCTGACACCCGCTCATGATCGAGGACGGCGGTCATCGCTCGTCCACCGCACCCTCCTGCAAGGAGAGGCCGGCCCGGCTTTCTCCGCTTCGCTGGAACTCCGCTCCGGGAAGCGGACCGGCGGCCCGATAACGTCCGCTCGGGGGGCGGGAGTCGATGAGGTGGTGGAGGGCGGCGGCGGCCTGGGAGGGTGGTGGGGCGGCGTCGGCGTCCTCGCCGGCGGCACGGAGCATCTCCGTGTTCATCTCGCCCGGATCCGCCCACCACACGGCCACATCGGGCTCCTCGGCCGCGAGGATGTGAGAGAGCTGCTCCAGCGCCGCCTTGGACGTCCCGTAGGCGCCCCACGTCTCGTAGTTCTCCACGGCCGCGTCCGACGTGATGTTGAGGATCGCACCGCGCCGCCCCCGCAGGCTCGGTAGCACACCCTGGATCAGCGCGAGCGGCGCCAGCACGTTCGTCGCGAACGTGTCGGCGAGGTCGTCCACCGGAAGCGAGTCGAGCCGGGGCATGGGCGTCGGCCCGAGCGTGCTCGCGTTGTTGACGAGCAGGTCGAGCCCGCCGGACACCGCCTCGACGAGAGAGGCCCTGTGCGAAGCGTCGGTGACGTCCCCGGCGATGCCGGTCGCGCCGATCTCGGACGCAACCGACGAAAGCGCAAGGGGATCGCGCCCGTCGATGACGACGTTCCAGCCGTCCTGCGCCAGTTCGCGGGCGAGCGCCCGTCCGAGACCCCGCGAACCGCCTGTGATCAGTGCCGTCTTCATGCACTCGACGCTAGAAACCAGCGCCGTCGCAGGGCATCGGCCGACCGTTCCCGGGCCGCTGGTCAGATGGTCCTAGGACTCGGGTCCCGCAAGGACGGATACCGATAGTCGTCCAGGCTGATTCGGGAAGACCCGCCCAGAGAGTACGGTCTTCACCAGTGAGCACCGCAGGGCGCTCGCGAGGGGGAGGACGAGAGGCCGGGATGGAGACCGACGACGGGTGCCGCGGCGGCCAGGGCGCGACCCTGCACGCCGTCAGCTCCGCCGTGCTCGCGGTGACCCGGCACCTGTCCGTGCACGAGGTCCTGCAGGTGATCGTCCGGGCGGCCGCGCAGCTGCTGGACGCCCGGTACGCCGCGCTCGGCGTCCCCGACGACGAGGGCTCGTTCGCCGAGTTCGTCGTGGCGGGCGTCTCGGACGAGGAGCAGGAGCGGATCGGCCCGCTGCCCCGCCAGCACGGCATGCTCGCCGCGATGCTGAAGGGCGACGTGCCGAAGCGGCTCGGCGACATCCGCAAGGAGCCGGAGTTCGAGGGCTGGCCGGTCGCGCATCCCGTCCTGAAGGACTTCCTCGGCGTGCCGATCCGCGACGGCGAGGACGTGCTCGGCATCATCTTCCTCGCCAACAAGCAGACGCCGGGCGGCTTCACCCAGGACGACGAGGACCTGCTCACGCTGTTCGCCGCGCACGCCGCGATCGCGATGACGAACGCCCGCCTCTACGAGCACAACCGCGAGCTGACGGTCGTCGCGGAGCGCAACCGGATGGCCCGCGAGCTGCACGACGCCGTCGCGCAGAAGCTGTTCTCGCTGCGGCTCACCGCGCGCACCGCGTCCGCGCTGGCCGAGCGCGATCCGGCGCGGACCGTCCGGGAGCTGGCGCAGGTGGAGCGGCTCGCCGCCGAGGCGCTCGCCGAGCTGCGCGCCGTGATCTTCGAGCTGCGCCCCGCCGACCTGGCGGACGGCCTGGTCGCGTCGCTGCGCAAGCACGTCGAGGTCCTCGACCGGGCGCACGAGGCGCACGTGCGGATCGCCGCCGACGAGACCGTCGTCCTGCCGGAGGAGCACGAGGCCGTCGCGTTCCGCATCACCCAGGAGGCGCTCTACAACGCGCTGCGACACGCCCGCGCGGACACCGTGGAGGTACGGCTCGCCACGGCGGACGCGAGGGCCGTCCTGGAGGTCGCCGACGACGGCTCCGGTTTCGACACGTCCGACACCGAGCCCCAGGGCGGGCTCGGGCTCGCCTCCATGCGCGACAGGGCGTACTCCATCGGCGGTGAGCTCACGATCGACGCCGCGCCGGGGCGGGGCACCACCGTCCGGCTGGAGGTGCCGCTGTGATCTCGGGACCGGGCGTCATCAAGGTGCTCATCGCCGACGACCATCCGGTCGTCCGGCAGGGGCTGCGCACGTTCCTCGGCATCCAGGACGACATCGAGGTCGTCGGCGAGGCCGAGGACGGCGCGTCGGCCGTGACACTGGCCGAATCCCTTGAGCCCGATATCGTGCTCATGGACCTCAAGATGCCGGGCGCCGACGGTCTGGTCGCGCTGACGGAGCTCCGGGCTCGTGGGGTGAAGGCACGGGTCCTCGTTCTCACCAGCGTCACCGAGCGCGGGCACGTGCTGCCGGCCGTGCAGGCGGGTGCGGCCGGGTACCTGTACAAGGACGTCGACCCGCAGGCGCTCGTCCAGGCGATCAGGGCGGTCAACGACGGGCACGTCCTGTTCGCGCCGGACGCGGCCGAGGCGATGCTGCGGGACGGCGCGGCCGAGCGAGACGACGACCGCGGCCTGGCCGCGCTGACCGAACGGGAACGGGAGGTGCTCGTGCACATCGCGCGGGGCAGGTCCAACCGGGAGATCGCGCGCGCCCTCGTGGTGTCCGAGAAGACGGTCAAGACGCACGTCAGTAATCTGCTCATGAAACTGGGAGTCCAGGATCGGACGCAGGCGGCGCTGTACGCGGTCCGGCACGGTGTCGGCACGTCCGGCGCGGCCGGGGAAACCGGGGAATCCACTGTCCGCTACTGATAAAACTCCTCTCACGGGATCGTCATCGAAATCGGTATGAACGTAGCAATCAGGTACGCAGCAGGCAGCGACATCGGGTGCAACCGGGAGAACAACGAGGACTCCGGTTACGCCGGTGCGCGGTTGATCGCGGTCGCGGACGGCATGGGCGGCTACGCGGGCGGCGAGGTCGCCAGCTCGACCGTCATCGGCTCCCTGCGCTCGCTGGACACCGCCGCCCCCAAGGACGACCTCGTCGAGATCCTGGGCCGCGCGGTGGCCGAGGCGAACGAGAAGCTCCGCATCGTCCGCGAGGAACGTCCCGACCTCAGCCGCATGGGCACCACGCTCACCGCGATGCTCTGGTCGGGCGAGTCCGTCGCGCTGGCGCACGTCGGCGACTCGCGCGGCTATCTGCTGCGCGACGGCGAGCTGTTCCAGATGACGCAGGACCACACGATGGACGAGCTGCTCAAGGCGGAGGCGGCGGAGCAGGGCCAGACGGCCGATCCCGCCGAGACGTCGCGGCTGTCGCACGTCCTCTACCGGGTGCTGGACGGCCGCGAGGACCGCGAGCCCGACCTCCGGCTGCGCGAGGCGCGGCTCGGCGACCGGTACCTGCTGTGCTCGGACGGCCTCAGCGGCCCGGTCGACGCGCAGCAGATCTACGAGGTGCTGTCGGCGGAGGCCGATCCGCAGCGCGCCGTGGACCGGCTGATCGAGATGGCCCGCGACAACGGCGGTCCCGACAACATCACCGCGGTCATCGCCGACGTCGTCGAGGCCGAGCACTTCCACGGCGCCGAGGGCCCGATGGTCGTCGGCGCGGCGGCGCAGGCCTGAGCCCTCATTCCTCCAAGCCCTGTTGGTCCACACGGGGGATGAACAGGGCGAGGACGCTGCCGAGCAGCGCGAGCCCGGCCGCGATGAGGAACGCGACGACGAACGCCGCGTGGCCGGGACGTCCGCCCGGGGTCGCCATGTCGGCCAGCAGGGTGGCGCTGACCTGGCCGCCGATGCCGCCCGCGAGGCGTCGGACGGTGCTGTTCACCGCCGTGGAGATCGACGTCTTCCCGGCTTCGACACCCTGCGCGGCCAGCGTGCTGCTCGTCTGGATGGACAGGCCCGCACCGGTGCCGACGAGGAACGCGCCGAGCACGACCCGCGCGACGCTCTGCCCGGACGTCGCGAGGACGACCATGGAGATCGCGGCCAGCCCCAGCCCGGCCGCGAACACCCGCGAGGCGGAGACGCGGCGCGACAGCGTTCCCGCCGTGGGCCCGGCGAGCAGCTGCCCGAGCGCCGCCGGAACCAGGAACAGGCCCGCTTGGGTGGCGTCCGCACCGAGGCCGTAACCGGCCACATCGGGATCTACCCGGACGTAGTGGGGCAGCAGGAAGAACGTCCCGAACAGCACCCAGCCCTGCGCCACCGTCGCGATGTTGGTGAACAGGACGGGACGTCCGCTGAACACCCGCAGATCCACCAGCGGATCGGGCACGCGCGTCTCGACCCGCACCCACAGCACCGTGCAGGCGATCGCCGCGGCCAGCAGCAGGATCGGCACCACCGAGAGCCAGCCCATCTGCGCGCCCAGCGTCAGCGCCAGCAGCACCGACACGGACGCTCCGCCGAGGAGCAGCATGCCCGGATGGTCGAACGACCCCCGCTCCGTTGACCGCGAGCGCGGCACGAACACGACGATCAGCACCAGCCCGGCGGCGACGAGCACCGCGCCCGCCAGGAAGATCAGCCGCCAGCTCAGCGCCTCCGCGAACACCCCGCCGGCCGCGAAGCCGATCGCCGTCCCGATCCCGAAGGCGCCGGTGAGCAGCCCGATCACCGCGGAGACGCGCCCGGCCGGCACCTCGTCCCGCACCACGGCGAACGTCAGCGGGAACACCGCGCCGCCGATCCCCTGCAGCGCGCGGGAGACGATCAGCATGGCGATGCCCTGTGCCGCCGCCGCGCCGATCGATCCGACGAGGAAGACGAGCAGCGCCGCGGCCAGCGTCCGCTTCCTGCCGTGCAGGTCGGCGAACCGGCCGAGCGCGGGCGTCGCGACGGTGGCGACCATCAGGTAGCCGGTGAGCAGCCACGCCGACCACGCCTCGGTGATGCCGAACTCGTCCTGGACGGTGGGGATCGCCGGGATGATCGCCGACTGCTGGAACGCGTACGCGGTGTCCGCGATGATCAGCGCCGCCACCAGCCGCCGCGAGGAAGCCGATCACCCGGGTAGTCGGAAGGGATGGGG
>NZ_JABXFD010000677.1 GCF_013372625.1 Actinomadura sp. BRA 177
CCGCTGCTCGCGGGAGCTTCACTTCCGCCTGCGTCGGCGGCGGCAGAGGTGGATAAGAGACGGTGCCGTTCCTGCGTCCCGCCCGCGTCGCCCGGCTGCTGGGCGCGATCGGGGAGCGCCCCGGCGCCGTGCTGCTGGACGACGGCGGCCGCGAGCAGTGGCTCGCCGGCTGCTGGCGCCCCGGCGATCTGCGGCGGGCCCTCGACGGCTACACGGGCGCGTCCCTGCGCGGCCTGCTCGGCCCGCTCGGCCCGATCACCGTCGCGCTCCCGGCGGGCACGCGTCCCGCCTGGTACGACTGCGACACCCCCGAGGAGCTGGCCGCCGCCGAGCGCCTGCTTTGATCGTGCGAAAGTGGGCAGAGGTGCCTGCACCATGCGTGAAGGGGGACCCCATGTCGCTGCTGGAGGACTGGATCAACGCGGCCTGCCGCGAACTGGGCCTGGAACGCGGCGACATCGACCAGAGCCTGATCCTCGACCTCGCCCGCGACGTCGCGCACGGCGTCGCCAGGCCGGGTGCGCCGCTGACGGCGTACCTGCTCGGCCTCGCGGTCGGCCGCGGCGCGCCCGCGCGGGACGCCGCCGCCCGGCTGACCGAGATGGCCGAGGGCTGGAAGGCCGAGGCGGCCGAGCCGCCGGAGGTGCCGGGGCCGGCCGGGGAACCCGTCCTCGACGAGGCCTAACCCTGCGCCGGGGGCGCGTCGCGGTCGGCGACGGGCACGACGTCCTTCAGGAAGTCGCGGCGGGACAGGAACGCCGACAGGCTCTCGCGGTGCGCGTCGCAGGCCAGCCAGATCTTCCGCCGCTCCGGCGTGTGGATCTTCGGGTTGTTCCACCGCAGCGCCCACACGGCTTCGGCGCGGCAGCCCTTGGCGGAGCACAGCAGTTCGTCGGGGCCGGTCCCCGGGGCGGAGTCGGTCATCCGGCAACTCTGGCACAGCGGCCCGGCGGGAACGTTCCCGCCCCTTGTTTCACCCGGTGATCTCCGGATAGGACGGTCCCGTGCACAGCGGGGCCGCGAGAGCGCCAGACCAGGAGTGGGACAGCCGGCGCCGCTGGCAGGCGATCTCGGTCTGCCTGGTCTCGGCGTTCATGACGCTGCTGGACGTCAGCATCGTCAACGTGGCGCTGCCGTCGATCCGGGAGGGCCTGCACGCCTCCGACGCGCAGCTGCAGTGGATCCTGTCGGGGTACGCGCTGACGTTCGGGCTCGTCCTCGTCCCGGCGGGGCGGCTCGGCGACGCCCGCAGCCGCCGCGCCGTGTTCATGTTCGGGCTCGCCCTGTTCACCGTGACGAGCGCGGGCGCCGGCCTCGCGCCCACGATCCTGCTCCTGGTGCTGGCCCGGCTCGTGCAGGGCGTCGCGGGCGGCATCCTCAACCCGCAGGTCGCGGGCCTCATCCAGCAGCTGTTCCAGGGCGCGGAGCGGGGCCGGGCGTTCGGCGCGCTCGGCGCCGTCATCGGCATCGCGACCGCCGTCGGGCCGCTGCTCGGCGGCGGGCTGATCGCCCTCGGCGGCGCCGAGGAGGGCTGGCGGTGGGTGTTCTACGTCAACATCCCCGTCGGGGTGGTGGCGCTCGTCCTGGCGTGGCGGCTGCTGCCCGCCCCGGTCTACGGGGAACGGCAGGGCCTGGACCCGCTCGGCGTGCTGCTGCTCGGCGCCGGCGTCGTCTGCGTGCTGCTGCCGTTCGTCCAGGACCAGCAGTGGCACAGCGACCTTAAGTGGCTGCTGCTCCTCGCGGGCGCCGCGCTGATCGCCGTGTTCGTCGGCTGGGAGCGCCGGGCCCGGTCGCCGATGGTCGACCTCCGGCTGTTCCGGCTCCGCTCCTACACGCTCGGCACCACGATCGCGCTGCTGTACTTCGCCGGGTTCACCGCGATCTTCTTCATCCTCACCCTCTACCTGCAGAACGGCCTGGGCTACAGCGCGCTCGGCGCCGGGCTCGCGATGACGCCGTTCGCGGTCGGGTCCGGGATCGCGTCCGCGGTCGGCGGCCGGATCGTGTCGCGGTACGGGCGCCCGCTGATCGCCGCGGGACTCGTCCTGGTCGTGATCGGGCTCGCCGCCGTGTGGGTCGCCGTGGAGCTGAAGCCCGGCAGCGGCGTCGCCTGGGCGACCGCGGCGCCGCTGCTCGTCGCCGGGATCGGCAGCGGCCTGGTCATCGCGCCCAACCAGACGCTGACGCTGTCGGAGGTCCGCTACACCGAGGGCGGCAGCGCGGCGGGCGTCCTGCAGACCGGCCAGCGGGTCGGCACCGCGATGGGCATCGCCGCCGTCGGCGCCGTGTTCTTCGCCACCATCGCGGACACGCGCGGGGACTGGGCGACGGCGTTCCGGCACGGGCTGATCGTCATCCTGGCGTTCGTGCTGGCGGCGCTGGCGGCGGCCGTCGCCGACCTGGTCGCGGGACGCCGCCGCCGGCACCGCCGCTAACGCCGCCGCGCCGCCCGGATCGCCAGGCCGAGGACGGCGGCGCCGCCCGCGACGGCCGCGCCGAGGACCAGGTTCTGCCGCCTGATCCGGGCCGGGATGTCCGCGTACGGCAGCGTCGAGAACGACACCAGTTCGTAGCGGGACACGTACCGTCCGGCGAGGCGCCGCTCCAGCGCGTGCGTCGCGGCCTGCTTCGCCCGGTACACCGGGGACGACACCCGGTCGCGCATCTCGATGAAGTTGTCGAGGGACAGCTCGGCGATCGCGTCGGTGTTGGCCTTGCGCCGCTCCTGGTAGAGCGACAGCGCGCGCCGCCAGTCGCCGCCCGTCTCGGTCAGGCAGCGGTCGATTTCGATGCAGTCCTCGAACGCGCAGTTGGCGCCCTGCCCGAAGAACGGGACGATCGCGTGCGCGGCGTCGCCGAGCAGCGCCACCGTCGCGCCGTCCCCGTACCGGGTCCACGGCCAGGCCCGGACGGTCACCAGCGACCCGATCGGGTTGTGCGCGTAGTCGTCGGTCAGGTCCGGCATCAGGCCCGCGACGTCCGGATAGTGCTCTTCGAAGTACGCGGTGACCTTGTCCGGTGTGCCGAGCGCGTCGAAGTCGCCCTTCGGCCAGAACAGCGTGCAGGTGAACGACCGGTCCAGGTTCGGCAGCGCGATCATCATCGAGGTGCCGCGCGGCCAGATGTGCAGCGCGTCCGGGTCGAGCGCGAACTCCCCGTTCCGCGGCGGGACGGTCAGCTCCTTGTACCCGTGCTCCAGGAAGTCGGCGTCGTGGTCGAAGCCGAGCGACCGGCGGACCGCGCTGTAGGCGCCGTCCCCGGCCAGGACGACGTCGGCGGGCTCGGCGTCCGCGTCCTCGAACAGCAGCTCCCCGGCGTCGACGTCCACGCCGGTCACGCGCTGGGAGAACCGCAGCGTGACGCCGGGCGTGGCCTCGGCGGCGTCCAGCAGCGACCGGTTCAGCTCGGCGCGGCCGACGGAGTTGATGGCGCGCTCGCCGTCCGCGCTGTAGGGCTGGAAGTTCTGCGCGCCCGGCAGCGGGTGCACCATCCGCCCGTGCATCGGCAGCGCCTGCTTGAGGGCCTGGTCGCGCAGCCCCACCTGCTCCAGCGCGGCGAGGCCGCGGGCGGAGATCGCCAGGTTGATCGAGCGGCCCCGCTCGGCACCCGCGACGCGCGGGTCCGGGCGCCGCTCGTACACCGTGACCGGGACGCCCCGGCGGCCCAGCAGCACCGCGAGCAGGCAGCCCGCCAGGCCGGCCCCGACGATCGCGACCCGCTCGCCGTCACCCGCCATGAACGGGGCTCTCCTCGGTCTGCGAGCGGACCTCCCACAGGTCGGGGAAGGCGGGGGCGAACAGCGTGCGGCGCAGGTAGTCGGCGCCCGCCGACCCGCCGGTGCCGATCTTCGCGCCGATCGTCCGCTCGACCATCTTCAGGTGCCGGTAGCGCCACTCCTGGACGCCCTCGTCCATGTCGACGAGCGCCTCGCAGACCTCGGCGGCCGGGGCGGACTCGTCGGAGTAGACGGCGAGGAGCGTCTTCTGCACGCCGGCGTCCGCCTCCCAGGGCGTGGACGTGTCGCGGTCGAGGGCCTCCTGCGGGACGGTGAATCCGTGGCCGTCCAGGTAGCGCAGCAGCGAGTCGAACATCGACGGGCGCGACACCGCGGCCCGCAGCCGCTCGTCGTCGCGCAGCACCGACGCGGGGAACGCGCGCCGCCCGAGGACGGCCTCGATCTCCCGGAACTGCTCGCTCTGGAACCCGCTGGAGCTGCCGAGGACGTCGCGGAACGCGGCGAACTGGCGGGGCGTCATCGTCTCCAGCACGTCCAGCTGCCCGACCACGGTCTTGAGGATCTTGGTGATCCTCCGCGCGGTGGCCAGCGACCCGGCGCTGTTGCCCTCCTCCAGCCGGTGCTGCAGCAGCGCGGCCTCGTGCAGGATCTGCTTGAACCACAGCTCGTAGACCTGGTGGATGATCACGAACAGCAGCTCGTCGTGGGCCCGGGTCTTCGGCTCCTGGCAGGAGAGAAGATCATCGAGCCGGAGGTAGCCGCCGTACGTCATTGTCGGCGAATCCGCCATTCATGCCTCCTTGCGACATAACGGATGTGAGCCGCAGCATATGGGATCGTGCCGGCGAGGGATTTCGTGGGGCGTCACCACAGCCGCAGCGACCGGCGGAAGATCCCCGCGACGGCGTCCTCGTCCACCGGCCGCGGCGCGATCGCCAGCAGCCGCTGCTGCTTCATGGCCCCCTCCACGAGCCCGGGAATGTCGCGCTCGTCATACCCGACACCGCCGATCCCGTCCGGCATCCCGATGTCGCGCATCAGCCGCAGGACAGCCAGCGGCAGGTGTTCAGCCACATCATCCGGCCGTTCCATCCCCGGATCGAGCAGCTCGGCCGCCCGCACATGCCGCTCGGGACGCGCCTCGAACGTGAACCGGAACGCCTCGGGCGCGGTCAGCGCCACCGACATGCCGTGCGGGACCATCGGCTCCCCGCCCGGATACCCGTCCGGCCGGAAGTCCTTCACCCGCCCCGCGATCGGGTAGGCGTTCGCGTGCGGGACGTGCACCCCGGCGTTGCCG
This sequence comes from Actinomadura sp. BRA 177, assembly GCF_013372625.1. Taxonomy (GTDB): domain Bacteria; phylum Actinomycetota; class Actinomycetes; order Streptosporangiales; family Streptosporangiaceae; genus Spirillospora. Next base: position 5,037 of record NZ_JABXFD010000677.1, read on the forward strand.
AACCCGAGCCCCGCGAACGTCGCCGCGAGCGCCATCTCCGTACGGGCCTCCCGGTCGTCCCCGTCCCGGACGGCCCGCCGGAACGACCGGGACAGCAGGCTGAGCGACTTCTCCGCCCACATGTCCGACACCGGATTGGCGCCGCAGTACGGCACCCGCTGCTCCGGCCGCTTGCGCTCGAACTCGTCATAGGGCCGCGCCGTGTAGCTCTCCAGCGCGTGGCACAGGATGTCCATCCCCGCCGACGCGGTCACCCCGGCCGGCTGCGACATGGTCAGCTCCGGATCGACCACGGCCAGCACGGGCCGCATCCGCGGATGGCTGATCCCCGTCTTGACCCGCAGGTCCAGAACATCGAGCACGCAGACGGTCGTGCTCTCCGCCCCGGTCCCAGTGGTGGTCGGGACGGCGACGAGCGGCAGCAGCGCCCGCTCCGGCGCCCGCCCGGCCCCCACCGGCGGGTTGAGATACTCCGCAAGCTCACCCTCATTGGTCGTGAGCAGATTGACCGCCTTGGCGGTATCAATGCTCGACCCGCCCCCAACGGCGACGTACGCGTCAAAGGGCCCGCTCTCCCGCGCGTACTCGACGGCCTGCCGCAGGCTCGCGTCCGTCGGCTCCACATGCACGCCGTCGAACACCACGGCCGTGATCCCGTACGCCTTCATCCCGTCCGCGATCCGCCGCGGCCCGCCCGTAGCCGCGACCCGCGCATCGGTGACGACCAGCACCCGCCGCACCCCGAACTGCGCCAGATCGAACCCGATCTCGCCCGCCGCCCCCGCCCCGAACTTCAGCTGCGGCGCCCCATACGTGAAGACCGTCTCGCCACCCATGCCCCCACGGTGTCACACGCAAGGTGTCACACGGGGGTCAGTCGAGGTCGCCGGCGGAGGTTCGGACGGGGCGGAGGGCGGTGGTGATGTCGGCGGCCTGGGCGGCGGGGACGTCGGCTATGCCGAAGCCGGACTCGTTGAGGGCCAGGGTGGCCTCCTCGGCGAGGTCGCGGCCGGTGTCGGTGATGGTGGCGAGGACGACGCGGCGGTCGTCGGGGGAGGGGCCGCGGCCGACGAGGCCGCGGCGCTCCAGGCGTCCGATCACGTTGGTGACCGAGGCGGGGTGCACCATGAGGCGGACGCCCATCTTGCCCATGGGGAGGGTGCCGGTGCGGGTGAAGGCGAGCAGGCGCAGGGCCTCGTAGGCGGCGAACGTCAGGCCGTAGGGCTTGAGGACGGCCTCGATGCGGCCGAGCAGGAGCTGCTGGGCGCGCATCACGGAGGTGACGGCCGCCATGTGGTCGGCGTGCTCGGGCCAGCGGGCGCTCCACTGGCGGTGGGCCTCGGCGATGGGGTCGGGGGTGTCGGACACCGGAACACCGTATGCCGTCTTGACTCGTTCGCGCACGGAAACTATTTTAACTTCCAAATATTGGATGTCCAAGGTTTGGGGTGGGGACGGTGACGGGGGAGCTGCACAAGCCCGTGCATCCGGTGCGGTTCGTGACCGCGGCGGCGCTGTTCGACGGCCATGACGCGGCCATCAACATCATGCGGCGCATCCTGCAGTCCCAGGGCGCCGAGGTGGTGCACCTGGGGCACGACCGCTCGGTGCGCGAGGTCGTCGACGCCGTCCTGGAGGAGGACGCGCAGGGCGTGGCGATCAGCTCCTACCAGGGCGGCCACGTCGAGTACTTCGAGTACCTGTCGCGCAGCCTGAAGGAGGCCGGCGCCGAGCACGTGAAGGTGTTCGGCGGGGGCGGCGGGGTGATCGTGCACGAGGAGATCGCGCGGCTGTCCGGGGCCGGGGTGCGGATCTTCTCGCCGGAGGACGGGCAGCGGCTCGGCCTGCCGGGGATGATCAACGAGCTGGTGCGCGACTGCGATGTGGACCTCGCGGCGGAGCCCGTCGCGGTGGACGAGGTGCTGGCGGGGGAGCGGCGCGCCCTGGCCAGGGCCATCACCTGTCTGCAGGCCGGGAAGCTTCCGGATGACGACCGGGCGCGTCTTGCCGAGGCGGCGGCCGGGCGGCAAGTGCCTGTGCTGGGTATTACGGGGACCGGTGGTTCCGGGAAGTCGTCGCTGACCGATGAGCTGGTGCGGCGGCTGCGCGTCGATCAGGGGGACCGGCTGCGGGTCGCGGTGCTGGCCGTGGACCCGACGCGGCGGCGCGGCGGCGGGGCGCTGCTCGGCGACCGGATCAGGATGAACTCCCTGGACGGCGACCACGTGTTCTTCCGGTCGCTGGCGACGCGGGGCGCGCGGGAGCTGCCCGGCGGCATCGAGGACATCATCGCCGCGTGCAAGGCCGCCGGGTTCGATCTGGTCGTCCTGGAGACGCCCGGGATCGGGCAGGGCGACGCCGCGATCGTCCCGCTGGTGGACGTGTCGCTCTACGTGATGACGCCCGAGTTCGGCGCCGCGTCCCAGCTGGAGAAGATCGACATGCTCGACTTCGCGGACGTGGTGGCGATCAACAAGTTCGAGCGGCGCGGCGCGGCGGACGCGCTGCGGGACGTGTCGCGGCAGCTCGTCCGCAACCGGGAGGCGTTCGGGCAGAAGCCCGAGGACATGCCCGTGTTCGGCACGAGCGCGGCCACGTTCAACGACGACGGCGTGACGGCCCTCTACCAGCACCTTGGCGGGCTGCTGGGCGAGCACGGCCTTGAGCTGGCGGACGGCGTCCTGCCGGAGATCACGACGAAGACCTCCACCGGCGCCGCGACCGTGATCCCGCCGGGCCGGGTGCGGTACCTGTCCGACATCGCGGAGACCGTGCGCGGCTACCACGACGCCACGGTGCGGCAGATGGCGGCGGTGCGGCGCGTCCAGCGGCTGGACGAGGTGCGCGCCGAGCTGACCGACGCGGCCGAGGTCGAGGGGCTGCTGGAGAAGGCGCGCCGGGACGTCGAGCCGGGCAACGCCGAGCTGGTCGAGGGCTGGCCGGCCGTCGTGGAGTCCTACTCCGGCGACGAGCAGGTCGTGAAGATCCGCGACAAGGAGCTGCACACCAAGCTCACACGGGAGTCGCTGTCGGGCAGCCGCATCCCGCGCGTCGCCCTGCCGCGCTACACCGACCACGGGGAGCTGCTGCGGTTCCTGCGGAACGAGAACCTGCCCGGCAGGTTCCCGTTCACCGGCGGGGTGTTCCCGTTCAAGCGCGACAACGAGGACCCGGCCCGCATGTTCGCGGGGGAGGGCGACCCGTTCCGCACCAACCGGCGCTTCAAGCTGCTGTCGGAGGGCCAGCCCGCGACCCGGCTGTCGACCGCGTTCGACTCGGTCACCCTGTACGGGCGGGACCCGGACGAGCGTCCCGACGTGTACGGCAAGGTCGGCACGTCCGGCGTGTCGATCGCCACGCTGGACGACATGAAGGCGCTCTACGACGGGTTCGACCTGTCGTCGCCCACCACGTCGGTGTCGATGACCATCAACGGCCCCGCGCCCACGATCCTGGCGTTCTTCCTGAACACCGCCATCGACCAAGGCCTGGACGCCTTCTACGAGGAGAACGGGCGCGAGCCGTCCAAGGAGGAGGCCGCCGGGATCCGCGCGGGCGTCCTGTCGACCGTGCGCGGCACCGTGCAGGCCGACATCCTCAAGGAGGACCAGGGGCAGAACACCTGCATCTTCTCCACCGAGTTCTCGCTGCGGATGATGGGCGACATCCAGGAGTGGTTCATCGCCAACGGCGTCCGCAACTTCTACTCGGTGTCGATCTCCGGCTACCACATCGCCGAGGCGGGGGCGAACCCCATCAGCCAGCTCGCGTTCACGCTGGCCAACGGGTTCACCTACGTCGAGTCGTACCTGGCGCGCGGCATGGACGTCGACGACTTCGCGCCGAACCTGTCGTTCTTCTTCTCCAACGGCATGGACCCCGAGTACAACGTCCTCGGACGCGTGGCCCGCCGCATCTGGGCCGTGGCCATGCGCGACCGGTACGGCGCCAACGAGCGCAGCCAGAAGCTCAAGTACCACGTGCAGACGTCCGGGCGCTCCCTGCACGCGCAGGAGATGCACTTCAACGACATCCGGACGACGCTGCAGGCGCTCATCGCCATCTACGACAACTGCAACAGCCTGCACACCAACGCCTACGACGAGGCCGTGACGACGCCGACGGCCGAGTCGGTGCGGCGGGCCCTCGCCATCCAGATGATCATCAACCGCGAGTGGGGACTCGCGATGAACGAGAACCCGCTGCAGGGCTCGTTCGTCATCGACGAGCTGACCGACCTCGTGGAGGAGGCGGTGCTCGCGGAGTTCGACCGCATCAGCGAGCGCGGCGGCGTGCTCGGCGCGATGGAGACCGGCTACCAGCGCGGCCGCATCCAGGACGAGTCGATGCTGTACGAGCAGCGCAAGCACGACGGCTCCCTGCCGATCATCGGCGTGAACACGTTCCGGCCACCGGAGGCCGCCGACGGCACGCCGGACACGATCGAGCTGGCCCGCGCCACCGAGGACGAGAAGCGGTCGCAGCTCGACCGCGTTCACGGCTACCAGCGCACGCACCGCGAGGAGGGCGAGGCCGCGCTCGCGGCGCTGCGGGAGGCGGCGCAGGCCGGGGAGAACGTGTTCGCGGTCCTGATGGACGCGGCCCGCGTGTGCAGCCTCCAGCAGATCACCGACGCGTTCTTCGAGGTCGGCGGCCAGTACAGGCGCAACGTCTGATGAGCGTTGACGACACCGGCCACCCGGTTCCGGTTCCGGGCCGGGTGCGCCGGGTCGTGTCGATCGTCCCGTCCCTGACGGAGACGGTCGCGGTGACCGCGCCGGACCTGCTCGCCGGGGCGACCGACTGGTGCACCCGTCCCGAGGGCCTGGACGTGCCGCGCGTGAAGGGCACGAAGAACCCGGACGTGGAGAAGATCGCCGGGCTGCGGCCCGACGTCGTGCTGGGCAGCACCGAGGAGAACCGCCCCGCCGACATCGAGGCGATGCGCGCCGCGGGGATCCCCGTCTGGATGACGGAGATCCGCACGGTCGACGAGGCCCTCACGTCGCTGCGCCGCATGCTCGCGGAGGCGTGCCGGGTCCCGGTGCCGGGCTGGCTGGATGAGGCGTCCCGCGTCTGGTCGGACATCACCCCGCACGAACCGCGAGCAGCCGCCATCCCGATCTGGCGGCGGCCGTGGATGGTCGTCGGCCGCGACACCTTCACCGGCGACGTCCTGCGACGCCTCGGCGTGTCCAACGTCTACGCCGGCCACCCCGACCGCTACCCCAAGATCCCCTTGGGCGAGCTGAACGCCGCCGGTGCCGACCTGGTCGTGCTGCCCGACGAGCCGTACGAGTTCACCGAGGACGACGGCCCCGAGTCGTTCCCCGGCCTCGACGTCGCGCTCGTCGACGGGCGGCATCTCACCTGGTACGGCCCGTCGCCCGTCGACGCCCCGGCGGCCCTCGCACAGCAGCTCGCCGGGGCGCGGACGTACTAGCCGGGGCGCCGGGCGAACATGGCCTCCACGCACTCGGCCATGCGCTTGTCCAGCTCCTCGGCGGGGAGCCCGATCTCCTGCGCGAGGTGCTCGCGCAGCAGCGTGTACCCGTAGATCGTGGACGCGATCGCCGCCTGCACGGCCTCCACGTCCTCGACCGGCAGCTCGCCCCGCTCCGCCTCGGCGGCGAGGTCGGCGCGGCCCGCGCCCCGGTTGAGCAGGACGCGGGGCCGGTCGTCGCCGTCCAGCACCAGCAGTGTCGCCAGCCGGACGGGCTCGGGGTTGCGCAGGCTCGTCCAGAACAGCCGGGACAGCCGTTCGCGCAGCGGCAGCCCGGCGGCGTCCACCGCGTCCTCGGCGTTCGGCCGCGACCGGTGGAACAGGGCCGAGCGCAGCAGCGCCCGCCGCGACCCGAAGTACTGGTAGACCAGCCCGCGGTTGACGCGCGCCTCGTCGGCGACCTGCCGCAGGTTCAGCCCGGCGAGGACGCCGCCGCGGCGCAGCAGCGCGACCGCCGCCGCCCGCAGCGACTCCTCCGTGGCCTCCCGGTCCCGCACGCGGGGCGCCTCCTCACGCGCGGGGACCACCGGCCACATAGATGACCTGGCCGGAGACGAACGAGGCGTCGTCGCTGACCAGGAACGCGACCGTCCCGGCGATGTCCTCGGGGACGCCGACGCGCCGGACGGGGATCTCCTTGGCGGCGGCGGCCTTGAAGTCCTCGAAGTCGACGCCGACGCGGGCGGCGGTCGCGGCCGTCATCTCGGTCGCGATGAACCCGGGCGCGATCGCGTTGGCGGTCACGCCGAACTTGCCCAGCTCGATGGCGAGGGTCTTGGTGAAGCCCTGCAGGCCCGCCTTGGCGGCCGAGTAGTTGACCTGGCCGCGGTTGCCGAGTGCCGACACCGACGACAGGTTCACGATCCGGCCCCAGCCGGCCTTGGTCATGTGCTCCTGCGCGGCGCGGCTCATCAGGAACGAGCCGCGCAGGTGGACCGACATGACGGTGTCCCAGTCGTCGTCGGACATCTTGAACAGCAGGTTGTCGCGCAGGACGCCGGCGTTGTTGACCAGCACGACCGGCGGGCCCAGCTCGGCGGCGACGCGCGCGACGGCGGCGGACACCGCCGCGGAGTCGGCGACGTCCACGGCGACGGCGAGGGCCGTCCCGCCGTCCTTGGTGATCATCTCGACGGTGCCGGCGCAGGCGGCCGCGTCGAGGTCGCAGACCGCGACGGCGAAGCCCTCCCGCGCGAGCCGGACGGCGGTGGCGGCGCCGATGCCGCGCGCCGCGCCGGTGACGATGGCGACCCGGTTCTCAGTCATCTCCACTGCCTTCCGTCAGACCTGGATGTCCTTGGCGATGATGGTCTTGAGCACCTCGCTGGTGCCGCCGTAGATGCGGGTGACGCGGGCGTCGGCGTACAGGCGCGCGATCGGGTACTCCAGGATGTAGCCGTAGCCGCCGTGCAGCTGCAGGCACTTGTCGACGACGCGGGCCTGCACCTCGGTGCAGAACAGCTTGCAGACGGCGGCGTCGGCGGGGGTCAGCTCCCCGGCGTCCAGCGCCTCGATGCAGCGGTCGACGAGGGAGCGGGCGGCCTCCACCTCGGTGGCGCACTCGGCGAGGACGAACTTGGTGTTCTGGAACGACGACACGGTCTTGCCGAAGACCGTCCGCTCCTGGACGTACTTGCGCGCGAACTCGACCGCCGCGGCGGCGGACGCGTACGAGCTGGTCGCGATGCCGAGCCGCTCCTCCGCCAGGTTGTGGGTGAGGTACTCGAAGCCGCGCCCCTCCTCGCCGAGGAGGTCCTCGGCGGGCACCCGGACGTCGGTGAACGACAGCTCGGCGGTGTCGGAGCTGCGCAGCCCGATCTTCTCCAGCTTGCGGCCGACGGCGTAGCCCTCGCTCTTGGTGTCGACGGCGAGGATCGACAGGCCCGCGCGGCGGTTCTCCGGCGTGGCGGGGGACGTGCGCGCCACCACAAGGACCCGGTCGGCGAGGACGCCGCCGGTGATGAACGTCTTGGCGCCGTTCAGGACGTAGTGGTCGCCGTCCAGCCTCGCCGTGGTCTGCATGCCGGCGAGGTCGGAGCCGGTGCCGGGCTCGGTCATCGCGATGGCCGTCATCATCTCGCCGGACACGAACGCCGGCAGCCAGCGCTTCTTCTGCTCGTCGTTCCCGTACTTCAGCAGGTAGGGCAGGACGAGGTTGACGTGCACCCCGTAGCCGCCGAAGCTCACGCCCGCGCGGGCGCACTCTTCGGAGACGACCGCCTGGTACTTGAAGCTGGTCTCGCCGGCGCCGCCGTACTCCTCGGGCACCTGGATGCCGAACACGCCCAGCTCGCCGAGCTTGGCGTAGAACTCGCGCGGCGGGTGGCCGGCGTTCTCCCAGTCCTCGTAGACCGGGACGACCTCGGCCTCGATGAACGCCCGGATCGTGTCCCGGAACGCCTCGTGGTCCTCGTTGAAAACGGTGCGGCGCACGCCGTGGCCCCTCTCGTGCGGCTGGCGGGGTGGAGCTAACTAACGGAACGCTAAGTTAACTCGAATGTAGTTCTAGAATCAACTACGACGGCGGCGCGGAATCAGGGGCTGACCCGCTGCGACAGCGCCTTGAGGAACAGGGCCTGCACCTGCCCCGGGGTCTCGGCCACGTAGGCGTCGCCGCGGGTGAGCCGCGCGATCTGCCGCAGCTCGCCCACGTCCACGTCGTCGCCGTTGCCGAACATGTTGATCAGGATCGGGCGCTCCGGGTCGTACTCGCGGCGGATGTGGTCGAGGGTCTCGGCGAGCGACGGGCCGCTCCGGTCCTCGTTCCTGCCGTCCGTCCACAGCAGGATCGAGTTCACGTACTCCGGCTTGTAGGTCCGCTTCATGTAGTCGAACGCCGCCATGACCGTGTCGTACAGGCCCGTGTCGCCGTGCTCCTTCACCCTGATCTGCGCGAACGCGCTCAGCATGCGCTGGCGCCGCGTGGCGGACCCGAGCCGCTGCCCCAGTGGCCCGACGCTCACCAGCTCCCGCCAGTCCTGCTTCCCCCGCAGCTCGGTCGAGAAGATCCACTGCCCGAGCTCGCTGTCGTCCGGCAGCAGCGGCAGCCCGCCCTGCGCCGTGCGGACCGTGGCCTGCAGCCGGGTGACGCCCGGCGCGACCTTCTCGTCCATGGACCCGGACACGTCGATGATGCTGAGCATCCGGATGCTCAGCGACAGCTGCGCCCACGACTGCATGGTGCGGCGCACCTCGGCGGCGGACGGCGCCGGGAGCGCCTCCGGCGCGCGCGGGTCCAGGCCGTTCTTCGCGGAGAACCCCGCGGGCGCCGCGCCGCCGGGCGTCCGGAACCCGAGCCGCTGGACGTCGTCGCGGGTCGCCTCCGCCGACAGCGCCTTCCACAGCAGCCGCGCCGCGCCCGCCTTGGCCGGGTCCTCCGACAGGACGGTGACGGGGTGGTCGAGGAAGACCGTCCCCTCCGCCGGGTACACGGCGACCGCCGGTTCGGCCGGGCGCCGCGAGTTGTAGCCGAACACCGCCTGCTCGGGCACCAGCGCCACCGGGTAGCGGTCGGCCTTGTCCTTGCCGACGGCGGGATCGAACGCGTCGAACTCGGCCTTGACCGAGACGGCGACGCCCTCCCGGACCGTCCGCACGACGCCGGCGAAATCGGCCTCGCCGCCGGGGGCCCGCGCCAGCAGCGCGCCGGCGAGCATGAGCGTGCCCATGCCGGTGGCGCTGCGGTCGGGGTCGGGGACCTGCAGCCGGAACAGCCGCGGCGGGATCACGCCGTCCCCGGTCGCCGGGCCCTCCTCGGCGTTCGAGGCCGTCCCCGCCGCGGCGAGCAGCTCGGTCCAGGACGGCCGCTCCGGCGCGCCGAGGTTGCGCAGCTGGACGGCGAGGCCGCGCGGCATCGCCAGGACGATCGGGGTCGAGGCGAGCCCGCCGAGCGTGGCAGGCGCCCCGGCCGGTCCGGTCTGCGCGGAGCCCTCGACGAGCTTGACCCACAGGGACGAGTCGGGGATCCAGACGTCCGGCCGCTCGGTCACCCCGGCCACGCCCTTGCCGGACAGCAGCGTCGCGACGGCGTCCGGGTCGGTGGCGCGCACCCGCGCGCGGGCGCAGCGCCCGTCCACCCGGTGCCGGGCGTCGTTGAACCGGCTCGCCGCCCGGATCACCGCGGGCGCGACGTCCGGCGCGACCGCGACCCCGATCGTGAGCGCGTCGTCGCCCGCGCAGTCGTCGCCCGCGGCGGTGAACGCGTACGCGCCGAGGCCGGTCAGCAGCACCAGGCCGATCGCGCCCGCCAGCGGGCCGCGCAGGCGCTGGGAG